>JAFXFR010000066.1 GCA_017513475.1 Clostridia bacterium
GAGAGCTGTGATCGGCTCGGTGATCTTTTCGGCCAGCGCATTGGCCAGCCACTCCCCAATGGCCTTGATGGGATTACCCATTTTCCCCACCGTCCTTCATGCTCTGCATCCACTCCCAGAGAACGTCCACCTTTTTCTCCAGCGACATCTCCTCAACCGGCTCATCATCCTCCGGCGCCTCCGGCTCAATATCCTCATCCGTCTTGCGCAGGGCCGCCATAGTCTGCTTCCCCGCGATTCCGTCCGCCGTGAGGCCGTTCTTGCGCTGGAAGTCCTGGACTGCTGCCTCAGTTTTCGCGCCGTAGATGCCGTCAGCGCCCTTGCTACCCACGTCATAGCCGAGCGCGATCAGCTGCTCCTGCAAATCCTTGACGCTCAGGCCACTGTCACCGCGGCGCAGGGTCTTGATTCCCGTGATGATGAAGTCCGGCGCCATGTCCGTGTAGTCCACCGCGGACAGCATACCCCACTCGTCCCATTCGGACAGATCGCTCTCGATCACGCCGGAAATCGTACCGCGCGCCTCGATGCACTTTCCGGCACCGACGTACAAGCCGATGTGCGTCCTGCGGCCGTCCACCACCTGGAACACGGCCGTTCCGGGGAAAATCTCTACCTCCCCGTATACTGCGCCGGTTTTGCTGGTATGCTTGTTAAAGATGGTGTTGCTTCCGTGGTAGATGTCGTAACCCAACTCATCGTAGGCCCACACAAACAGGCCAGAACAGTCCGCCACCCTGCGTCCCACCCACTTGGAGTCGTATCTTACCGTCGCGTCACGCGTGGCCTTATCCTGCATGCTCTGCGTCCAGACCTGTCCACGCTTGCCCCAGATATAGCCCCATTTTTCCGCCAATGCCTTTCGGAAAAGTGCAATCAGTGCTGCTGCCTTGATCATATCACATCACCTGCCAGTATCCGGGCATCACATCAGGCGACCACACGCACGCCACGCCATCCGGCGCAACGCACAGGTACAGCTTACCGTTGTACTTTACCATGTCGTCCCGGAAATAAGCATCATGCGCGCCGGAAGGCTGGACGTACTCAGGTACGTCCGCCTCATCCACGCCCTCTTCGATCTCGCCGTTCTTTTCGGCGAGCATCTTGCGCAGCTGCCGGATGGCCTCCCACAGCTTCGGGATTTCCTCCGCAGGGTTTACATGGGCCTTTGCGTCACCGCGTGCCATAGCGACAAGCTCCGCGCGCTCCTCGTCGGTCAACTTACCTTCGATGTGGTACGCATCAATGTTCTTCAGGATGCCGTTGAGGTCAAAGCTGCCACGGGCAATCACCTTCGCAAACACGTTTTTCATGGTGGGTATACCTCCTTAGTTGTTGATGATCGCCGCCGCGATCGCCGCCACGGCGTTATCGATATACAGCTTCGTATCCGCTATGTACACAACTGACGTCTCGCCCGCATCGCTCCACACGGCATTGCAGCCCTTGAGCATGTCCAGCTGCTGGGGCGTGAGCTGATGCGTGACATAGCGGGCAGGCTTCAGCTGCCAAACGATGGTCATGGGGGTTCCCGCTGCGGCTTGCGATGCGAGGTATGCCGTCCAGTCCTCCAGAGACGTCAGCGACGTGTCCTTGACCATCAGCGTGGTTGTGTTGAGCGTGTAGCAGCTCTTGTCCGTCTGCGATGCGCCCGTGGCGTATTTGCGCGGCCTGTAGTGCGAGCAGATGTGATACACTTCCTGATTGCCGATCAGCAGCCTGGACGGCATACCATTGAGCGAGCAGACATGGTTTGTGGGCGCGAAAGTCCACTCCTCAGTGCCGTCGTAGGAGATTGCCTCATGCGTCACCGTCAGCAGGCCGGTCGTCCAGTCCAGCGTACCGCCGTAGACCGTCTCTGGCAGGTCGGCGGTCAGGCTCTGCTTGTCGCACGGCTCGAATGCGGGGGCAGTGTCGGCGGTGTACTCGCCCTCCAGCAGCATAATGCGGGAGCGGGAGCAAGCAGGCAGTGAGCTGTCGCTATTCGGACACCACGATATACGCCCCTTCATGTCCTCCTCAAAAGTGTACTGCTTGACAACACGGTTTACACCGTTCGTGCGGGTGCGGATATATGCAGATGTCGTTCCGGCTTTGCCGATGTAGTAAGATGCACTGGTGTTGCCGGTGCTTGCATCATCACGCCCGTACACCTCCCAGTCGATGACAAGAGTATAGGTCACACCGGCCTTGAGCTGCACCGGAATATTGCCGTAGTCGTACTGTGTCGGATTTGTAACGTCAATGTAGCTCTCGGAGAGCGTCGTTGCCGTATGACCATTCGTCTTGATATAATCCAGATGACTGACGAGATTACGTCCCGTGCGAGTCAGGTTCGCAGTGTCCCATCCGCTGATAGGCCGCACGTTGTCGGGGCTGGGATCGCCGGTGCCGGGCTGGGCAGGTTTGATGGTGGAGACCAGCTGCACAGCGGGGCGGGAAGCGGCGTCGTCCACAGTAACAATAGACGCTGCAGAGTCCTCCATGATGGAAGGTGCCGCAACACTTACCGCTGCAGACATCTCAGCAATAGCCGTTCTCACTTCGGTTGCAAGCGCCTCTTTCGCAGCATCAGATTCGCGGTTGATCTCATCAACAGCAGCTTGTGCATCTTCAATGACGGCAGCCGTTGTTTCCATTGCCTCTGCAGCAGCATTGTTCGCCGCATCTGTCGCAGTTCTCATCTCGGCAATCGCCGTGAGGATAGACGTCAGATCACCGATGACACCATTATCCACAACAATGCCGGTCTCGCTGTTTTCAACATTCATCAACAGCGCGAGGACAGTCTGCACCATATCGCCCGCCGACAGCGCAACGCTTACCTTTACATCCCCAGGCACGGTATAGCATGCAGGATCCAGCACAACACATGCTGCTCCATCCTCCACGCTTCCGACAAGCGTGACCGTCTGGCCATCATACCGGATGACTTTTGCACTTACGCCGACGCCATCCAGCGGTACATCATGGCCCCCTTCCTGCACGTGTACAATGATTTTATCCGCGTAAGCATCACCCTGGGCAAGCGGCTTCTTTTCCCTGTACTGGGTCGTTCCATTCTTCAGGTCTACGTAAAATTCATGGACAAAAGGATTCGTATTCCTCACCTCTTCCCGATTTGCTTGATGGTAATGGTATTCTCGACGGTGCTGACAACCTCATTCAAGGTCGCAGGCGTCAGCGTGATGCGATGTGTACCGACCGTCGGTACGCCGTTCTCATCCTTGCCGAGGTACTTTGTCAGATCAACAAGCTTTGCATATGCCTCTGTATCGTCCACGGAATTTCCGTCAATGCGGATATGGCAGTTCACTTCTCTGCCATCAGAGGTTACACACCTGTAGGACGTCTTTACATTCAGCACATTACCATAGCCGGTGATATCAAACGACTGGACAAACGGGCTTCCGGGCATGATGTTACCTGCCCTGGAAAACTCTTCGATCGTTTCAACCGTGCCACCCAGAAGCTTGATGTTCTTCGCCTCACGCATCAGTTCCGCGATCTCGTCCGCTGCATCGCGGATGCGGTTTGCCAGCGTTACATCTACCCTCTCCGGGGTTCCGTAGACATCGGGCCAGACAACTTGTATGACGCGCTCTTCCATAGTAACGCCGTAATCCGGAAGAGCAAGACGGCAAAGAGCCCCGTTCCGGAAGTAATCCAGCTTCTCGCCAGTAGCCTGGTAAAGGTCTACCGCATCCATCGTCACGCTTACCAATGGATTGCTATACCTTTCGAGATACCGCTCCGCAACGATTTTGAGGGTGGGTGCATCAAAGACGTCATCTGCTGTGATGGTTCGACTGACAAGCCCCCAGATCTCTGCTGTCGGGCTGTCGATGTGCTGACTGCCGATCAGAGCAGATAGCGTCACACGGTCCGTTCCCTCGCCCGCTCCAAAGGGGATAATGCGGGTGCAAAGTAAGTTTCGGTCAATCGTAAGCTGCGCACGCGAAAGATTCCTGCGCATTCGCATTTCGCACCCATCACCTTCCGGCAACTTGCGCAGATGCATCACAAAGGGGTGACGTGTCGTGTCAAATTCCCACATGTACTCCGGTGGCAGGGACTTGGTCAACGTGGTGACGGCCTGCAAGAGGTTGTCGTAGCTGTACTCATACACAAGCTCGTAGTTCTCTGGCACTTCGCAATCACCCAGCACCCAATGCCGGACGTTTTGGGTTTCCAGCAACGTGGCAAAGACCGTCGCGACAGGAGCCTGCATGCTCTGCGTACCGATAGCCAGACTATCTGCCAGCGTTCCGATGGCATGCTCAAGATAGACCGTCCTGCCGGAAGGCAGGCCATAATTCTTCTGCACCTCGGTTGCACGGAACAGACCCGCGCTGCCATGAGGCGAAAATAGTTCCACGAAATCACCGACCCTGACCTCCGCGCCATCGATGGGCAGTTTAAGCACCGCCCTGTGCTTCGGGTCGATATTCATCTCAAGGCGGAGAGAAACTGCCTTCAGCCGATCTGTCTCCCTGTAACCCGCACCAAGCAGGCGGGGAAGCTGTACTCCAGTTTCAGCATCACGTCTTACAATCGTGGTGTCATCGTCTTCTGTGCCTTCATTTTCAGAGTCGTACTCAATGTGCAGAGTCGGATCAACGATTGTGAGCGTTGCCTCATGCAGGTTGGGGTCTTGGAACACCATGCCATTCGCACGGAACGAAAAAACGGCCTCATAAGAGGTCGTTTCCGCCGTAAAGTCTTCTTTAGGCAACTCCACCTCGCCCGATGACGGAATACCGATTCCGTTAACCCTCTGGAACGCACTGCCGGAGAGGGGGCGCGAAATCCCCATCGTCATCCATACGCGCTTGATGACCGCATCAAACGGCAAAGATACGTCGAATGTAACAGTTCTGCTGGCCGTTGTCGGAGTGTCCAGCAGCTTCCATTCGTACCATGATCCGTAGTAGTAGTAAACGCAGCGCCAGGACGATGTCAGTCCCACACTGGCCTGCTTGTTGGAGTAAATCACCGCCAGCGCCCCCTCGAAGAGAATTCCGCCGTAACAATTTGGTCAGCCTCCACCGTGATGATGTTGGGCTGCCTGGTGTAGGCGATGAGGTCATCATGGCTGTCCGCCGTGCGGTTGGCAAGCGCAGAAACGCCAGCCGCCGTGATGGTCAGCACATCTTTGTCCGTGTATGCGATTTTGACATGCTCCCCGGGCGGTACGGCCAGCCCCTCCAACTTGATGCGCGTGTCCGCACACGTCGCAGTCAGGGTGGTCAGGTCACCCTCGCCATTGTTGGTTACGTCCACCTCGACATAAGCATCCGGAACGGTTCCGATGGGGCAAATGCTCCCATGCTCCGTGATGACCGCGACAGTCGGATAGGTCTGTTCCCAGTATGGACGCTCATATGCGGTCAACGTCACCTCAATCTCGTCTGTCCACGACAAGTGGCTCCCCATCGCAGGAGCCGGATCAGGATAAACATACAACCTCTGTTCCGGCCTGGTATTGATGGTCAGCCAGCCGCCGTCGCCTACCCACTCTGCAAGCCTCTGCATCACATGGCTGCGCATCAGGATATGGGGCGTCGTGATGTGGATTTTCAGAGCAACAGGCAGGGACAGCCGCGTCCGAGCGCTGATTCGCTGGCCGGAGCGAATCGCCCTTGCCGCAAGCTCCTGCCGGTACTCCGGCGGTCTCTCGTCAATGTCAGCCAGCAAGATGTACGGATCCAGCCCCGAGAGGCTCACACCATTGATAGCTGCGTCAAATCTATGCATTTGTCACCTCTCATAGCGTGAATCGCTTGGCGTTTGCATTCCGCTGCATGCCTGCCGCCACAACGCCAACGATGTTGTCATTGAGCACCACCTGCACGCCGGAAAGCGCACCGGGGAGAGCAGCAGCAATCGTTGCGGGTAGCTCATTCATGGATGACATCATGTCATTCACAATCCCCATCACAAAACTCGGTAGGCTTTCGATAACGCCCTCCGGAATCGTTCCATCCTGATTCAAACGCCAGGACGAATCTTCATCACGGATTCCGCTGCTCTCCATCCATGCTTCCATCGCCCGCTGCTGATCCGACGTCATATCAACCAGCAATTCAGACCACAGACGCTGGAATTCACTATGCGCTGCATTTATTTCTGCATTGGTCGCGTCATCGCTGTAATCAAGATCGTAGAATCGATCAGCAGCACGGATCATATCCATCACAAGCGAGGGGATTTCGGAATAGAAGCCGGATACCTGGTCAGGGGATACTGTTGCTCCTGTGTATGCAGTTACAACGTCAGCAGCTTCTCGCTCTGCAGATGTTGGAGCAAAGCCAAGGAAAGAAGCAATACCCTCAATGAAGGACAAGATTTCGTCAGAGTGTTCGCCAACGAATTGCAGCAGCCAGACAAACGCATCGCTCAAAGCCGAAGCAATCACGCCGATTCCTGAAGCGAATTTTTCAACCAATTCCGGGTTGTCCTTCAGGAACTTCTCAAGCTCCTGTATCACAGGAATAACCGCATTCAGGATAGGCTCACCCAGCACAGCCTTAATCTGTCGCCACGTTTCCCTAAGGTTGTTCAGGACGTTGGTGTAGTTGTCCGCCTCTCGTGCTGCCTGACCCGTAGCATTGGCTTGGTCATAGGTATCCTGTGCAATGGCAAGCAGCACCGATTCGCGCTGAAGCTCGTTAAGCTCTGCCCACTTCGCGCCGTACATCTCCGCCGCATACTGGGTACGCAGCACATCATTGGCAAAAAGGCCGATGGACTCGCCAGCCTCTACGTTGCCGCGCAGGAAAGATCTGACCATATGAGCTGCGTCTTCCAGCGAGATGTCGTAAAATGCCGCCGCATCAGCAGCCAGCATCATCGTCTGCTCCATCGCCGCCATCGCGTCAGCGCTTTCCATGCCAGCTGATGCAAACTGCGTATAGATGCCCGTGCCCAGCGTCATCAGACGGCCCGTGTGGATGTTGGCCAGGGTTCCGATTCGGTCAAAAACGCCCCATGCCTGGTCTTCAACTCCAGCAAAAACGGACGCAAACTGGGCCTGCTCGGCCTGCACCTCTGCCGCCGTCTGCACCAAATCCACGCCGAAATTCCACGCCGCCTGGGCCGCATTGACGGCGAGGCTGTACATCGCATTGCCCATCGCCACGGCTCTGGCGGTCATGCCCTCCAGCGAGGAGGTCATGCCGCCCGCCTGACTGACGGCCTTGGACGCGTTGGTATCAAAGCCGGACGTGTCCAGCGTCAGC
>JAFXFR010000067.1 GCA_017513475.1 Clostridia bacterium
ATAAGACCGGCACCCTCACCCAGAACCGCATGACGCTGGTGAAGGCCTACCTCGACAAGGGCAAGAAGGTCGAAGGAATCAGCACCGCCAATTCTGCTGAAATCCGCGAGCTGCTGCGCTACGGCACGCTGTGCTGCGACGGTTCCGTATCCTTCCACGGCAAGGAAGAAAAGCACATCGGCGACCCCACCGAGACCGCCATCGTGCTGGCCGCTCACAAGAACGGCATGCCCAAGGAGGAGCTGAACAAGCAGTATCCGCGCCTTGCGGAGATCCCCTTTGACTCCGACCGTAAGCTGATGACCACCGTCTGCCGCATGGACGGCAAGCTGGTCGCCATCGTGAAGGGCGCCTTCGACGTGATGGCTCCTCGCTGCATCGTCGGGGATATGCAATCTGCCCGCAAGGTCAATGACGAGATGAGCAGCAACGCCCTGCGTGTGCTGGCCATTGCGTACCGCGAGCTGGACGAAATGCCCGCCGAGATCACCCCGGATGTGCTGGAAAAAGACCTGACCTTCCTGGGTCTGGTGGGTATGATCGACCCGCCGCGCCCGGAGGCCAAGGAAGCCGTCAAGACCTGTCGCAAGGCCGGCATCAAGCCCGTGATGATCACCGGCGACCATGTGGTGACCGCCTCCGCCATTGCCCGTGAGCTGGGCATTCTGGAAAAGGGCGACCGGGCCATCACCGGCGCAGAGCTGGACGCCATGACCGACGCCGAACTGGATGCGCAGGTGGAGAAGATCTCCGTGTACGCCCGCGTATCACCTGAGAACAAGATCCGCATCGTGAAGGCATGGCAGCGAAAGGGTCAGGTGGTCTCCATGACCGGCGACGGCGTGAACGACGCACCCGCCCTCAAAGCCGCCGACATCGGCTGTGCCATGGGCATCACCGGCACCGACGTGGCCAAGGGCGCAGCGGATATGACCCTGACCGACGACAACTTCGCCACCATCGTCGATGCTGTCCGCGAGGGCCGCGGCATTTACGCCAACATCCGCAAGGTGGTAGGCTTCCTGCTGGGCACCAACATCGGCGAAGTCATCACGGTGTTCGTAGCCATGCTACTGTGGCACAAGTCGCCGCTGCTGTCCATGCAGCTGCTGTGGATCAACCTTGTCACCGACAGCCTGCCCGCCATTGCGCTGGGTATGGAGGCCGTCGAGAGCGACATCATGACGCAGAAGCCCAAGCCCAAGGACGAAGGCATCTTTGCCCACGGTCTGGGTCTGCGCACGGTGCTGCAGGGCGTGATGTTCGGTACGCTGTCTCTCGTTGCCTTCTGGCTGGGCGAGAAGCTCACCGGTCAGCTGGCCGGCGGCCAGACCATGGCGTTTATCGTGCTGGCGCTCTCCCAGGTGGTGCAGGCGTTCAACATGCGCTCCGAGCACAGCCTGTTCAGGATCGGCCCGTTCAGCAACAAGAAGCTGAACATGGCCGCGCTGACCTCCGTGCTGCTGGTGGCGCTGGTGGTGTTCACGCCCCTCAGCGGCGCGTTCGGGCTCATCGCCCTGCCCGGCAAGTGCTATCTGATCGCCCTGGGCCTGATCTTCGTGCCCCTGCTGGTCATGGAGTTCTCCAAGGCGTTCGGCCTGACAAAGCATCACAAATAATTCCTTCGCGGCTGTTCTGTTTGGGGCAGCCGCCGTTGGATTTTCTTTCACAGATTTCAAAAGGAGGCCATTGCCATGGCGGATTATGTGATCTACACCGACACAGCCTGCGATATTGATCCCCAAATGCTCGATGCACAGGGTGTGAAGTACGTCAGCATGTACTTCTCTTTCATCGGCGAGGACAAGCTGTACGCCAACAATGACATGGACATCACGGAATTCTACCGGCGGATGCGCGCTGGCGGCATGGCCAAAAGCGCGGCAGCCAATCCGCAAGACTACAAAGCGGCCTTCGAGGAAGCGCTGGCACAGGGCAAGGATGTGCTGTACATCGGCCTGTCCGGGGCACTAAGCAGCTCCTTTGGCTCCGCCGTTGCCGCTGCAAAGGAGCTGCAGGCGCAGTATCCGGCGCGGACGATCATCACGGTGGACACCCTGTCCGCCTCCGCGGGCGAGGGCATGCTGGTGAATCTCGCGGTGGAAAAGAAAAACGCCGGCGCATCCATTGAGGAAACGGCGGCGTATATCGAGGGCATCAGGAAGCATGTGACCCACTGGTTTGTGGTGGACGATCTGGATTATCTCAAGCGCGGCGGACGCGTCAGCCCGACGGTAGCCTTCGCCGGGAAGCTGATGAACATCAAGCCCATCCTCCACGTGACGGAGGATGGTGTGCCCATCAACATCGCCAAGGTGCGCGGCAGCAAGGCGGCGCTGCGGTACTTCCTGGATAAATTCGCCACCCGCCAGATGGACGAAGGCCCCATCTACATCTCCCATGCGGACAACATGGAGGCTGTGGAAACGCTGAAAGCCGAGCTGAAGGCCCGCTTTAGCCGGGATGTGGATCTGGTAACCCACATCGGCACCGTGCTGGGCGCGCACACCGGCCCTGGCGCGCTGGCGTTCTACTTTTGGGATCAAAAGAGATAATCGCTGATGAAATCAACACATTGCAGGAAGCAACGGGTTTGACCATTTTGTTGTTTGGTTTGCCGCGTACTGTTCATCGTGCAACAGTACTATTGCAGTTTTCACATAGGAACACCAGATTACCGTTAATGCCGTTCCGGCATTTGCTGCTTATTCTCCCGGATAAATTCCCGCTTGACGACTTCCAGCCTGCGTACTTCCTCTTTCAGCTCCTTCATCTGGTAGTCCAGCATGAACTGCTCCTTGTTCAGGTGCGCCAGCGCTTTCCTCCAGCCCTTGTAGTTGATCTTCTCTCCGTCATCCTGGCAGCGGCGTAAGAAGTCTGCCGCCTGCCGATATTGCCGCAGCTCGTACCCATACCTGCGTTCAAAGTCGGCGCGCTTGGCTTCGGGCAGCTTCTCCCATGCCCGGTAATGCTTCTGATATTTCTTCCATTTCTCGTAGGATTCGATCCGGACAGTCAGCTCAAGCGTGAGCTCGTGATTCTCCTTCCGCTTGCTTTTCAGACCGTAGAATTTCGCGTTGACTGTCTGAATCGCCGCCAGACAGGACGCAGCATCCGTGATGTCGTACTCATGCATAATGGACAGCAGCCCTGTGCTGTCGCGCAGGCGGTGATCCTTGCGATTGGGCATCACGCTGGAAGCAAGGATGTTGGATGCGAGTTTGTACCGCAGGCTCTCTCCAGACATATCTCTGCCTTGGGCAGTCAGCAGCTCATCCTTCTTTTTCTCATATTGCGCCCAGGCGTTCAGCCGTGCCAGCCGTGCTTCCAGCTGATCGAGCAACTTATTCTGCTGACGAATCTCCCGGTTCCGTTCGCCAACCTCCGTGGGGATGCCGCGCTTCTCCATGGCGCGGGCGTCCGGCCCTTCGTGTACCATGGGAATGCGCTGCACACCCTGATCTGCATAGCTCCTTGGATCGACAAAGCCCTGCGTAAATCCAGCATCACGCAGGGCTTCATTGATGGCGTCGGCAGCAACAGCGCGCCAGCGTTCGGCGTTGCCGCGGTCATCCCAGTCGGTTGTGTAAACTTTGCGAGTTTTCCAGCGTCCTTTCTGCTTGGCTGGGATGCGGTTGCCGTCCGCATCAAGGATGTACTCCAACCGGCTTTTGTCACCCCACTTGCCATCTGGTGTCAGAGGACGCATGGTCAGCAGGATGTGAGCGTGCGGGTTGCCATCACCCTTGTCATGGAAGGCAATGTCAGCGCACATGCCCTTGTCCACGAAATTCTCCTGCACAAATTTCCGAAGCAGCGCAATGTTCTGCTCATGGTTCAGCTCGGCAGGCAGAGCAAACTCGATCGACCGGGCAAGCTGGGCGTTTGCTTTGGTTTCGTTCCACTCAACGCTGTTCCAGAGAACGTAGCGGTCGCTGTACTCCGGCGGTGCATTAGGCGGCAGCATCACCTCCGTGTGGATAACGTGCCGCTTGCGGGTGTAATCGTGGGTCATGCCGTCCCAAGTGTTTTCCAGCTTGGTGCCGCTGATGTAGGCTGCTGCGGCGACGGCAGTTTTTCCCTTGTTCCGGGAAACAATTTTGGTTGTCCAGTGAAAGAAATCCATTTTTTCCTCCTTACATTAGCTCCCTATGGGAGCATCGTTCTTGGGGTATGGGGCTTGCCACATCGCGGCGAAGTCCGCAATGTTGCCCCGCAAGGAGCACGACATACGTTGGCGGCCGTGGAGGTCATGCGCGAGCATGACGAGCGACAGCGATTGCTCGCAATCGCCGAGCGAAGCCCAGGGAAGCCTTGGCTTTCATGGGCCGAACAGAGGTCATGCTTCAGCATGACGAGCGACAGCGATTGCTTGCAATCGCCGAGCGAAGCCCGGGGAAGCGTCAGCTTTCACGGGCCGACCAACGTATGTATCAGTGCGCACTTCGTGGTTATTCTTGTTGGGGACGCCCCGAGGTTACCCTCGGAACGCCCCCTTGCATGATCACCGGCCAGCAGCCAGCTCCTGCATGAAGGCAGAGAACTGGGCGCTGTCCATCTGGATGGTCTCAGGGAAGCAGGCCTCCAGGATGGCTCCGTGTTCGCAGAGCCGGTGCG
>JAFXFR010000068.1 GCA_017513475.1 Clostridia bacterium
TCACTGCCACGCAGGGACCCAGTTTGCTGGAAACCAGCGCCCCCTCCAGCGCAGAGCGGGCCTGGCGGCAGTCGATGATCTGCTGCAGCCGTTCGGCGGCGGCTTCACGGGTGGCTTCGTCCAGCAGGGGCTGCGAAACCAGAGCCTCCAGGCTTGCGATATCATCGAGCGTCTCCTGATCCCGTTGCTGTCGGTAGCGCTCCAGAGGAGACAGCTGCTGTGCGGCAGTTTCCACAACAGGGATATTCACGGTGGCGGAAGCGGTCTTTGCTTCCTGCTGGCGGGCATATCCGCTCAGAAGAAGCGTTGTCGCCAGAAGGATCAGCAGAAAGGCGTTGCGCCGCTTCATCAGCAGTTCACCCCATTTACTCATTATGGTCCCTCCCGTTCATAGATGGCTACACGGCTTTGATCGATCCCCAGCAGTCTGGTAACTGCGGACAGCAGCCGAAGCTGTACCGCAACGTCTCCCGCGCCGTCTGCAACGACAACTGCGCCGCAGGGAACGGTATCCTCATAATGGACGGCGACCTCGACCGTGCCGGCTCCGGCGATGGCGCTGAGCACGCTGCTGACGTGGGATTCCTCGCTGGAGGAAACTTCTGAGGAACCCAGTATCAGGCATAGCGCTGCGCAGAAAATGATGGCCGCAATGATCCAGCCCTCCCGCTTCAGGTATGAGGACAAATGCTTCATGGCACGGCCTCCCAACAACTGTTCAGACTGGCTGCTGCGGCGTCGGCTATGTTCTCCAGGGTGACGGAGGTCGGTACGAGCGCGGTATCAGGCGCCTCCGTCGTGCCCTGCCAGCCGAGTAAGTCTGCAATGCCCTCTGCCCAGCAAAGAAGCGTCAGCAAGCCAACAGCCATGGCTGCGGTACGCTTCATGCTGCCTTCGGGAAGCAGGGAGAGCAGTAATGTGCCGATCATGGACATGGTTGCAAAGGTTGCCAGCATCTGCATCAGATCACCTCATCATGAAGGTTGTGCTGCTCACGCCGATCAGCTGAGCAATGAGCATCAGGAACATCGCTGCGGCACACAGCTGGATGATGAAGAGCAGCATCAGAATGCGCCCGAAATCATGGATGCAGCTTGCCAAAGGCCCGTCCGATACAGGCTGCATCAGTGCAGACGCCAGGCGGTAAAGCATAGCGGACGCCAGCGTCTGGCAAAGCGGCGCCATCGCAAAGGAAGCGATGAGAATCAATCCGGTGACGCCCAGCGCACTCTGAACCAGCATGCCTGACCCGACCAGGGTATCCACCGTATCGGCAAAGAGGCCGCCGACCACCGGGATCAGGTTGCTCATGGCATACTTGGCCGTACGCAAAGTCACGCCGTCAAGGGCGGCAGCAGTTACGGCCCGGGTAGTCAGAACGCCGATAAACACCGTGAAGCAAATCCCCAGCGTCCAGGTGGCGCATTGCTGCGTGAAGGAAGCCAGCCGCTGCAAACGTATGCCGCTGCCCAGATGACAGAGCATCGTCAGGATGGCTGCGGCGGTAGCAAGAGGAAGCGTCAGCTGCTGGATGAGCCCGGTCATGGCGCTGGCAGCAGCGACGACGGCGGGTTGCATCAGCGCGGATGCGCCGGAGCCGCCCACGGCAGCCATGACTGTCAGCAACAGCGGGAACAGCCCCTGCATGCCCTCGGACATACGCCGAACAGCATGTGTGCAAAGGGCACTATGCTCCGTCAGATCCTGGGTCAGAAACACGCAAACCCAAAGCTGACACACCACAGCGCCGACCTCGCTGCTTTTGCCTGTGAGCTTCTGCAAAATCGACCACACCATGGCAGGCGCGGCCAGCCGCGTCAGGCGGGCCAGACTGCTGCGGACAGCGGACAGAAACCGAGCTGCCAGCAGATCCATCGTTTGCCGGAAATCCAGCGTGATATCGCCCTTGGCTACAGACAGCAGCGTTCCGGTGAACCCACCCGTAGCGGCAAAGGGATCGTCAGCGGCAAGGGCGGATTCCAGCGCGGTGGTATCCAGGCCGGCGATGATTTCGGTCACGCCATCTGTCAGCGTTTCCGCTGATGCAGGCGCATGGAGAAGTATCAGTGCAGTCAGAGCGATAATGACAGGATTTGTGAAAGCAGCGCGTGCATGACAGGCAATGCCAGCGAAACAAGCACGATGCGTCCGGCCAGCTCCACCTTCATGGCAAGGCCTGTCTCGTCTGCGTCGCGGCAGGTCTGGGCAGCAAAGTCCATCAGCAGGCTTACACCGCAGATCTTCAGGAGCGAGGACATGTACTGCTCCTGTACGCCCCCTGATCTTGCCAGAGCCGTAACGCCGTCGATGATCTGCGTCAGTTGAGGCAGGACCATCAGCAGCGCCAGCGCTCCGGCGGCGAGCACCAGCGCCGTGGCAGCTTCCGGGCGAAGGCGGCGCAGCACCAGGGCCAGAATGGCAGCACAGACCGCGAAGCCTGCAATTTGTCCGGCGGTCATGCATCAGTACAGGCGGAAGATTGTCCGCACGCTGGTAAAGAGCTCCTCCAGGAGGCCGGCGACCATCAGCAGAACGATGGACAAACCGGCGACAGCTGCCAGATTGGCCAGTTCTCCGCGCCCGGAACTGGCCAGTACCGCTGACACCACCGTTGTCAGCACGCCTACGCCCGCAATCTGAAACAAGAGATCCAGCTGCATCGGTTGCACCTCCGCTTACAGCAGCAAAATGGTCAGGCAGATGCCGCCTGTCAGGCCGAGCGTCTGCCAAAGCTTTGCGTCCTTTTCCGACTTTTCTGCGGCAGCGGCAGCCAGCAGACGGATTTCCTCCGCTGCCTGCTCCACAGCCAGCACACGTACATCTCTGGAGCCTTGTCCCAACCGGGTGAAAAGCCTCTGAAGCGGCTCGTTTTCAGCATAGTCGATGCAGCAGCAGGATCGGAAGGCCTCTGCGAGCGTTGCTATGGGTGTTTCGGACAGGTGCGCTGCCATGGCTCGCAGGAGCTTGTCCGGAGGAAACGGGCTGTCTGCAGCTGTACAAAGGGCGTCCGGAATGGAAAGCGTTCCTTCCTTCAGCAGAATGGAGACATGCTGCAGCACTTTGTACCAGCGGGACAGCCGGGCTGCATCCGCTTTGAGGGCAGAGGCATGTCTGACGCCAGCTGCAGCACACAGCAGTCCAGCCATGAGGGCAAAGACAGTTCGCATCACAGCGGATTCCCCAGCCTGTCATGAATTTGCAGGATTTGTCCGCCGCCTTGGGGGTCCAGGACGGCGTAGAAGTCGAAGGCGCGCCTGGCCATCAGCACGGCGATGGCGGGACGAGCAGCGACATCCTGCAGGCTGGCGCCGTGGACTGATGCACAGACTGCTACGCCACAATGCAGTGCATCCAGCACGGCGGCTGCATCTGCGTCACTGCCAAGCTCGTCTGTGATGACCACATCCGGCGACATGCTGCGTACCAGCCAGGGGATTGCCGCTGATTTGGACAAGCCGTCCATTACATCGGCAGTGTCTCCTACATACAGTTGAGGAATACCCGCAACGCAGGCGGCAAGTTCGCTGCGCTCATCCACGATGGCTAGTTGCAGACTCTGTCCGCAGCCGGCCAGCTGACACGCCAGATCCCGCAGCATGGTGGTTTTGCCGGAGCCGGGCGCACCGATGATCAGTACGCTGCCTGCACCATTCATACGGGAAAGCAGGGGAGTCGCTGAACCTGGCCACTCGGAGGCGATTCTAATGCACACCGAACCAATATCGCTCAAAACAGACTTACGGTCTGAAATGCTGGCGCGGCCGCATAATCCCATGCGATGCCCGCCACGAAGGGTGATGTAGCCTTGACTGGTCTCGTCTGTGCGGGCATAGAGGCTGTGTTCCGAGAGTGCCTCAACCAGTGCGTTTAGCTGCTTCGGCTCAGGTGACCAGGGCAAAGCAGCAGATCTGCTGCCTGTAATAAAGACTGTCGGTCGGTTGGCGCGGATGCGGATCTCACGAAGCTCGCCCGGAAGAAGCATTTCCAGCTCAACACGAATCTCCTCGGGAAAGAAGGGGCTGAGGAATTGGCGTGTATCTGTCCAGTTCATGATAACCTCACTCAAAGGGCGTCAGCCCGAGTTTTTGATACAGGGCCCAATCCACCAGCTGATTGGGCGGAAGGCCGAATGCCTCGCGGGCGGCATCAACGGCTTTCTGCGTGCTGCTGCCGAAGATTCCGTCCGGCCATCCATGGTAGTATCCCAGTGCGCGAAGCTTGCGCTGAACAGCCAGCACCATATGGGATCGGTCGCCGTTTTTAAGTACGCGCAGGCTTGGTCCCAATTCACCCCAGGAGCCGCATTCAACGACGACCTTCGTGCCGTTCGGGATAAGGCTGTAGAGCTCCTCTGCGTCAGCCACGTGCATGCGGATGCATCCGTGGGAGGCGTTAGCGCCGATGGATTCCGGCTTGTTGGTACCATGAATGCCGTAATTGCCCCAGGGAACGTTCAACCCCAGGAAACAGGTCCCGAAGCCGCACATGTCACCGGAAAACCGGTGGGTGATGACGAAAACGCCGACAGGAGTCGGGGTCTCCCAGGCACCTGTGGCGATCTGGTACACCTTTCGGATTTCACTGCCCTGAAAGAGCGTCAGCTGCTTCTGCTCCACATCTACATGGATGATGTATGCCGGAGACGACGTCATGATGCCTGACTGGGCAAGCAAAAACAACACGGCTGCAAGCATCAGCATCAGCCTGCGCAACATGACTTCGCCTCCCTCCGGTTGGAAGCAATGTATGCATACACGATGCCCTGATATGCCCCGCGTTTTCTGCAAGAAAATATGCAGGCGGGCCGACGGCGGCCTTGAAAAACTGCAGGGATAATGGTATAATGAAAACACGGGCAATCGGGCCCAGAATCGTTTACTGCAACATGATAAAGGAGGAAATCCCCATGAAGAAGTTCCTTGCGCTGCTTCTGGCTGCGATGATGCTGTTCGGCTGCGTCGCCATGGCTGAGGAAGCAACTGCTGGCCTGACCAAGAACGTGGTCATCCTGTTCACCAGCGACGCTCACGCTGGCATCGACCAGGGCTGGGGCTACGCTGGCGTGGCCGCCATCCGTGACAGCCTGGCTGTCAACAATCACGTTGTTCTGGTGGATAATGGCGACGCCATCCAGGGCGAGACCATCGGCACCCTGACCAACGGCGCTGCCATCGTCGAAGTGATGAACGCTGTCGGCTACGACGTGGCCGTTCCCGGCAACCATGAATTCGACTACGGCATGTCCAACTTCCTGACCCTGGCCGGCGAAGTGGCGCAGTACCCCTACGTTTCCGCCAACTTCACCTATCAGGATGCGCCCGTCTTCAACCCCTACGTCATCAAGGAGTTTGACGGCGTGAAGATCGCCTTTGTCGGCGTGACCACCCCCAAGACCATCACCTCCTCCACCCCTACCTACTTCCAGAATGAGAATGGCGAGTATGTGTACGGCTTCTGCCAGGACGATTCCGGCGCGAAGTTCTACGCTGCCATCCAGACTGCGGTCGACTCTGCCCGCGCTGAGGGCGCCCAGTACGTCATCATCTGCGGTCATCTGGGCACCGAGGAAACCTGCCAGCCCTACACCTCCATCGATGTGATCTACAACGTCTCCGGCATTGACGCTGTCCTGGACGGCCATGCCCATGAGACCATGCCCGAGAATCGCGTCGTTGGCAAGGACGGCAAGGAAGTTGTCCGCGTTGCCTGCGGCACCAAGCTGGCCAATGTCGGCGCGCTGACCATCACTCCCGACGGCAAGATCTCTGCTGAGCTGTTCACCTGGAACAACTCCGTTGCTCCCACCGTGCTGTTCGGCCTGCAGGGCCCCGTGGTGGAGATCGTGGCTGAGAAGATCGCTGCTCTGGACGAGATCCGCCAGACGGTCGTTGCCTTCACTGAGCACACCCTGTACATCAAGGATCCCGAGACTGACGTGCGCATCATCCGCAATGCCGAGACCAACCTGGGCGACCTGTGCGCCGATGCTTACCGTGCCATGTCCGGCGCTGACATCGCCTTCGTCAACGGCGGCGGCGTGCGTGCCCAGATCCCCGCTGGCAACATTACCCTGGACCAGATCTACTCCGTGCATCCCTTCGGCAACATCATGTGCATGGTGGAAGTCAACGGCCAGCAGATCCTGGATGCCCTGGAGTGGGGCGCCCGCAATACTCCCGGTGAGAATGGCGGCTTCCTGCATGTTTCCGGCCTGACCTACGAGATCCACACCTACATTCCTTCCTCTGCTCAGGCTGATGAGAACGGCATGTTCGCCGGCGTGACCGGTGAATACCGCGTCAAGAACGTCATGGTCGGCGGCGAGCCCCTGGACGTTAACAAGACTTACACCCTGGCTTCCCACAACTACATGCTCAAGTCTGCCGGTGACGGCTACAGCATGTTTGCCGGCGCCAAGCTCATCATCGATGAGACCCTGATCGACAACCAGGTGCTGATCACCTACATCACCGTCAACCTGGGCGGCGTTGTTGGCGATGAGTACGCCAATCCCTATGGCCAGGGCCGTATCGTGGCTGTGCCCGAGGCTCCTGCCCAGTAAGAACTTCATCCGGTAGCTTCGACCCTCCGTCAGCAATGGCGGAGGGCTTTTTCTGTGACAGCAAAAAAACCGCCCCATTACGGGACGGCTTCTGCTATGCTTACATGCGGATGATCATGCGGCCGCAGCTCTCGCACTCGACGATCTCGTCAGAGGCGTTGCGGACGCGGTGCAGCACGGCGCTGGGCAGGGAAGTGTTACAGCCGGAGCATTGGCCGTTCACCAGGCGGCTGAGCGGCGGAGTGATCTGCTTCTTGATGCGCTTGTAGTGCTCCATCAGCGTGGCGTCAATGCCCTCGGCCTTTTTATCGGCAGCGGCGCGCTGGGCCTCCTGCTCGGCCTTCTTGGCGGGCATCTCCTGATCGTACTGAGCCTTGAGCTTCTCGAACTCAGAGCGCAGACGGGCCGCCTCGGTACGGATGGAATTGCCGCGCTGATCGTTGGTGTTGGCTTCCTGGGTCAGGCGCTTCATCTCCTGCTCGTAGCCAACGATGGTCTCGCGGCACTTGCTGACCTCCGCCATAAAGGCACGGACGGCCTCCAGCTCCTCGGGGGGATTCTGCTCGAAACGGGCCTGCAGGCCATTCAGCTGCTCCTCGGCGCGGGTCAGGGCGTCGCGGATGGCGTCCTTGCGGTCGATGAGGACAGCCACCTGCTCCTCGATCTGCTTGTACTGCTTCTGGCGCTCCATGAAGAGGTTGCGGTCATTCTCCATCTTCTGGCGGAGCGGGCTGCGGCGAATGTCATTCGCCATCTTGTCGGCCTTCATGTCCTCCACCTGGTACTCCCACAACATCGTAAGCTGATCCATAGCTACCTCCTGATATTCACACATGCGCGCACGCATGCTGGATTCATTGATATGCCTTTGCGCTGCTCAATGAGACGCGTACATTATATTGTACACCAAGCTCGCTCATTTGTAAAGCCTTCGCGAGGGCGAAAATGCCGGGCTCTTCGGTGGCGTGATGGCCGGCCTCCAGCATGACCACGCCCGCGTCGGAAGCCTCCAGGGCGATGTGATGCTTCACCTCACCGGTGAGGAAGGCCTGTACCCCCATGGCAGCCGCGGCGGGCCATTCGTCCGCGCCGGAGCCGGAGCACATGCCGACCTTGGTGATGACGGCAGCGTGATCGCCCATCACGCGGACGACGTCGCCGAGCTTTTCGCCGATGTGTGCGGCCAGTTCTACCGCCGTCATGGGATGCGGCAAAGCACCCACGCGGACGAACCCTTCGCCCTCAATGTCAGTAAGCCCGATGGTCTGCGCCAGCACGTCATTGCAGCCGCCGGGGGCCTGATCCAGGTTGGTGTGGGCGGAGATCAG
Organism: Clostridia bacterium; assembly: GCA_017513475.1. Classification (GTDB taxonomy): domain Bacteria; phylum Bacillota; class Clostridia; order Christensenellales; family Aristaeellaceae; genus UBA11524. The sequence continues at coordinate 7,891 of JAFXFR010000068.1, forward strand.
GCTGATGCCCGCGCGGATCATCCGGCACAGCAGCCGCGCCTCGTGACCGGTTTCGACCAGCCGCTTGATGGCGCTGAACATCATCGGGTGGTGGGTGACGATCAGGTTTGCGCCGTTTGCGATGGCCTCGTCAATGACATGGTTGGTCACGTCCAGCGCGAAGTGAATGCCGGTGACATCGTTGTCCGGATGGCCCACCAGCAGCCCGGAATTGTCGAAGGCAAGCTGCGTCTCAAAGGGGGCGCGCTCGTTGATGAAATCGTATACCTGCTGTACGGTCAGCATGTGAGTTCCTCCAATTTCGTCGTATACCAGGCGATGTCGGCCTGGACCTCGTGGATGGCTTCGTCATCCCGGATGGTGGCGGCAAGCAAGCCGCGCTCGCGGTCCTGCAGGACGCGCCTGCGCCAGGCGGCGTATTCCCGCAGCAGGGTCGGATCCTCCTGCCAGAGCAGCCTGCCGTAGCGGACCTCCTCCGTCGGCATGTCCGCCGGACCTTCTTCCGCTCGCCAGAACACGTAAAAACGGCCTGCGGCCCTGCAAAGCCGCTCCTGCACGATGTGATACCCCACGTCGCGGATGGCTTCGCGTACCAGATGCAGCTCCGTGTGCGCGCCCAAAACCAGCACCGCGTCCTGCAGGCGTTCTTGCCCTTTGCGGAGGATCCTGCCCATCAGTTCGCCGCCCATGCCCATCACGGAAATGCAGCCGCACCGGAGGGTGACAGCGTCCAGCCCATCGGCCAGGACGACCTCTGCCCGGTCAATGAGACGCTGTCGGGTCAGGTTCTCCCGGGCGCGGGCCAGCGCCTTTTCGCTGACGTCAGCGGCGATCATATGCTGACAGGTGCCCATCCGCAGCAGGTGGCAGGGGAGAAAGGCGTGGTCGGTGCCGATGTCCGCGCCCCATTCACAGGGTTCATACAAGGCAGCGGCCAGGGAAAGGCGTTCGTCCAGCATGGGATCACCTCCTACAAGAGAAGCCCTGCCTTTGCAGACAGGGCTTTTATACGGGCCGAAGCACTTTAATCAATGTAGTCCTTCAGCTTCTTGGAGCGGCTGGGGTGGCGGAGCTTCCGCAGAGCCTTGGCCTCAATCTGACGGATGCGCTCGCGGGTGACGTTGAACACCTTGCCGACTTCCTCCAGCGTGCGCTGATGACCGTCGTCCAGGCCGAAGCGCAGGCGCAGCACCTTCTCCTCGCGGGGGGTCAGGGTGTCCAGCACCTCCATCAGCTGCTCCTTCATCAGGGCGAAGGAAGCAGCCTCAGCGGGGGCGGGAGCGTCGTCATCGGGGATGAAGTCACCCAGGTGGCTGTCCTCTTCCTCGCCGATGAGGGTCTCCAGGGAAACCGGCTCCTGGGCGATCTTGATGATCTCGCGTACCTTGGCCTCGCTGATGCCCATCTCCTTGGCGATCTCCTCGGGGGTGGGCTCGCGGCCGTACTCCTGCAGCAGCAGGCGACTGACGCGGATCAGCTTGTTGATGGTCTCCACCATATGCACGGGGATGCGGATGGTGCGGGCCTGGTCGGCGATAGCGCGGGTGATGGCCTGACGGATCCACCAGGTTGCATAGGTAGAGAACTTGAAGCCCTTGGTGTAGTCGAACTTCTCCACCGCCTTGATCAGGCCCAGGTTGCCCTCCTGGATCAGGTCCAGGAACAGCATGCCGCGGCCCACATAGCGCTTGGCGATGGACACCACCAGACGCAGGTTGGCTTCGGCCAGCTTGCGCTTGGCTTCTTCCTTTTCCTCGTCCGTGCCGGACTCCAGCTGCTTGGCGATCTCGATTTCCTCGTCCGCGGTCAGCAGGGGAACCTTGCCGATCTCCTTGAGGTACATGCGTACCGGATCGTCGATGCTCACGCCCTCAGGGGCGGACATGTCGCTCAGATCCTCCTGCGCGGGGGCGGCAGGGGCGGCGGGGGCGGGCTCATTTTCATTGATGACCTCAACGCCCAGTGCTTCCAGGGTTTCAAGCACCTTGTCCAGCTGGTCGGGGTCCATATCCATTTCCATCAGGCGATCCATGATATCCTTGTAGGTCAGGGAACCCTTGCTCTTGCCATACTCGTACAGCTCGTTCAGCTTGGCCTGGCGGGCATCAGGTGAAAGCGTCAAAAGAATCTCTCCTTACTCATCGGTCCACATAGGCGGCAAAGGCCGCAGGAAATATATGATCAAATCCTGTTGTCAGGATCTGTGAGCGTTGTATTTGCTGATCTGTGCCATCAGCGTCTGTGCCCTTTGCAGCGCGGCGATCTTGTCCGGTCCGTTCAGGGTGGGGAGGCTGGCCTCCAGGGCGGAAAGCTCCTCGCGGCTGCGCTTCAGGCGATTGCGGTCCAGGCAGTCCTGCGCCATGCGGATCAGCTGATCCGTATCGTCCGCAGGGGGCGTGAGCAGCAATTTACTGACCCTGGCGCGGGTGGCTTCTTCCACCTGTTCCTCGCACAGGCTGGCAGCGGATGCGCCCTCCGAAAGGCTCAGGTACAGATTGCGCAGCAGCGGGTCGCGGAAATCCTCCTCGGTGGCGATATCCGTGGGGACGCGCCCGGTGCCAAAGATGGAGATCAGCAGCTCCTCGTCCGGTTCCTCCTGCACGGCGGCGGGGGAGTTGCGGTTGGGGGAGAAGCGCTGCTGCCGGTTCATCGGGGACTGGGGTGCGTTAGCCTTGCCCACCGCCGGCGCGCTCACGCCCATCTGGGCCAGCAGCACATCCCGGCTGAAACCTGTCTGCACGACCAGCTCCTGCAGGTGGTTTTCCCGCTCAACGGGCTCCAGCTTCTGCAAAATGGCGGCGCAGGCCTTGGCGTAATCGGTGCGGCCCTCCTGGGTGCTCAGGTCGTACTGCGTGCGCAGACGGCCCATGCGGTAGCTCTCCGGAGTCAGGGCAGGGAGGCGATCAAAGCCCTCGATGCCGTCCCGGCGGATGAACTCATCCGGGTCCAGCTTGTCCGGGAATTGCAGCACGCGGGCAGGCACGCCTGCTTCCTCCAAAACGCCCAGGCCTTTCATGATGGCGTTCTGACCGGCGTTGTCGCCGTCGTAACTCAGGTACACCATGGGCGCAAACCGCTTGAGCAGCTTTGCCTGCTCCGGGGTCAGCGCAGTGCCAAGGGTGGCGCACACGCCGGTTACGCCGAACTGGGTCAGCGACACCACGTCCATATAGCCTTCCACAAGGATGACGCGCTTCAAATTGCGCTCCTTCTTGAGGAGATTGGCGGCATACACGCCCAGGCGCTTATTGAACACCGGCGTATCGGAGGTGTTGAGGTATTTGGGCTGCACATCGCCCAGGGCTCGTCCGCCAAAGGCGAGGACGTTGCCGTATTGGTCGATGATGGGGAAGATGGCCCGGTTGCGGAACATGTCGAATGCGCGGCGGGGCCGCTCGGGCTTGTCCTCGCCCGTGACGGGATCCTTCGAGGCAGGCTCTGCCTCTTTGATGACCGTCAGGCCCGCCAGCTTGAGCTCCTCAACGGTGTAGCCCTTGCTTTGCAGGTGCTTGGTCAGCACATCCCATCCGGCGGGCGCAGCGCCCAGGCCGAATTTGCGGATGACGCTGTCGGTCAATCCGCGCTTTTTCAGGTAGTCCAGCGCAGTCTGTCCGGCAGGGGTGAACAGCGTCTGGTGGAAGAACCGCGCAGCCTCCTTGTTGGCCTCCAGCAGGCGATCCCGCTGGGTGCGGCGGCGCTGATAATCCGGGTCCTCCTCCAGCTGAGGGAGGGGCATGTGCAGCTGATCCGCCAGGTGCTTCACGGCTTCCTGGAACTCCAGCCGCTCGATGTCCATGATGAACTGGATGACGCTGCCGCCGGCCTTGCAGCCGAAGCAGTAATACATCTGCCGTTCCTGATCGACGGAAAACGAAGCGGTCTTTTCGCCGTGGAAGGGGCACAAACCCCAATGGCGATGACCGTTGCGCTTCAGGGATACATATTGCCCCACGATTTGAACGATGTCCGCGCGGGAACGAAGCTCGTCCAGCCAGGCTGCCGGGAATCTTGCCATGCGAAACACCGCCCTTTCATCGTCGTCATCGGGCGGTGGAAACCGCTCTGTTCATTCCGTCTTGAAACGATATTCGCCACGTTCGCGGATTTTCCTGCTTGTTTTTGCAAGTGGATTTTGGAGAATGTTGTGAAATTTGCACTTTCTCCGTCAGAACTGAGCGAAGCCGGAGGGGATGAACAGCTTCTGGAACTGGCGGGTTGCATATCTGTCCGTCATGCAGGAAAGGAAATCGCAGACGGCGCGGGCCGTGCCCTCGCGGTAGCCGATGAGCACGAACTCCTCGGGCATCTCGCCCGGATGCTCGCTGTAATACTTGAACAGCGCCTTCATCACATGGTCGCAGCGGATCTCCTCCGCAGCACGCCATTCATCGCGGTATACGCGCTCAAACATGAAATCCCGCAGACCGTCCATGGCGCTCTGCATGATGGGGGACATTTCCAGATGCTCCGTATCCTGACTGTTGGCGACGATGTCGGCGATCATGCGGTTGATGCGCTCGCCATGGGAGTTGCCCAGCACCTTCAGGCAGTCCACCGGGAGCTCAAAATCCCGCAGCACGCCGCCGCGGATGGCGTCATCCAGGTCATGGTTGAGGTACGCGATGCGGTCAGCGCGGCGGACGCACTCGCCCTCCAGCGTCGCAGGAAACTGCGCGCCGGAATGGCAGGCGATGCCGTCGCGGACCTCCCAGGTCAGGTTGAGACCGGCGCCATCGTTTTCCAACACCTCGACCACGCGGCGGCTCTGCTCATTGTGGCGGAAGCCCTCCGGCATGGTTTCGTCCAGCGAGCGCTCGCCGATGTGTCCAAAGGGTGTGTGGCCCAGGTCGTGCCCCAGAGCAATGGCCTCGGTCAGATCCTCGTTCAGCCGGAGACACCGGGCGATGGTGCGGGCGATCTGCGAGACCTCCAGCGTGTGGGTCAGTCGGGTGCGGTAATGATCACCTTCGGGCGCAAGGAAAACCTGCGTCTTGTATTTAAGCCGACGGAATGCCTTGCAATGGATGATGCGGTCCCGATCACGCTGGAAATCGGTGCGCATGGGGCAGGGATCAACAGTGCGTTCACGGCCCTTCGACTGAACGGACTTAGCCGCCCGGTCAGACAGCCGCATCAACTCTTCTTGCTCGAACTGCTCGCGAATGGTCATCACGTCACGCTCCTTATCATGTGAATACATGCTTATACATATACAACACCAAAGGCCGTAAATCCTTGTTTTTCCTGCATTTTGCAAAGAAAAAGTCCCCAGAGAATGCGAGATCCTCCGGGGAAATAGGATATATCCAGTAATTGCGAAATCAAAGCCCCAGCATTGCGGCGCCGATGATGCCGGCATCCGGGCCGAGCTTGGCCAGCTCGATGCGGGCGTAGGGCATGGTCTTGTACATGACCAGATGGGCAACTTCCTTGCGCAGAGCGTCCAGCAGGAAATCGCCGGCCTTGGACACGCCGCCGCCCAGGGCGATCACCTCGGGGTCGAGGAAGTGGATGATGTTCACGATGGTGGTGGACAGGGCCTTCACATACTCATTGAAGAGCTTCAGGCCCAGCTCGTCGCCTTCCTTGGCGGCGTCGAAGACCATCTTGGCGTTGATCTTCATGGGATCGCCTTCGCACTTGGCCATGATGGCGCTGTCCTGATACTGATTGACCGCCGCGCGGGCCGCCAGAATGATGGCGGTGGCGGAGCAGTAGCGCTCCAGACAGCCGCGGTTGCCGCAGTTACAGGGATTGCCGTCCATCTCGATGATCATGTGGCCGATCTCGCTGCCCACGCCGTGGAAGCCGCTCCATACCTTGCCGCCGATGACGATGCCGCCGCCAACGCCGGTGCCCAGGGTCAGGAACACGCTGGAGTGTGCGCCCGCGCTGACACCTGCGACGTTCTCCGCCAGACCGGCAACGGTGGCGTCGTTGTCCATGTAGACGGGCTTGTCGATGTGCTTGCGCATTTCACCGGCGAAGTCAACATCCTTCCAGCCCAGGTTGGGGCAGAAGGCCACATGGCCCGTGCGGGGATCCACCACGCCGGGCAGGCCCGCGCCCAGGGATTTCACGTCATTCAGACCGTAGCCGGAGCGGCCCAGGGTCTCCAGGGCGCAGTCCGCCATGGCCTTGATCTGATCCGCCACGGGGATGTCCGTGCGGGTGACCATGTTGCCCTTGCACAGGATCTCGCCCTTTTCATTCACCACGCCGACCTGCACGCCGGTGCCGCCCACGTCAAAACCGATGTAAAGCATATCATGTACCTCCTTATGGATAGGAAGATATTTCAAACCATTTATCTATTCGTGCTGGACGGTGGTTTTTCCTGCAAACACGGCGAAATTGTTACAGCTGTAAAACTTGGGGCGGTTTTGTTGACGGGGATGGGGCGAGTGTGGTAGGATGGCGGAGGAAGGAGGTGCGGAGATGAAACGCATATCCGCCTGGTTTCACAGGCATCCCAAGACGCGGATTGCCTTGCAGCTGGTGCTTGATGGGCTGCCGGTGTTGCTGATGGCAATGCACTTTCTATCATTTTATACGGTCAGGATGTTCGAAGAGAGCGGCGCATATCATATGCAGCCAAGCTCATTTTATTATGTGACGTTGGCCTGCCTGATTATCGTCCCTATTCCGGCGTTTGTCGCGAGCTTCTTTTGGCGGGACAAGGCGTTTGAACTGTTTAAACGTTGCCGTTGGTGCCGGTGGGGAGCCAACTTGCTACGGATTGCCAGCGCGTTGGTTGTGTCGATTGTGTTCATAGTCGATATTTTCTTTGTCGTTGCATGGATTAGTTTGTAAATGATTACCGCCGCCCTCCCTTGCCTGGGAAGACGGCGGTTTTCATATGCACTTATTCCTCGTCCCCCTGGCCGGAGCGCTTGCGGATCATATCCTGCATGCGCTTGTCCAGCTCCTTGGCGGCGGA
>JAFXFR010000069.1 GCA_017513475.1 Clostridia bacterium
AACTCTGTACAGAGTATCTACTAAAGGACAAGTTGACAAGCAGGACGATATCCCGATGCAGCGCCGGGAATGCATGGACTTCATTGAACGCCAGAAGGACTGGCAGTTCACCGCTGAGTTCATGGAGAAGGGCGTTTCGGGTTATAAGGTTTCTGTCTCCAAGCGCGACGCGATCCAGGAGATCCGCGCGCTGGCGGAAAAGAAGCAGTTTGATGTCCTGCTGGTGTTTATGTTTGACCGTCTGGGCAGACGCGAGGACGAGACGCCTTTCCTGGTTCAGTGGTTCATTGAGCACGGCATTGAGGTATGGAGCACCCGCGAGGGACAGCAGCGCCTTGATAACCGTGTGGATAAGCTGATGAACTACATCCGTTACTGGCAGGCCGGCGGCGAATCGGAGAAAACCTCCATGCGCGTCAAGGCTGCCCATACGCAGATGACCACTGACGGCATCTGGCGCGGCGGCGTTGCACCTTTCGGCTACAAGCTGGTGCACAAGGGCCGCATGGGCAAGAAGAACCGCCAGCTTTACGATCTGGAAATTGATGAAGTCACCGGGCCGATCGTGCAGGAAGCTTATGACCTTGTCTGCAACCAAGGCTACGGCATTCACCGGGCTGCGAACTATCTGAACGATAAGTACCCCAATCTGGGCAAGACCTGGACGGGACAGACGGTTCGCACGTTGCTCCGGAATCCGATCTACACCGGGCGGCTGCACATGAACGACACGCTGTCCGAGCCGCAGGAGCACCTGCGTTTGGTCTCTGATGAAACGCAACGCTTTGCAGATTATGTCCTGTCCAGCCGGATTCCCCGCAAGTACATCGAACAGCGCAGCGCTGAGAACGAAGCGCTGCCGGAGGACGCGACCACCAAAGTAAGCGTCTACGGCGCAACGCTGCTCAGCGGCATCCTGTACTGCGCTCATTGCGGACACCGGCTGGTTGGCGGCTACTGCACCAAGCAGCTAGCGACGCATGCTTACCATCGTCCGATTTACCGTTGCTACAACGGCTCCATCAAGGCGAAGCTGTGCGATGGGCAATCCGTCTACTCCGCGAAGAAAATCGAGGAGGCGGTGCTGGAGGTTGTCCGGTATTACTTCCAGAACATCTCCCGCACGGTGGACGCGGTGTGGCGCGAGCAGGCGAGGATTCAGCTCCGCAGCAAGCTGGGGACGCTGATCAAGCAGGCCCAGGCTGAGCTGGCCAAGTTGGAGAAACAGCAGACCAATCTGAAGCAGGAAGTGCTGAAGTCGCTCTCCGGCGAGAGCCTGTTCGATGCCCAGATGCTCAAGTCCCTGTTGGACGAAAACGCAGCAGCCATTACCGATGCGCAGAAGAAAATCGAGCAGTATCGGGACGACCGCGAGAAGGAAGCTGAGCGAATCAACTTCCTCGCTGAGCAGTATCGCCAGATTGCAGACTGGGCGGAAGAGTTCGGCGCAGCCAACAACGACACAAAAAAGATGATCCTCGCAAGGATCATCGAGAAGATCACCGTTGACCGCAATTACCACATTACCATGACCTTTTTCATCACGGAGGATGACTTCCGTGAGAAGGCGATGGAGAGTGCCTCCAAGCTTGAGATCGTCGAGGCCGAAGACGGCATCTGGCGGCCTCGGAGCACTCACGCCGGATAAACCGATCACCATGAGGCTGGGGGTGCACAACATGGGGTTCGGTAGCGCGCTACATTCGCATTGTAGAGGTCACCGGTTCGAATCCGGTATGCTCCGCTTCAAATCCTGCATTTCAATGCAGGGCTTTTTGCGCTTGTTTTGAAATTTGCAGGAATTGTGTTGTAAATCCTGCATGGCTGGGGAACGATGCTTGCGGTGTAGCGAAATTCATGCTCGCGAACCGGGGATGATATAGGGAAACGCGTCTGCTTTGCGGCCTCTCTGCGATGAATATCCATGTCGGGAGGAACGTAAAGGTGCGTGATTAGGCGGCTTTCGTATGCAAGGAAAGGCAAGAAATCCCAACTGTTCCGGGGCGGGAGGGCGCTGCGTTATCTTTGAAGTGTCTGGCGTGCGGCGTCGAGGATGGCAGGGCATCCGCCACCCTGAGCGAAGTCGGGACGACCGCCGCCTTTGCCACCCAGCGGGACGGCGCAGCTGCGCAGAAGAGTCCCCATATCTGTGCTGAGGTCGGAGGAACGGGCAAATACGTAGATGGCCTGATCACCGGTTGTGGCACCCAGCAGGGCGATGATGCCGGGCGTTTCAATCAGTCGGGAAGCCAGATCGCGCAGAAGTATGGCGTCGGCCTGGACGAAGCGGGCGACCACACGGGCGCCGTCGGACAGGACGTCTGCTTCGGCGAGAAACTGCTCCGCCTGGGACAAAAGCTGCTCCTTCTTGAAGCGCAGCAGCTCGAATTCGGCGGTGCGGAGCTTCTCCTGCAGTGTGGAGACGGCGACGGGCAGGCTGTCCACGCCGGTGGAAAGGAGGGCGGCTGCAGCATGGGCGGCTTCGCTGCAGCGGTAGGAATCTGACAGGGCACGCTGGCCGGCCAGGAATGCTACCCGCATTTTACCGCGGGCGGGCGTAACGGAGACGATCCGCACCAACCCCAGCTGTCCGGCGGTGGCAGGATGGGTGCCGCCACAGGCAACCATTTCGTCCGTGCCGATGGCGACGATGCGCACATGTTCGTCCACAGTGGGCTTTTTGCGCAGAGGGAGGGAGACCAGCTCCTCCGGATCGGGGAACCAGCAGCGGATGGGCACATCCTGCTGGATACGCTCGTTCACGTCGTTTTCGATCCGGCGGACGTCTTCATCGCTGATGCGGGTGATGCCGCCCGGCATAGAGACATCGATGGTGGATACGTCGCTGCTGATGTGCAGGCCGATGGTCACGCCGCCCATCAGACGGTGGAGGGCGCTGGCGATCATGTGGTCGGCGGCATGCTGCTGCATATGATCGAAGCGACGCGGCCAGTCGATCATACCGTGCACGGTATCGCCTGGTGTCAGCGGCTGGGTCACGGTGTGCCAGACCTCGCCCTGGGTGACGTTGACGTCTACCACGCGCGCATCGCCGAGGGAGCCGGTATCGAAGGGCTGTCCGCCGGAGGTCGGGTAGAAGGCACTTCGATCCAGCAGCACGTCATAATGATCGCCGTTGGCGCGGCAGGAGAGTACCCGGGCGTCAAATGCGGTCAGATAAGCGTTGTCATAATAAAGACGGTCTGTCATGATGGTCACACTCCATGCTTGTTGTGGCACTCAGGAATCCCGGTGGGCAGCGTTTTGCGGCGGGACGCCCGGGCATCGCTTGAAACGGACGGAAAGAGAAACATCCTCGCAAGATCGCATTCGTTGCTGCGATTATAGCACGGACGGGCCGGGGAATGCAAGGCGTTGCCGGATTTTGCCCGGACAAGGGGGACACGGAAGGGTTTGGCGCAGGGGCGTCGAATATGTGGAGCAGATGAACCGTGCTGCCGTCCTTTGTGCAGGGCTGCGGTATCGTATATGAGACGAAAGGTGTGATACGAATGCGCTGGCAGGCTAAGTGGATCATGCCCGCGACGGACCTGGGCAGCCGGGCTCCTGCGTTTGAAAAGACCTTCCGGGTGGATAAGCCCCTGGAAAATGCGACCTTGCGGATGACTGGCCTGGGTGTGTATGAAGCTGCCATCAACGGTGTGCGGGTCAGTGAGGACGTGCTGGCTCCCGGATGGACGGCCTATATGAAGCGGCTGCAGGTGCAGACCTATGATGTGACCTGCATGCTCAGCGGAGAAAATGTGCTGCGGGTGCTGCTGGGTAAGGGCTGGTATCGCAGTCCGCTGCTGACCTGGCAGGACGGCACCATCCAGAAGGAACTGATGCAGCGCCCTGCCGGCATCACAGCGGAGCTCACGCTGACTTATCGTGACGGCACGTCGGAAACCATCATCACCGATGAAAGCTGGCGGGCAGGGGAGAGCGAGATCCGCTTCTCCGAGCTGTATGACGGTGAGGAGTACGATGCGACATTCCTGCCGGCTCAGCTGCCGGCGGCGGTGGTCTTCGACGGCCCCACCCATACGCTGATCCCCCAGGAGGGCGTGCCGGTGCGCGAGCAGGAGCATATCCGCGCGGCACGTATCTTCACCACTCCCAAGGGCGAGACCGTCATCGATTTCGGCCAGGAGCTGACCGGCTTCCTGCAGGTGGAGCTGGACGCCCGGGAGGGGGAGGCGGTGGATGTTTCCTTCGCCGAGGTTCTGGATCAGGAGGGAAATTTTTACACCGAGAATTACCGCAGCGCGAAGTGCCGGTACCGCTATATCTGCCGGACGGGCCCGCAGGTCTACAAGACCCGCCTGACCTACTACGGCTTCCGCTATATCCGGGTGAACAGCTTCCCCGGGGAAATCACGCCGGACAGCTTTACCGGCATTGCAGTGCATTCCCTGATGCGGCGCACCGGCCATATCCGCACCTCGGATCCCATGCTGAACCGGCTGGTGTCCAACATCATCTGGGGTCAGAAGGGCAACTTTGTAGACGTCCCCACTGACTGTCCCCAGCGCGATGAGCGCCTGGGCTGGATGGGCGATATCCAGGTTTTTGCCCGCGCGGCCTGCATGAATTTCGATGTGGAGCAGTTCCTGGGCAAGTGGCTGAACGATCTGGCTGCGGACCAGCATGAGGATGGCTATGTGGGCTCGGTGATCCCCGATGTATGGACCCATGTGCATGACCGGGGCAATGCCGCTGCGGCCTGGGGAGATGCGGCAACCATCGTGCCCTGGGAGGTTTACCGCGCCTACGGCAGCCTGGAAATGCTGCGCCGACAGTTCCCCAGTATGAAGAAGTGGGTGGATTACATCGGCTCCGCCACGGAGAATTTCCCGCTGTGGACGGGCGGCTGGCAGTGGGCGGACTGGCTGGGTCTGGATGCTCCCGCAGGCAGCTACAAGGGCTCCAGCCGGGAAAGCTTCATCGCGACGGCCTTCTATGCCCGCTCCACGGAACTGGTGATCCGTGCCGGCCATGCGCTGGGCGAGGATGTGACCGCCTATGAGGCACTCTACGGGCAGATCGTTTCTGCATTCCGCAAGGCATTCCCGGAATACACCACCCAGACGGAGTGTGTGCTGGCAGCCCATTTCCGCCTGGCAGAGGATCCTCAGCATGCCGCGGATCTCCTGGCGGCCAGGGTGCGCGCCGACGGCGTGCAGCTGCGCACCGGCTTTGTGGGTACGCCCTACATCCTGCATGTGCTCAGTGAGTACGGCTATGCGGATCTGGCCTGGGAACTGCTGCTGCGGCGGGACTATCCCTCCTGGCTCTATCCTGTGGGGAAGGGTGCGACCACTGTCTGGGAGCACTGGGACGGCATCATGCCCGACGGACGCTTCTGGAGCCGCGACATGAATTCCTTCAATCATTATGCCTATGGTTCGGTGGCGGACTGGCTCTACGGCGCAGCGGCGGGCATCCAGGTGTGCGAGGACAAGCCGGGGTATGAGCGCATCCGCATTGCGCCCCAGCCCACCCGCCGTCTGGATTGGCTGGAAGCCTCCGTTGAGACCCGGTACGGGCTGGTATCCTCCCGCTGGGTGAAGGAGCCGGACGGCTTCCGCCTGGAGATCACCACGCCCGTGGAGACGGAGATCATCCTGGGCGCTGAGCGTCGTACGGCGGCGCCGGGCAGCTATATCCTCCACTGGCCGCAGAAAATGTGAAAACCCGGAAACGGTGAACGCATATGAGAATTGGTGTGGATTACTATCCCGAACACTGGGACAAGAGTCTCTGGGCGGCGGATGCTGACCTGATGGCCCAAACCGGCGTGGAGCTGGTGCGCCTGGCGGAATTTGCCTGGTGCCGCCTGGAGCCCCGGGAGGGCGTATTCGATTTTGCATGGCTGGACGAAGCCGTGGCGCTCTTTGCGTCCCGCGGCATCGACGTGGTGCTCTGTACGCCCACCAGCTGTCCGCCCCTGTGGCTGTACGAGAAGCACCCCGACGCAGTGATGGTGGAGAAGGACGGTCAGCGTACCCGCACGGGTATCCGCGGACACCGGTGCGTCAACCACCCGGCGGTGCGGATGTACTGTGAGCGGATGATCGAAGCGATGGCCCGGCATTACGCGGACAACAAGGCGGTCATCGCCTGGCAGATCGACAATGAGCTGGAGGCATATTTCTGCTTCTGTGAGCGCTGTAACGGCAGATTCCGCGAATGGCTGCAGGCTAAGTACGGCTCCCTGGAGGCCGTCAACCGGGCCTACGGCAATGTGGTGTGGAGCGGTGAGTATTCCTCCTGGGAGCAGATCCAGCCGCCCTGCGGCAGCTATCCCCACGCCTGGCTGAATCCGGCCCTGATGCTGGATTACTACCGCTTTGCATCGGACAATGTGATCGCTTTCTGCAACTGGCAGGCGGAACTGATCCGCCGTCATTGTCCCGGACGCCCGGTGACGACCAACGTGTGGTTTTGCGAGCACATGCCGGATTTCTACAAGGAATTCAGGGATCTGGACTTCATCTCCTATGACAACTATCCGGCCACGAAGCTGCCGGAGGATCCGGAGGTCTGCTGCAGCCACGCGTTCCACCTGGATCTGATGCGCGGCGTGAAGCGCGCCCCCTTCTGGATCATGGAGCAGCTCAGCGGCGGCATGGGCTGCTGGGCTCCCATGGCCCGCATGCCCGAGCCCGGGATGATCGGCGGCTATGCGCTGCAGGCCTTTGCCCACGGTGCGGACACGGTGGTGTTCTTCCGCTGGCGGACGGCCAATATCGGCGCGGAAATGCACTGGCATGGTCTAATCGATCATTCCAACGTTCCGGGCCGCCGTTTCCGGGAGTTTGCCGAGCTGTGCCGGCGGGCCAAAGAACTGCAGGGGGTGCAGGGCGCACCGATCAAGGCGGACGTGGCCATCCTCTGCTCCTTTGAGAACGAGTACGCCTTCCGGATTCAGCCCCAGACCAACGGGTACTACTACCTGGAGCAGCTCCAGCGGCTGCACGCAGCCTTTACGGCTCTGGGCATGAATGTGGATGTGATCGGCCAGCATGAGGCGCTGGACGGATACCGCATCGTCTGCGCGCCGGAAATGTATGTGGCCAGCGACGCCTCGCAGCGTCTGCACGATTTTGCTGCCGGGGGCGGCACGGTGATCCTGACTGCCCGCAGCGGTGTGAAGGATGAACACAACAACGCCGTGATGGCACAGCTGCCCGGCGTGTACCGGGATATGGCAGGCGTTTATGCCGGGGAATACGCGCCCATCGGCTACGACCGCGTGCAGGTCAGATTCGAGGACGGCACTGCGGTGGAGGCCGGTCAGTGGTGCGATGTGCTGACGGCGGAAACCGCTCAGGTGCTGGCCCGCTACGACAGCGAGTATTTCAAGGGCGCTGCGGCCATCACCCGCAATGCCTGGGGCGAGGGAAAGGTGTATTATATCGGCACCGTGGGCCGGCAGGAGCTGTACCGGCGGGTGGCCTGCATCGCCGCGAAGGAGGCGGGACTTCCCATCATCCCCGACCTTCCCGCAGGCGTTGAGATCACTGTGCGGCGGGGCAGGGAAGGCGACGTACGGTTCGTCTTCAACCATGCCGCTTCCGCACAGCGCCTGACGCTGGACGGACAGGCGCTGACGCTGGCTCCCTACGAGATGCTTATCCAGCATCTGCATTAACAGAATGCGGGGCCGCTTCGCTTTATGCGGGGCGGCCTCTTTTCTTGTCCGCAGGAGCGGCAGAACTTGATTTTTCCTGACAGTTGTGCTATGCTGGATGCTGATGATTTTTGCATACCGGCCAATGCCTGTAAGGAGTGAAATCCACATGAAGCTCAAGAAGATCGCTGCGCTGCTGATGCTGCTCGTGATGGCGCTGACGCTGTGCGCCCAGGCGGAAACCGTCCTGGAGCCCCTGCCTATGGATGACCTTTCCTTTGGCGCCAAGCCCAAGGACGAAAACTACATTGCCAACCCTGCGGAGAAGGTCAAGGGGCAGGAGTACATTTCCCACATCGGTTATGAAGACGAGTCCATCTCTGTGCGGATCTACAAGGGCCGCTATGCCGAAACGGATTATATCTACGCCCATGTGAAGATCAGCCATCCTTCCCAGCTGCGTACAGCGCCTGCCAGCATTACCACCAAGGGCCTGAAGAATCCCAGCTTCAAGCAGGGTTCGAAGACCCGCGGCCGTTTGATTGCGGATGCAGTCAATGCGGTCGTTTCCGTCAACGGCGACTTCCATATCAAGACCGACGGCAAGGCGACCTTCCGCATGGGCACCCAGGTGCGCAATAGCCTTGACGGCCGCTATGACCTGCTGATCATCGACAAGAACGGCGATTTCTCCCACATCAGCGGCAACAAGGACCGCAAGAACGGCCCGCTTTTCCCCCTCAAGGCAGACTATACTGCCTACTACGAGGCCAACCAGGAAAACATATACCAGGTGTTCAGCTTCGGTCCCGTGCTGGTGGAGAACGGCGTGAGCGTCATTGACGAAGCCTACCTGAACAAGTCCATCGGTTCCCAGAATGCCGCCCAGCGTGCCGCGATTTGTCAGCTGGGCCCGCTGGAGTACATGATCGTGGTCTCCTACGGCAACCAGACCAAGGGAAACAAGGGCATGACCATTTATGAGTTCGCTCAGGTGTGTGAGATGGCCGGCCGCGAGCTGAATCCCGAAAACGGCTGCCTGCTGGCTTTCAACCTGGACGGCGGCAACTCTACCACGCTGAATTTCAAGGGCTTCAATGATAAAAACCGCTTCACCTATGTCAAGGTCAATTGCCCGGTTATTGAGCGCCAGGTGAGCGACATCATCTACTTTGCAACGCTGGTGAAATAATATGTACGATAAGCCTGTATGGTATTTCGGGGATTTTGAGTTTCCCATTCATTGGCTGGTCCTGCTGCTGTGCGGCGCGGCAACGCTGATTCTGGCGCTGCTGCTGCGGAAGAAGCGCGGCTTTTCCGCCGGGCAGGTCTGCCTGTATGGCGCGATCGCTGCGGCGCTGGGCTTCCTGGTGGGTCGCGGCGTATATGCCGTCATCTGCTTCCAGGACATCTTTATGGATGAAATGGGCGAATTTGCCGGCGTGTGGCGGTTCTTTGATTCCACGGTGGGCAGCGTGAACGTGATGGGCTTTGTGGCCGGCATCCTGCTGGCGGCGCCCATTGCTGCAGCCCTGACGAAGAAGCCGGCAGCCGAATATCTGGACATGGCTGTCGTGCCGGCGCTGGTGATGTACATCCTGGCCCGCATGGCGGAGCCGCTGTCCGGCCAGGGTGAGGGCGAAATCATGGAAATGGAGGTCTGCGTCAGCTTCATTGAGGCGGCGCTGACGGCCATCGTGCTGGCATTCGTGCCCTTCCTGCAGGGCAAGTCCCGCAAGGCAGGGACGCTGTTCCAGCATGCGCTCACGCTGTGGTGCCTGGCGCAGATCCTGCCCGAGTCCCTCCGCCTGGATGATTCCCTGTCCGTGTTCGTCTTTGCCCGGGTGACGCATCTGGGTCTGGCGGTGACGCTGGGCGTGACGCTGCTGCGGCTGCTGATCGCGGGCCGCAATCACCTTTCCGCCCGGGAGATCACCATGGATGTGATCGGCCTGACGGCGGGTCTGGGCCTTGCCATCGCCACCATTTTTGCCCTGGACAAGAGCAATCTGCCCAAGCTGCTGGTATACGCGGTGATGGTGCTGTCCTTCGTGCTGCTGGGCTATGTTATCTGCCGCCGCATCCAGAAGGAGGATATTGCAGCATGAAGAAGCTTCTTGCTATCCTGCTCCTTCTGTGTATGATGATTTCCTCTGCCTCTGCCGTCACCTGGGATACGGAGGACGGCGCCACGGTGCTGCTGGCAGTGGGCGGCAGCTTCGTCTACGCCCGGGACAGCGCCGGCGTGCTCCGTGTGTGGGGCGATAACCAGTTCGGCCAGCTCGGCAAGGGCTATGTCAAACAGAAACTCGAGGTGGTTGAGTTCCAGACCAAGAGCACCGAGCTGGATGTGGCCCAGCTGCTGGACATCGTCACGGCTTCGGATTACTCCTTCATGCTCATGGCGGATGGCTCTGTCTGGGGTGTGGGCAACAATTCCTACCTGCCCCTGACGGTGAAGAGCGGCAAGTACTCCACCCATGTGCGTACCAATCTGCCTGAGGCGCCCATCGCCATGGCAACCGGCTTCGGTCATGCGATGATGCTGACCGAGAGCGGCGAAGTGTACGCCTGGGGCCGCAACAGCGAGTACCAGGTGGGCAACGGCAAGCGCAAGCATGTGCAGGAGCCCTACAAGGTGGATGTGCAGAACATCGTGCAGATCGCCTGCGGCGGCAAGTTCTCCATCGCACTGGACGCGGACGGTCAGCTCTGGGGCTGGGGCGACAACGAGCACTTCCAGCTTTCCCCGGACAAGAAGATGACCCGCATCCAGACCCCCACGAAGATCGACACCGGCGACATCGACATCGCCTACATTGACGCCTGCGGCGGCAGCATCGTGCTGCTGGACACCGAGGGCACCCTCTGGACCTGGGGCCGCAATGACTTCCACCAGCTGGGCTACAACACCAAGGGCAAGCCCACCAAGGAGCCGCAGGCTGTGCCGCTGCCTCTGCCGGTGGTTTATGTGGCAGCCTACTCTTCCCAGACCTATGCGATCCTGGAGGATGGCTCCCTCTGGTCCTGGGGCAACAACAGCTACGGTCAGCTGGGCCAGGGCTTCCGCTCCTCTTCCACGGAGGGTGTGCTGCCCGGCAAGTGCTGGGACAGCGATGTGGTGCTGGTGCAGGGCGGCAGCCTCTTCTGCGTGGCGATGCTGGAGGACGGTACGGTGCTGACCGCCGGCATCAGCAAGTTCGGCCAGCAGGGCGAGGGGAACTCCAAGAGCAAGTACACGCTTGCGCCCAATGGGATGGATTTGATCCTGGATTAAGCGCATATGAAAAGCTGCTGGTCATCCAGCAGCTTTTTTGTGTGTGATTTTTCGCTTGTTAGCCTTTGTAAACGCATTGAAATCTGCCGTAAACTATGGTACAATGCAGGCAAGCACATCGTTTTTCTGTCGGGAGAGCTTTGTGCTTGTCCGAAAACGTTTTAGAATATGGTGCTCAACCATTCAAAGGAGGAAATGACCATGCAGTATGGCTATTTCAACGATGCAGCCCGCGAGTACGTCATCACCGACCCTCACACCCCCATGGCCTGGGCGAACTACCTGGGCAGCCCTGAGTACGGCGCGATCGTGACTCAGAACGCCGGCGGCTATTCCTTCGTGAAGTCCGGCGCGAACGGCCGCATCCTGCGCTACTCTTTCAACCAGTTTGACGAGCCCGGCCGCTATGTCTACCTGCGCGATGACGAGAACGGCGACTACTGGTCTGCCTCCTGGCGTCCGGTGGAGAAGCCCCTTGACCAGTACAAGACAATCACCCGCCACGGCACCTCCTACACGGAGATCGAGAGCGAGTACGCGGGCATCAAGTCCCAGGTGCTGTACTATGTGCCCATGAACGCCACCCACGAGGTCTGGCGCGTCAAGGTCACCAACAATTCTGACAAGGTTCGCACCATCTCCGCCATGTCCTACTGCGAGCTGACCACCGAGTCCAACTACGAGCAGGATCTGGTCAACCTCCAGTACACCCAGTTCATCACCAACACCACCTTCGAGGGTGACTGCATCGTGCAGCACATCAACCAGTTCTGCGGCGTGAACGAGAAGGGCGAGAACTGGCGCGAGCGCGTGTTTGCGCTGGCCGGCGCTCCGGTGAAGAGCTACTGCGGCCGCCGCGAAAAGTTCGTGGGCGTGAACCGCTTCCGCAACCCCGCCGCCGTCGAGAAGGGCGATCTGGGCAATGTGCTGAACTTCAACGGCAACCCCTGCGGCGCGCTGCATACCCAGCTGGTGCTGAATCCCGGCGAGAGCAAGACCATCGCCTTCCTGCTGATGCAGAAGGCTCCCTCCGTCGCCCGCGAGATCATCGACCGCTACGCTGACACCGAGGCCGTCGTCAACGCCGAGCTGGCTGAAGTGATTGCCTACTGGCATGGCAAGCTGTCCGGCCTGATGGTCAACACCCCCGACGCCAACTTCAACACCATGATCAACACCTGGAACGCCTTCCAGTGCTTCACCACCTTCGTGTGGAGCCGTGCGGCGAGCCTGATCTACTGCGGCCAGCGCAACGGCCTGGGCTACCGCGACACCGTGCAGGACATCCAGGGCATTATCCACCTGGATCCCGAAATGGCCAAGGAGCGCCTGGTGTTCATGCTGAGCGCCCAGGTGCACCACGGCGGCGGCCTGCCCCTGGTGAAGTTCGACCACAATGCGGGTCATGAGGACAAGCCCGAGGACGAGAGCTACGTCCGTTCTACCGGCCATCCCCACTACCGCGCCGACGACGCCCTGTGGCTCTTCCCGACTGTGTACAAGTATGTCGCCGAGACCGGCAACAAGGCCTTCCTGGACGAGGTCATCCCCTACGCTGACTTCGACGAGGGCACCGTGCTGGATCACCTCAAGCGCGCCATCGACTTCTCCATGAACCATCTGGGCGCTCACGGCATGCCTGCCGGCCTCCACGCCGACTGGAACGACTGCCTGCGTCTGGGCGCTGCCGGCGAATCCTCCTTCGTCGCCATGCAGCTGTACTACGCCACCCGCGTGCTGGACGAGCTGATGCCCGACACCGAGGAGAACGCCGAGTACCGCAAGTACCTGCGTGCGAAGGGCGAGGAGCAGAAGCAGCTGATCAACGAGCACTTCTGGGAGGACGACCGCTTCCGCCGCGGCTACTCCGAGGAAGGCTTCATCATCGGCTCCAAGGACGATCCCGAGGGCGCGATGTGGATGAACCCCCAGTGCTGGGGCGTTATCTCCCGCATGTCCACGCCCGAGCAGGCCGAAAAGTCCATGCAGACCGTCTATGAGAAGCTCAACACCCCCTGGGGCATTGAGGTCATGGGCCCCTGCTACAAGGAGCACTACTTCGACGGCGCGCTGATGAAGCTGTTCAACCCCACCACCAAGGAGAACGGCGGCATCTTCTGCCAGCCCCAGGGCTGGGCGATCCTGGCCGAGTCCCTGCTGGGCCACGGCGGCCGCGCGTTTGAGTACTTCACCGAAAGCTGCCCCGCGGCCTACAATGACCGCGCCGAGCTGCGCGAGGTGGAGCCCTACGTCCACAGCCAGTTCATCGAGGGCCATGAGTCTCCCCAGCCCGGCCGCGCCCATGTGCATTGGCTCACCGGTACTGCCTCCACCGTTATGGTGGGCTGCGTTGAGGGTATCCTCGGCCTGCGTCCCACC
>JAFXFR010000070.1 GCA_017513475.1 Clostridia bacterium
AGGATACGCCGTATTACTACCAGCACACGGTCATCACGCTGGATGGCAAGGTGGTGGATGCGGTGGATCCCACTCAGCCGGGTGAGTATGTGGTGACGCAGTATTATGATTTGGTGAAGCCTACGCCGACACCGACGCCGACGCCGACACCTACGCCGACACCGACGCCGACACCTACGCCCACGCCTACGCCGACACCGACGCCTACGCCTACGCCGACACCGACGCCGACACCGACGCCTACGCCGACGCCGACGCCCACGCCGAGTCCGACGCCCACGCCGACGCCGACACCGACGCCTACGCCCACGCCTACGCCGAGTCCGACGCCGACACCGACGCCGACACCGACGCCCACGCCGACGCCGACACCGACGCCTACGCCGACACCGACGCCCACGCCCACGCCGACGCCGACACCGACGCCTGTCCCGCCCATGGAGACAGAACTGTCGATCAAGGCAGGCAAAACCGTGAATGGCATTGAGCCGGCAGACGATGAAGTGTTCAGCTTCGTGCTGGCTGACAACACGGGCGAGGTTCTGCAAACGGTTCAGAATGTTGGCGGAGAGATCCGTTTCGCCCCGCTTCAGTATGATCAGGATGATATCGGCAAGACCTTTATCTACACTGTCTGCGAAGCAACGCCCTCTGCCGGTGCAATGACCTGCGATCCCTCGGTCTATACCGTTGAGGTGATGGTCATTGACAATGGCGATGGCACCATGAAGGCAGCTGCATCCGTGACCCTCGCGGGCGAAAAGGTGGATGCGATCGTCTTCAACAACCGCCTGGAAGCCCCCCTGACGATCAGCAAAAAGGTCATAGGCTGCGAAACGGCACAGACCTTTGCCATAACGGTCTGCTTCTTCGGCGCCGATGGTGTGGAGATGAAGGATCCCGTCGCCTATACCGGCGACCTGACCGGTCAGCTGATCAGCGGCGAGAGCATTCTCCTGGGTGACGGACAGAGCATCACCTTCAGCGGCCTGCTGCCCGGCATGCGCTATACGGTGGAAGAGGAAGCGAACATTGCCTATTCGACCACGGTCAACGCATTACCGACGAACAAGGCGGAAGGAATCTGCAGCAAGGGTGGAAATCGCGCTGACTTCGTGAACACCCTGAAGACGACTGTCTTCAGCGTCCGCAAGGAATGGCAGGGCGGAGACGGCGGCGACATTGTCCTGACGCTGTACGCCAACGGAGAGAAGATGGATCCTCAGCCGGACTATGTCCGCAACGACGATACCTACACCTATACCGGCCTGCCGATGTACGACGAGGACGGCGATGAGGTGATCTACTCCGCCAAGGAAAAGTACATGGATGGCTACCTGACCATCTATAGCAACATCTTCCCCTACGAGGGCGAGAGCAAGAGGATCTACGACGGTGGTACCATCATCAACCGGGCTGTGACGTCCTTCCGCGTGCGGAAGGTCTGGAGCGGCCTGGCGGAAGGTGAAGCTCTGCCTGAGATCACCCTGACGCTGTACTGCAACGGCGAGGCAATGAGCCGCAAACAGCCTGAACCGAACCAGGACGGCTGGTACATCTACAAGAACCTGCCGCGGACTGTCGACGGAGAATCGGCTGTCTACTACGTGATGGAAGAGCCGGTGAACGGGTACATGACATCCTATGCGGATGCAGACGGACAGGAGAATGACCGTGCATATGACGGCGGAACGATCACCAACAGCAAGGTTCCCCAGACGGGCGACAACGCCTCCATGCTGCTGTGGACGGCGATGCTTGCCGGAGCGTCCGTAATGCTTCTTGCGCTGAAGAGCCGCAGAAGGCAACAATAACCAATCAAACAGGGGCTGCTGCAGTGAAAGCTGCGCAGCCCCTTCGTTTATGGGTCGTGAGCCGGGACGGACCTGAGCGGCGGCAGCAGCCCCTGCTTCCTTGAAGAACCGTGCCGATGCTGCGGGGATGATGACTGTATACCGGAGCCTGAAAAGCAGAACATGCCCGTGCTGTCTGCTGACGACACGGGCATGCTGTATATCGGGATGAATTATTGCTGCCGGAGCAGCTCATTGACCTCCTCCAGCGTCGGCGGATGGAGGGGCAGGGGAAAACGGGAAATGGCCACGCCTGAGCAGGCGCTGGCAAAGCGTACCATTTCATCGTCGGACATGCCGTGGAGCAGCGCGTAGGTGCAGCCGGCCTTGTAGGTATCGCCGGCGCCCAGGGTGCTGCGGACGTCCACCCGGAAGGGATTCATCCGCCGGATCTCGCCGTCCCTGCGGCCGTAGAGCATCTCTCCGCCGCCGGAGGTGATGATGACCAGGCCTTCGGCGGTCTCCT
Source organism: Clostridia bacterium (assembly GCA_017513475.1). Classification (GTDB taxonomy): domain Bacteria; phylum Bacillota; class Clostridia; order Christensenellales; family Aristaeellaceae; genus UBA11524. Next base: position 2,320 of record JAFXFR010000070.1, read on the forward strand.
GCAGCTGCTTCATGACTTCCAGCTTGTCCAGACCTGCGTAATGGTTATGCAGGCATTCGCCGGAGACCACGTTTACAGCGGCGTGCCGGTGGAGGTAAGTGTCGTGCGGTGCATCGATGGTGACGTAGGGCACGTTGTGCTTCACGCACAGCTGTGCCGCCAGGGTGGACTCCTCCCGGAAGAAGGGGTCGATGGAGGCTGCCCTGCAGTGCATGACGTCCTCCTCCCGGGGAATATTCCACCAGCGGGAGCCGTCGCTGAACAGCGTCTGGAAGCGCCCCATGGGCGAACGCACCAGACCGGCAATGACCACGTAGTCCATCACGCCCCGGTCGTTGGGATCGAAGTACAGGGAGGACAGATCGACGTTCTTGTCGCGGTAGAAGTCCCGGAGCAGCGGGGCGACCTCGGTGCCGATGTGGGTGCCTGCCATGCGCACCGATGCGCCAAGGGAGCTGAGTACCGTGGCTGCAGTGCCGGTTTCGCCGCCGGGGAGGAAGTACTGCGCGTCGATCTCTGCGTACTGATCGGGCTGGAGGAAGCCGCCGCGCAGCAGGAAGGAATGGGTGCCCAGGATTTGTCCGAACAGATAAATATCTGCCATGTGAAAGTCCTGCCTTTCTGTGGTGTGTGAAGCTGTGAAACATACGAAAACGTTTAAGTACAGTATATCTGCTTTCTCCCGACATGTCAAGGGATTGTGTCCTTGCAATCCGCAGTCAACCCGGCTATAATAGAGACAGAACATTCCCGAGGAGGCGTACATATGCAGCAGATCGTCAAGATTGTCATCACCGGCGGCCCCTGCGCGGGCAAGTCCACCGCCATGAGCTGGATTCAGAACCACTTCTCCGAGAAGGGTTGGACGGTGCTTTTCGTGCCGGAGACCGCTACCGAGTTCATCTCCGGCGGCGTGGCGCCCTGGACCTGCCAGACCAACGCCCATTATCAGGTGGTGCAGATGATGCTTCAGCGTGAGAAGGAGCGCCTCTTTGAGATCGCTGCCCGCGGTATGCCCAAGGACAGGATCCTCATCGTATGCGACCGCGGCATGCTGGATAACCGCGCCTATATGAACGACGAGGAAACGGCCTGGGTGCTGGAGCAGATCGGCTCCAACGAGGTGGAGATGCGCGATCAGTATGACGCAGTCTTCCACCTGGTGACGGCCGCCAAGGGCGCGGAGGAATTCTACACCACTGCCAACAACTCCGCCCGCATTGAGACGGTGGAGCAGGCTGTGGAGCTGGACGACAAGATCATCGCGGCCTGGACGGGACATCCCCATTTCCGCGTGATCGACAACGAGACGGACTTCTCCGAGAAGATGAAGCGGCTGATCCGGGAGATTGCTGCTGTCCTGGGCGGTCCGGAGCCTGTGGAAATGGAGCGCAAGTTCCTCATCGAGTACCCGGACATTGCCTGGCTGGAGAGCCTGCCCAACTGCTCCAAGATTGATGTGCTGCAGACCTATCTCACCGCCCGGAACGGCGAGGAGCGTCGTATCCGCCAGCGCGGCTGCGACGGGCACTACCTCTACTTCAAGACGGTCAAGCGCGGAACGGGCCTGAAGCGGGTGGAGGTCGAGAAACGTCTGACCAAGGATGAGTATCTCATTGCGATGATGGACGCTGACGTCAGCCGCCGGCAGATCCGCAAGACCCGATACTGCCTCACCTGGGGCATCCAGTACTTTGAGATCGACGTGTACCCCTTCTGGAAGGATAAGGCCATCGTCGAGATCGAGCTGAGCGACGAGAACGAGCCCATCGATTTCCCGCCGCAGCTGCATGTGATCTGCGAGGTCACCGACGATCCGGAATACAAGAACGCAAGGCTGGCGGAGGAGTCTTCGGCGCTGTTTGATCGCGAGTGAGTAGTCTGCTGCTTCATAAGCTTGCCGCGTGTTTGGAGGCGTTGTCCTCATCGCCCTCGCGGCGCAGGCGGTGAAGCTGAAAGGAGGAACGAAATGTGCACAGCGAAGTAAAACGCATCGTCCCGGGTGCGGAATGCGCGGTGCTCTTCGTGCATGGCATCAACGCCACGCCCCGATTCTTTGACGAGTACATCGCGGCGCTGCCGGATGGTATCTCCGTGCACAGCGTGCTGCTGCCGGGACACGGCGGAAGCGTCCGGGCGTTTGGCAAACACAGCGCGGCGGAGTGGGAAACCCATGTCCGCACCGCGCTGGATGCCTTGCGTGCCGCCCATGAACGGGTGTACATCATGGCGCACTCCCTGGGTACGCTGCTGTCGATCCGCGAAGCTGTGCGGGATGATCGCCGCATTGCCGGGATGCTGCTGCTGTGCGTGCCGCTGCGGATCTGGTCCCGCCCCACAGCCTGGTGGGGAAAGCTCGCCAAGGGATTAGGCGGAAAAGCCTCCCGGGAGGAACTGCAAACTTGCTACGGCCATGAGGTGGACGCACGATTGTGGCGGTACATCGGGTGGGTGCCGCGGTATGCGGAGCTGTTCCGCCTCAGCAGGGAGGCGCGGCAAATCGTCTGCCGGCTGAAGGTTCCCACAGTGGTCTTCATGGCCGGGAACGACGAACAGGTCAGTTTGAGGAGCGAAAAAAGTATGGCGGACAATCCGGCCATCAGGATGATGCGGATGCCCCGGTCCACCCACCACCTTTTCACCCCGGAGGACAAAAAAGCCGTGACGGCGGCGCTGCTGACCATGTGCCGCTGAGGAGGAGCCATGCGACTGCTGTTTTCCATTGATCTGCAGGACTATGCCGATTGTACCCGCGTCTTCCGCCGCGATTCTGCCAGAGGCGTCATCCTGCGCAGCGGCAGGGTGGCGATGCTACACAGCCTGCGGGATGGCTATTACAAATTTCCCGGCGGCGGCATTGAGAAGGATGAGCGCCCTGAGGAAGCAATGATCCGAGAGACCCGCGAGGAGGCCGGGCTTATCGTAAAAACGGAAACTGTGCGTGAGTACGGCTATGTGCACCGCATCCAGCGGGGAGGGCAGGATCCACAGGAGTGTTTCGTTCAGGACAATTTCTATTACCTGTGCGAAACGGAGGACGAGATGTGCTCCCCGCAGATGGAGGATTACGAGGCGGAAGCCGGATTCACCCTGGAATTCGTGGATGCGCGCCATGCAATCTGCGCGAACCGGAAGGTCGCGGCGGAAAGTCGCTACCAAACCATGATCCTCCGGGAGGCGCGGGTGCTGGAGATGCTGATCGAGGAGGGCGTCATCCCCTGACAAAGAGAACAAGCAGGACCGGAGGCGGCAGCTTCCGGTCTTTTTGTGTCGGCTTTTTGCGTCGGAGGAGGGAAGCGTGCTATCCTTGCAGGGGAGGGATGAACATGAGGACGATCGTGCTGGCCCCCACGCCGGAAGTCGGACAAAAGTGGCAATACAGCCTGGAAAACCTGGGGGAGGACTGGCTGTGTACGCCGCTGATCACCGCAGAGGAGGCGCTTGGGCTGCTCAAACGCACGGAACTGTTGCTGATCGTGCCCTGCCGGGCGGGCAATGCGCTGTTGGATTACCTGGAGCGGCATCCGCCGCTGACGCCGCCCTATATCCTGGGCGGGCCGGACGGACCCCTGTGCCCCGCGGAGGAGATACCGGAGCTGCTGTCCGCCCGACTGCGGACGGGATGTCTGCCGGCGCTGTGCAGCCGTCATATGCTCCAGGCAAAGGAGGTGGCAGCGGCCTTTCTGCGGATGCTGGATGTCCCCCGGCGGCTGAGAGCGTGGGATTTCCTGCCGGAGATGATCGCGGCTGCGGTCGTGCATCCGCCTCTGCTGAAAGGGCTCCGGAGCCATTTGTATCCGCTGATTGCCGCCCGTCACGGCATGACGGCTGCCGGGGTGGAGCGGAGTCTCAGGCTCTGCATTGAATCCACCTGGACCCACGGCAGGCTGCCCGCGCTGGAGCGTTTTTTCGGCATGAACGTTGATCCGGAGAAGGGAAAGCTTACCAACGCAGCCTTCCTCCGGCATGCCTCAGCCCAGGTGGCAGAGGGGATGTACCGGTTGATCGGCGCAAAGCCTTGACGGCGGCTGTCGAATCGTGTATCATGATATAGATCCCCCATAGCAGTGATCTGCCGGAGTGAACTGATTGTCCTTGACATACTGATGCGGCCATTGCAGCTCAGGGACGACCCCAATGCATTTTTGACGGAGGCGACGGATGAAGAAGCGTTTCAACCCCAAGCGCGTGGCCCTGTGCGGTCTGCTGCTGTCGATGATGCTGATCCTGGGCTGGATCGAAAAGCAGATTCCCACGCCTCATCCGGCGCTGAAGCTGGGTCTTTCCAACAGCGTGCTGATCTTCGCGGTGTACATGCTGGACATCCCTACGGCCTATGTGCTGATGACCTTCAAGGTGTTCCTGTCAAATGTGCTTTTTGGAAGTCTGGGCATGAGCTTTTTCCTGGGTCTTTCAGGCGGCGTAGCGTCCCTGACGGCCATGGTGCTGATTTCCCGCGTGAAGGGCATGCACCCCATCACGGTGTCCATTGTTGGCAGCGTGATGCATCATGTGGGTCAGATTCTGATGGCGCTGTTCATCACCGATACAGCGGGAATGCTGGCTGTGCTGCCGTTCCTGATGATCGGCGGACTGATCTTTGGTGCAGTCACTGGCGTCTGTGCCGATCGGGTGATGAAGTATCTCAAACACATGAAATTCTGAAAAACGGCCGGAAAGCCCTGGCTGCTGAATGGTATGCAAAAGCCCGGAATCCCTTGATTTGCAAGGGATTCCGGGCTTGTGTTCTTTACTCCCACTCTCTCTGCAGGCTTGCTGCTTCTAAACAAATTTGTTCAGAAAACATGTTTCCTGCTATCTGGACGATTTACATTATCCGAGGCATGTGGGCTCTCTGATATGCGTTGCCGGGGTGTTGCCACCGGACAACTTCGGTATAGCGGATGGATGATTAAGCAGTTATTACACCGACGCCCTCTCCACAATCGAGCAATGGATGATCTCCCTCACCGGCGATGCCGACGGATTGTTGATCTTCTCCATGATGTGCAGCGCGGCGCTGGTGCCTATCTCGGTCGTTGGCAGCTGTACGGTGGTCAGCGGCGGCTGAAGGTAGCTGGCGATCTCCCGGTTGTCGAAGCCGACGACAGCCATGTCCTGCGGGATCCGCAGTCCGGCTTCGTTCAGTACATGCATACAGCCTGCAGCCATCAGGTCGTTCATGGCGAAGATGACCGTCGGACGCACTTCCAGTGCCAGCAGGGCACGGGTTTCAGTCACGCCGGACTCATATTCCCAGTTGCCGTAGCGGATGTACTCCTCAGGAATCACCAGACCCACCTGCTGCATCGCCATCTGGATGCCGTGCATGCGGCGAGCCGTGGGGTAGGAGTGTGGATGTCCGGCGATGACGGCAATGCGCTCATGGCCTTTGCTCAGCAGATAACGGGTCATGTCGGCGGCGGAGTCCTGATTGGAGTAGGTGACATAGGTGTCCTGCTTGGTGCCGTGGGAGTAGGCGAACACCAGCGGCGTATCCATGGGATCGAAAAGGTAATCCAGGTGCCGGTCGTGCATACCCACGTAGATGATGCCGTCCACATTGGAGGACTGCAGCAGGGCCACGCCGTTGTTGATCCGCTGGCGGTAGGAGACGATCTGCTCGTACTGATTGTAGAGCTTCTCCAGCAAGTGCAGGTCGTGCAGGATCATCCGGTAGCCGGACTTCGACAGCGTTTCGTTGATGCCTGAGACAATGCCTGCCACCGGCAGACCGCGGATGTCCTCTACCAGCACGCCAATGGTGTGAGTCTGGCCGCTGCGCAGGGACTTGGCCAGCGTGTTGGGGGTGTAGTTGGCCTCGGCAATGGCCATGAGCACCTTTTCCGTCGTTTCGGGGGAGAGCTTCTTGGTGCCGTTCACCACATGGGATACGGTGGCCGTGGATACGCCGGCAAGCTGGGCGACATCGCGCATGGTTGCCATGAAAACACCTCTTTTGCGTGAAGGTTAAACGATTGTCCTAATTATAGCAAATGTTTTCTTTTTCGTCAATGGGTTTGGTTATCAAATTAACCACTGTTTTTGTGCCAAAAATCACATTTTAGGTATTGACTTTTGGGCGAATGACTGTTATTCTGTATCCAGATGAAAGGTTAAACGAATAACCTTTCGGAATAACCGTTCACTATTAAAGAAGGAGGAACTCATTCATGAAGAAACTGCTTGCTCTGCTCCTGTGTGTCATGATGCTGGTCCCCATGGCGGCCATGGCCGATGACGGACGCATCCACATCACCTATTCCTTCTGGGGCAACCAGACCGAGGCGGAGGGTGTTCAGGCTGCGCTGGACGAGTTCAACGCGTCTCAGAACCGCATCTTTGTCGAGCCCATGCAGATCCCCAACGAAGAGTACACCGAGACGCTGGTCAACTACGCCATCGCTGGTCAGCTGCCTGACTGCGGCATGGTGAACGAGAATGCTGTGCTGTACTTCGCCCGCAATGGCGTGATGGCCGACGTCTCTGACATGTACGTCGGCGAGGCGCTGCAGCCCATGGACTGCATCACCTTCAGGGACGGCGGCACCCCCGTTGGCTACTCCAGCTGCAATGAAATCCTGGTGCTGTACTACAACAAGGACATGTTCGACGCTGCGGGTATCCCTTACCCCTCCGCCACCGAGCCCTACACTTGGGAGGAGTTCCTGGAGGTTTCCCGTCAGCTGACCTTCGACAAGAACGGCAAGCACCCTGGTGAGGAAGGCTTCGATCCTAACAACATCGTGCAGTACGGCTGCTTCGTGAACAACTGGACCTGGCAGATGGAGGTCTGGGCGCTGTCCAACGGCGGCGCATGGTTCTCCGAGGACGGCACGCAGGTGCTCATCAACAGCCCCGAGGCGATCGAGTCCATCCAGATGGTCGCTGACCTGGCCCTGGTGCATCATGTTGCGCCCCTGAACGTGATCCCTGAGGATAACGGCGTTGGCATCGGCATCGGCAGCGGCACTGTCGCCATGACCACTGACGGTACCTGGCGTCTGGGCACCGATTTCCCGAACCTGGACATCAACTACGGCATCGCTCCCCTGCCTGTGATGAAGGAGCAGGTCACCCTGTGCACCTCCGGTCTGACCGGCGTGTTCAACGGCCCCAACCAGGCTGCTGCCTACGAGTTCGTTAAGTGGTACACCCGCGAGGAGTCCAACTGGAATTCCCTGATCCTCACCGGCATCTGGATGCCCAAGTCCGAGTACTACTACACCACCGAGGATGGCATCAATGCCTGGCTGGGTAACGAGGCCTATCCCTTCAAGGACATGGAAGCTGGCCGCGCTGTGCTGGTGGACTACACCATGAACTACGCCAAGCCCGCCTGCTGGTACTACACCCCCAATACCCAGATTACCACCAACGAGATCCTCTTCACCGCCCTGCAGAGCGTGTGGAGCGGCGAGCGCACTGCTGAGGACGTCATCAATGAGATCTATCCGGAGCTGTGCGACGCTATCGTGATCGATTAAGTTAATCCACAAAATCAATGGGGGAACGCTCCGGCGTTCCCCCGTTCGGCCATCACCGGGGTTTTTCCCCGGCGCTGGCTACACTTGCTCATTGCAAGCAATGAGCTGCGTTAGTCGGGCTTTGCCCGACCTCATTGATACAGGGTGGCTGAGCAGACGCCTGTCCCTGCCCTGAATACACGCTGCGAATGGAGGAACATGGCATGACAGCCAGGCCGATCAAGAAAATGGTGAAATACAACCGGGCTGAAACACGGACGGCATGGCTCTGCCTGCTGCCCTCGGTGATCGGCCTTGTGTGCATCACCTACCTGCCCATGATCGCATCCTTCGCCCTGAGCCTGTTCAGCTGGAACGGCCTGGGCCCGATGCAATTCGTGGGTCTGGACAACTACATCACGCTTTTTACCAACGATTCCAAGTTCTATGGCTCCCTGCTGACCACCTTGCAGTATGCCAGCGTGTCGGTTATCCTGTCCATCGTCTACTCGATGATCATTGCCCTTCTGCTGAACAGGAAGATCCCGGCCCGCGGCTTCTTCCGCGCCATCTTCTACCTGCCCTATGTGCTGCCCGCCATGGCGGTATACCTGGGCTGGAAGTGGCTGTACGATTTCAACCATGGCTTCTTCAACTATGTGGTGAAGCTGCTGGGCGGCGCACCCATCAAGTTCCTGGATTCCTCTGTGCTGGTCACACCTTCG
>JAFXFR010000071.1 GCA_017513475.1 Clostridia bacterium
TGCTTGTTCTCGCCGATCGCGCCGCAGTAGCCCTTCTGAGCGGTGTCGTACTTCAGCAGGTGAGCCAGCATCTCGGGCTTGGTCAGGTCATTGATGGCGACGACTTCGTAGCCCTCGGCACCGAACATCTGACGGAAAGCAAGACGGCCAATGCGGCCAAAGCCATTGATTGCAACCTTAACGGACATTGGAATTACCTCCTTAATCGTAAGCGGATGATTCCGCAGTAAGATTGGAAATGGCGACCTTGCTTGCCGGATGTGTAGGCAGCAGACCATTTCTCCACCTATCATTGTACCCGATTTTCCTGCTTTTTGCAATAGGGTAATCGACTTTTATACGGGAATTTGTGAAATTTCTGACGGAGATTTCGCAAATTCCCATTAATATCACAGATCAGAAACCAATACAGCAATCAGCAGGAAGATCGCCAGCCCGATGATCACCAACAGCGCAGTATCCCCCCGCAGCTCGTTGACCTCCTCCGGGCAGGCCTTGATCTTGTTCCATCCATGAGGATCAATCTGCACCCAGAGTGTTTTTTTGCTCCCGATGGTCTTCCATTGCCAGCCGCCGCCCATTTTGAAGTTGCGTACGGTCTCCACATGTTCCTCGCCTTCATACTCATAGCTGACCACGGGATAGTAGACCGACCCACTATCTCCCTGGTCTTCCTCTTCCCAGTCGATGATCCGGGCCTCAATTCTTATACCTTCCATATTGATTCTCCTTTGCTTATCGCCCGCATCGTAGGGGAATGAGGGTTGATCATTACATCGTATCATTTTACCTGATTCTTCCTGATTTTGCAATTCAACAGCGCACTTTCATCTGCAATTTGTTGATTCATGACGGAGCTATCTCCATGGCGATGTATTTCATCTTTTGGTGCAACGAAAATGACCCGCGCATCTGCACGGGCCATTTTTTTCTTACTCAGCAGGAGCCTCTTCAGGGGCTTCCTCAGCAGGAGCTTCCTCAGCAGGGGCTTCCTCAGCAGGAGCTTCCTCAGCAGGGGCTTCCTCAGCAGCAGGGGCTTCCTCAGCAGGGGCTTCCTCAGCAGGAGCTTCCTCAGCAGCAGGGGCTTCCTCAGCAGAGGCTTCCTCGGCAGGGGCTTCCTCGGCGGGGACATCCTCGGCGGGGACGCCGCCCAGCGTATCCAGCAGGCCCTGCACCACGGCCAGTGCCTCATTCAGCGTGGCTTCGGCATAGGCGAGGCGCTCATTGGCATCATCCAGATCAGCCTTCACACTCGCCAGTTCCTCGTCCTTTTCGGCGATGACGGCGGTCGCGGTATTCAGCTGTTCTTCCAGCGTAGCGACCTGGTTGGTCAGATCGGCAATCTGGGCATCCTTTTCCTTCAGGGTCTCGTTGAGGTTCACGACGATCACTGCCAGCACCACGAGGCACGCCAGGATAATCAGCATCGGGATCAGACGGATCAGCGTATTGTTCTTCTTGTTGGTCATTGTCATTATCCTCCTTAGTTACTTGCTGGGAAACATCTGGGTGAATGTTTCGTAGTGATCGTCGGTGTAATACACCAGGCCGTCGTTGGAGTAGAGAATCCTGTGGGCGTTGCGCTTGCCCTTGGTGTAGTAGCAGTCGGCCTCATACCAGGTACGGCCCTTCTTCGTGGGCAATCGTCCCTCGTAGTTGCCGAAGCGATCGCCGCCGATGGACTTGCCCGGCGCTACATCGCTGACATAATTCCTGCTGGAATCCCAGCCCAGCTTCTGCGCTTCCTTCTTGGTAATGAAGTTATCCGGCAGACGGCCGTGCTTGAAGATGTAATCCGCAATGGCCTGGGGTTCGATGATGGGCCCGGAGGCTTCCTCTTCCTCCTCCACGTAGACCAGGGTGTTCAGGCCGGCCACCAGATCCTTGGAGGTTTGCTCCGCCTCCTTGAGGGGAGCGACGTCATCATTCTTCTGTTTGCCGATGGTCAGCGGGATGTCCTTGCCGACAAACTGGTACAGGTAGCTGTCCTGCCCGACCAGCTGATCCCGTTCACTGCCCTTGACCTGCACATCCAGGTCGTAGATGACCATGTTTTCATCCACCAGCACGGTGATGACGAGATCGGCATATTTACCGTCATACTCGACGGTCAGGGGCTCGCATTCGGCCTCCTCAGCCATGGTCTGCTGACGGGCCTGCAGGGCCTGGAGCCTTTCGCCTGCAGCGTCGCACTCTTCCTGTGCTTCCTCCTGCAGAACCATGGCGTCGATCAGCTGATCCTGAACTTTGGTGCTGTTCGGGTTTTTCTCGTACTTCTTCTCCAGGCTCGCAACCTTCTGATCGGCTTCCTCCAGCGCCTTCGCTGCTGCATCATAATCAGCCTGCGCTTCCACCAGCTCAATGCCCAGCTCCTGGATCGGGGTAAGTTTTTCTGCAGCCAGGCCTGTCGCTGTGAACAGCAGCAGCGTCATCAGCAGCGACAGGAGACGGCTCATCATTTTCATACGATCCCTCCTTATTCAGTTACGAGGAATTATCGGTCGCCCGTCGGGCCGTAGATGTCATCGTGAGGCGTACTGTAATGGGGCGTCAGCGCGTTGAGGGCTTCCACCACTGCGCCGGAGGTGATGGTTGCGCCCGTCATGGCGTCCACATTTTCGCCCAGAACCAGCGGCAGCGTCTTTCCTTCAAACTGCTCGGCGTACCGGGGATCCATCACCGTCTGACCGAATTGAGCATCCTCCATGGACGCATCAATGGTCAGGCAGATGATCACGCCCTGATCATTCACCACCGCCGTCACGCTGACGGGGGCGTTTTTGCCCATCGCGGTGGATTTGCGCCCTGCCATTTCCAGCAGCATGGTGCGGGCGTAGGCGGCTTCATCGAGGGCGGCATGCAGGGCATCCTGAGTGACCTCCAGCATACCGGTAACCTGACCCAATTCGGTCGTCAGCGCATCCAAAGCGGTGGCCTTTTCCTGATTTTGTTCCGTCAGCGTAGCATTCTGTTCAGTCAGCGTCGCAATTTCATCGGACTGTGCGGTGACTTGCTCGGTAAGAGTCGCGTTGTCTGCGGTCAGAGTCGCATTCTGTTCAGTCAGCGTCGCGATCTCATCGGACTGCGCGGTGACTTGCTCGGTTAGGGTGGCTTTTTCTGCGGTCAGTGTTGCGATTTCATCGGACTGCGTGGTGACCTGCTCGGTTAGGGTGGCTTTTTCTGCGGTCAGCGTTGCATTCTGCTCGGTCACCGTCGCTATCACGCCAGACTGCGCAGTAACTTGCTCGGTTAGGATGACGTTGTCTGCAGTCAGCGTAGCATTCTGTTCGGTCAGCGTAGCGATCTCATCGGACTGCGCGGTGACTTGCTCGGTCAGGGTGGCTTTTTCTGCGGTCAGCGTTGCATTCTGTTCAGTCAGCGTCGCAATCTCATCGGACTGCGTGGTGACCTGCTCGGTTAGGGTGGCTTTTTCTGCGGTCAGCGTAGCGTTCTGTTCGGTCAGTGTAGCGATCTCGCCAGACTGCACAGTAACTTGCTCTGTAAGAGTCGCGTTGTCTGCGGTCAGCGTTGCATTCTGCTCGGTCACCGTCGCTATCACGCCAGACTGCGCGGTAACCTGCTCGGTAAGAGTCGCTTTGTCTGCGGTCAGCGTAGCATTCTGTTCAGTCAGCGTCGCAATTTCATCGGACTGCGTGGTGACCTGCTCAGTCAGGGTGGCATTATCTGCAGTCAGGGTAGCATTCTGTTCAGTCAGCGTCGCAATTTCATCGGACTGTGCGGTGACCTGTTCGGTAAGAGTCGCGTTGTCTGCGGTCAGGGTCGCATTCTGTTCAGTCAGCGTCGCGATCTCGCCAGACTGCGCCGTGACTTGCTCGGTAAGAGTCGCGTTGTTCGCAGTCAGGGTGGCATTATCCGCAGTCAGCGTAGCGTTCTGTTCGGTCAGCGTCGCGATTTCGCCAGACTGCGCGGTAACTTGCTCGGTCAACGTGGCATTCTCCGCGATCAGCGTAGCATTCTGTTCGGTCAGCGTAGCGATCTCATCGGACTGCGCGGTGACTTGCTCGGTAAGAGTCGCGTTGTTCGCAGTCAGCGTTGCGTTCTGCTCGGTCAGCGTAGCGATCTCATCGGACTGCGCGGTAACCTGTTCGGTAAGAGTCGCGTTGTCTGCGGTCAGCGTAGCGTTCTGCTCGGTCAGCGTCGCAATCTCATCGGACTGCGCAGTAACTTGCTCGGTTAGAGTCGCGTTGTTCGCAGTCAGGGTCGCATTCTGTTCAGTCAGCGTCGCGATCTCGTCCTTCGCTGCGGTAAGCTCCGCCTCAAGGGCTGCGGAGGCCTCCTGATCCGCGGCGGCAGCTTCGCTCATGGCGGTTTGGGCTGTGTCCAGCTCCTGCTGCAGGGAATCCCGCTCCTCGGTGACCTTCTTCAGCTCGGTCTGAAGCTGCGTTATCTGGCTGGCCATGTCCGCAGATCTGTCCTTGCTGTCGGTGATGCTCAGGATCAGCAGCGCAACAGCCGCCAATGCGATCACAAACACAACCAGAAAAGGAATCAACAGCGGATTCCGCCTGGTGTATTTCGATGACACGTTCATCCCTCCTTTGCGTTGGTTTGGCCTATGCAGGGTATTATCATGATTGTATCACAGAATGCCTGAAAAAGGAAGGTATTTTTGCCGAATCATGGCAAGAATGCATCAAAAATGCCGTCTCCCGGACGGAAGACGGCACGATGGTCAGCGGATTCTGCGGCACTCCATGTAGAAGCGCTTTTCATGAGCGTGCCCCATGGAGAATGTCTTGCGGGGAAGGATCCCCAGCGTCTTCACCGCATGGAAGAAGCCGGTTTTGTCCAGCGGCGGCAGCAGGAAGCCCACCGAATCCGGTGCGCCTGCCAGCTGCCGGAGCACGTCGTCACCGTGGATATAGTCGATCTCCGCCTGGGGATGCCGGGCAAGGAAATCATCCAGATAGGTCTGCAGCGTAGCGGCTGTCAGCGGGCCATCCGGGTTGACGACGGTCACTGCCTTTTCCCCGCCGGCGCTGATAACGCCCACGGTCTGGCCTTCTGCCTGACAGCTCAGCTCCATGCCCCGCGCATGACAGTATGCATCCCAGTCCTCCATGATCTGCTGCTCGCTGACGCCCTTGATGACCCGGTGGATGGGTTCAAACTGCAGCGCAGCATCATGGATATTCTCCACCTCGACCATGGCGTAACGGGCAGGATGCTTCACGCGTTCGGCCTCGGATAAGGTGGGCTTGAGCTCCTCCCACATCGCCTTGGCTGTGGCAAGGGAATGATTGCCGTCGCCTACGGCAAAGAGCAGCGGATCCTCGCCCAGGGAGGCTTTCAGCGCGGAAAGCGCATCCAGCAGAAAGGCCTTGTCCGCCTCCCGGGTGATCGCCCAGCCCCGCAGGTGTCCGCCTCCCTGCATCAGCGGAACATCGTAGAGCTTTTCCAGCTCCTCCCGGCGGGCATACAGAGGCTCCAGCACCGTACGCAGCGGATCGTCCATCAGCAGCATGATGTGGCTCAGCTCCAGCGGAGCCTCCCGCCGGATCACCAGACGCGCCGGTAAACGGGCGGTAATCGTCTGCTCCGTGGGCCTGATGAGGGTCTCCTTGCCGGTGAAATCATACTGCTCCAGATCCGCCGCGCACATCAGGCCCAGGCGGCTGCCGCTCTGGGTAGTGCGCTCCACGAGGATGAAGCCGTCCGTCACAGGCTGCTGCAGCGTACCGTCGGACAGGCAGCGGGCCATCTGCCTATGGATGCCAGGTACGCGCTGCTTCGTCTCTGCCAGATAGCATTCCGGCAGCACCATCTTCAGACAGGAGGGCTTTTCTCCCACAATTCCGGCAGCCTCCTGCCAGTATTCCGGCTGGGAGGTGTATTGATCGCAGGCCACACAGGCCCAGGCGGAAGCGTCCACATGGGCGGCAGGCAGCAGGAAATCGGCGGGGCAGATGCCCAGATCATTACGGTACATACAGGATCATCCTTTCCGGATCGGTTGCTATCATTGTATACCGTATGCGCGCCGGGAGCAAGTTTTTCCGCTGTATCAAAAAGGAGCCGCCTGTCAACGCAGGCAGCTCCGGACGCCGTTTTACTTTCTTACATGCTGTCCCGGCGCTTGAACAGAAGCGTGATGCACCACAGCGCCGCCGCACCGATGACGGTGTAGATGATCCGGCTGAGCAGCGCCGCCTGTCCGCCGAAGATCCAGGCCACCAGGTCGAACTGGAATACACCCACCAGCAGCCAGTTGACGCCGCCGATGATGGTCAGAAGCAGGGATACGGTATCGAGCATAGGGTTGTCCTCCTTGCGTTGGTTTGTACTTACAGCATATGCCGGCGCAGTGAGGATTATGCACAAAAAACCGGCCGACGCCTTCGCATCAGCCGGAAATAATCACTTTTGCAGCTGTTCCAGCTTGTCCAGCAGCACAGTGAGATGCTCGCTCTCCTCGTGCACGATGGACATGAAGGTGTCATGCACCCTTTTGTCCTCGCATTTTTCGGCAAAGCTGCCGTAGGTTTCCACGGCGCCGGCCTCGCTGTCGGCGGCATAGCGGTACAGCCCCACCAGGGTGGTCAGCGCCTGCTCGCGCTTCATTTCCATCACGCCGCCGGCAAAGAGCACCTCTGCCGCCATGGAGGAGATCAGCATTTTCTCCTCCTCCGCAGGGACGGGATGCGTCTCCTTCATTTTGCTGAATCGCCGCAGGTGTTCACGTTCATCCACCAGAATTTCCCTGATGCCCGCGATCACTGCCGGATCGGTGGCCAGCATCAGTGCCCGCTCATACACGCGGATGGCGCGCCGCTCCATTTCCACCGCCACACACAGCGCCTGTCCTTCATTCCTGACGACCATATCCACACCTCTATCCACAGTATTTTCCGCATTTATCCACATAATCCACCGGGTTATACACAGTTATCCACAAACTTATCCACATTATCCACAGATAAAAGGATATGAAACCATATATTTGTCCACAATATCCACAGGTTTATCCACATGGGGTGTGTATGTCTTTGGATTCACACAATCGGCTGCAAACCCGGTAAAATCAAGGCTTTGCGAAGATTGACAAAAGCCGCCTCTTCCCGTTTATGCACAGAAAGAGACGGCTGATGCGCTTACTTCTCCAGGTAGACCTCATTCAGCTGCTCAACGAGGACGTCCACATCGTTACCATGCACCATGGCGGCCTGCTCGAGGGTCTCGCCGGTGGAATGGGGGCAGAACAGACAGTGCATACCCATGTTGTTGAACACGCGCACAACGTCTTCGAAGGCCTCTTCACGGCAGGAACGCAGCACTTCGCCGACGGTCATATCCTTATGGATCATTCTGATTTCCTTCTTTCCGCGGACGAATTGGGTTTGTCCGCACCTATTATGATACGACAGCGGGGACAGGTTGTCAAGGGGAAGCTTGCTCCTTCGGCCGCAAATGAAAAGCAGGCCCCCGGATCATGGAGGCCTGTGTCATATTTACCTGATGTCGATGGGCAGATCCGTTTCATGGAAGGGATCCGCGCCCTCATAGCCGTCCAGGCTGACCGTCTGCTCACCGGCGGCGGCAGGTTGATGCAGTGTCGGCGGCGCCAGCAGAGTGATGTTCATGAAGCCGTCATCCTCGATATCCAGGGCGATGGCCTGGCCGGGATTGGTCAGGGCAATAATCTCTGTTTCACGTGTACGGCTGCGGCGGGCGAACTCGTTGATGACGTCGCTGCGGCCCCAGAAGTGCATCGGCAGCATCAGCCTGGGCTTGGCCGTGAGCGTGAAGTAATTGGCGCCCGCGTCAAAGAGCATGCCCATGCGGGGATCCACCGGGAAGAAGGCCACATCGATCTCCACGCCCTGGATATCCGCCATTTCGCTGCGGAAATCCTCATCCGCCTCCTGGATCTGCTTGGCGTTGCAGACCTCCCGCCAGTGCCAGAAGTTCAGATCGCCTGCATGGAAGAAGGATAATCCATCCAACGTTACCAGGAAGGATACGCCTGAATCCGTGGAGCCGTAGCATTTCACCTGCACCCTGTCAGAAAGGGACATCTCGCTGCCCTTTTTCACCCGCAGGCCGCGGGCCTTTTCCGGCAGGCAATCGGCCACCACATAGGTCACCGGTGCATATTGATCCCAGGTGTACACCACGCCGTCATAATGATCCTCATGCTCATGGCTGATGAACACGTATACCTCGTTATACCGGGCGAGCACCTCGGGCGTGATGCCCAGGGCTTCAGGCAGCTTGTTGGACATGCCGCGCCAGTAATCGAACACCAGCAGCACATCGCCGCTGGCCACGGAAAATCCGCTGTGGTGATAATACGTTACCGTCATCTTTTTGCTCATCGTGAGCACCTCCGGAATACCGTACAAAGGATGATCCCCAGGCTGCCAAAGCTCCTTCTTCGGCTTCATACCCGATTGCATGTATTATGCCATGAATTTCCCTTTTTGTCAAACAATTGGTCGTGATTTGCCTGTCAAAAACCATATTTTCATGAAATTTCCGGCATATTTGATTTTCAATTCCCACTTGAAACAAAAAAATCGTAAATTTTCGACACTTGTCGCCACTTTGCGTCAAATGCGCCAGAGGGTCATCTTTCGCCGGTCGAAGGATGCCTGATACTTTCCGCCCAGGGCGCGCACCATATCCTTGGCCCGCTCGATGTCCGCATAGTTGCGATCCACCGCATGACTGTCAGAGCCGAAGGTGAAATTTTCGCCGCCCAGCTCGATATAGCGTTTGATGATCGTAGAATGGGCGAAGGTATCTCCCGTGGATGCATATCCGCTGGTGTTGACCTCCAGGCACTTGCCCAGGCGGATGATGTGCCGGAGAATTTCGTCAAAGACGTCCGGCGCATCGTCGTAGATCAGCGCCCGCTCCGGGCCGGTGTAGATACTGAACTTCGCCGCATAGCCGATGTGGGCCACGGAATCGAAATCCTCCCAGTCCAGAATGGATTCTGCCTTGGCCTCCGCATACTCCCGGTAGGCCTGATCACGGGTCTTGCCGCCGAAGTATAGATCGCTGTAATAGGGATCCACGCCGTTGACCAGATGCAGCGACAGCAGATGAAAGTCCAGGTCAAGCGCAGCCAGATCCTTCTTGATCTGCGGACGAAGCAGCGGATTATCGCCGATTTCCACGCCTGCACGGATGGTCAGACGGGGATATTTTTCCCGCGCCTGACGGATTTCTTCCATATATACAGGCCACACCGGCGGGATATCGGCATTGTCATCGGGGTGACCGGGCTCAATGTGCTCAGTCAGGCAGATTTCCTCCACACCCCGCGCTGCCATCGTCCGGCAAAGGTCGTCCACCGACTGCCGCCCATCCATGGAATGATAGGTATGCAGGTGGTAATCCATGCGCCTTTGTTCCACGTGAAACATTCTCCTTTCGGCCTGCGCCAGACCAAAGTCTGTCGTAGGCTTCGCTCCTGCGGTACAGTAGTGTCCTCGGAGCTCGTCGGGTCCATGCCCGACCTTCTCCTTTCGGCCTACGCCAGACCAAAGTCTGTCGTAGGCTTCGCTCCTGCGGTACAGTAGTGTCCTCGGAGCTCGTCGGGCCCATGCCCGACCTCTTTACAATGCATATGCCTTCGAAAGGCTGATACTGTACAAATACTGTGCCTTCACCGGCAGCCCGGTGATCTTCTCCAGCGCCTTTGCATACCATTCCAGCTGACCGCGGTACCGCTGGATGAAGGCTTCCTCATCAGCGATCCGGTCGGTTTTATAATCCACCAGCACCCAGGCGCCGTCCTCCAGGAAAGCACAGTCGATAACGCCCTGCAGGATCGTGCCCCGCTGATCCATGACCAGGTTGAAGGCCCATTCCCGCTGTACCCTCGGGCTGCGGAGCATCCGCTGGCCCAGATCGCTGCCGAAGAAGTCCGCCACGCCCTTGATATAGAGCTGCATGACCTCCTGATAGGTGAAGATCTCCCGGTCCGCCATCTGGTGGACAGCTTCCTTGACCGCGCCGTACAGGCTTTTCGCATCCCGCATCATTTCCAGCGGGATCAGCGACAGCGCCCGGTGCATCAGCGTACCCCGCTCTGCGCCGGTGACGATGCGCTCCTCCATGAATGCCGGGCAACTGGGCAGCTCCGACATCCGCAGGGGCGAAACAATCTCTTCCTCCACTCGCTTGGTGGCTTCGTCCTCCTCCATCGCAGACAGAGGCAGAGGATCCCCAGTCGCGGCCTTCTTTGCAATGGCCGTGACGGAGGTCTTGATGGGCGTCGCAGGGCCCTCCGGCTTCGTCTCCCAGGCGGCGAAATCCCCCTCGATGGGTGCGTCCAGCACCGAGCGCAGGTAACCGGTGACCTCCCGTTTATCCACAATGTTATCCACAGCCACGCCGGTAAGATCGCTCCAAGTGCGGATTTTCCAAGGGGTTTCCGATTGTGGATCATCTGTGGATAACCTGTTGATATTTGTGGAAACCGACTGCATGATCCAGTCCGTCATGGAACGGGCATTCCACACAGCGTAGTCGCTTTCGGGCAGATTCCACACGTCGCGCTGGTTCTCCTTGCAGCAGCCGACCATGATCAGCCGTTCCCGGGCGCGGGTCATCGCCACATACAGGAGACGTGCCCGCTCGGCCTTTTCATCCAGCTCGCGCTGCACCTTGAAGGCCGCATTGGCGATCGTTTTGCGCTTGATGCGCAGCTCCCTGTTGACATACTGCAGCGCCAGTCCCAGGCGAGTGTGCATCAGCAGCTCACCCTTATGGGATTTGTGCAGCGGGCCGCTCATCTGCATCAGGAACACCACAGGAAACTCCAGACCCTTTGACTTGTGCATCGTCATGATACGCAGCAGGTTTTCGTTTTCGCCAAGCATCTTGGCAGATTGCTTGTCATCCCCGGCAGATTGTTCATCCGTCAGCCGCAGGAAATCGCACAGGCTTTCTCCGCCATCCTGTTCAAAGGCCTGCGCGCGCTGGTAGAGCATCCGCAGATTCGCCTGGCGCAGCTCGCCCTTTGGTAGCGCGCCTGCAGCGGCGTAGTATCCGCCCTCCTGCATGACATGCCAGATAAAGTCCGACAGCCGCTGGGTTTCTGCTTCAAACCGCCAGCTTTCCAGCTGGTTCCTGATTTTCCGGCACTTTTCTGCCAGAAGGCCCTCCTGGGCGCAGATTTCTGCAAATGCCTCATGAAAGGGCACGTCCCGACCGGTTTTTGCCATGCGGATCGTCGCCAGATCGCCGTCCGTGAGGGAAAACGGCGGCACTTTCAGCGCCGAAAGCAGCGGAATATCCTGCAGCGGGTTGTCAATGACGCTCAGCAGCGCCTTCATTTCTCTCACTTCAGGCAGCTCAAAGAAGGACGCAGCGCCATCGTAAAACACCGGGATCCCTGCGCGGCCCAGCAATTCCACCAGCTTCGGCGCCGTGTTGGACGCCGCCGCCAGCAGGATCACCATATCGCGGTAGGTGTAGTTGCGCGTCTCGTCATAAGGGGTGTTCAGCAGCTCCTGGATACGCCCGATCACAACCTGTGCCTCGGCCTCCAGGGCTTCGACCGCCTCGCCATCCTCATTGGCGGATACATCCAGCAGATGCATTTCCACCGGCGGATCGTTATTCGTATCGCGTCCGCAGATCAGCTCGTCAATGGGGTCGTAGGTCAGCTCAGTCACCGTCGGACGCATGGCCTTCCGAAACACCTCATTGGTGGCTTCCAGCACATTGTACCTGCTGCGGAAATTTTTCTGCAGGATGATCCGTCGGTATTTGGCGTCAAGATCGTCAGAATAGGTGCGCAGACGCTCCATGAACAGCGTCGGATCGGCTTTGCGGAAGCGGTATATGGACTGCTTCACGTCGCCGACCATGAACATCACGTTGTCATCGTTGTGGATGGCCTGCAGGATCGCATCCTGAATCTGACTCACATCCTGACACTCGTCCACAAAGATGTGATCATACTCCGCCTGCAGCGACGCCCTCTGCACCGGATCGGACAGCACCTGCATGGTAAACTGCTCCATGTCGGAGAAGTCAATGAGGTGCTTTTCCGCCTTTTTCGCCAGAAAAACGGCATGGGTGGCCTTCGTCAGCGCGGACAGACCCCGCAAATGGCAGCTCATCATGTCCATTTCGCGCTGGATCTGCGCTTCCTCGAAGGTCAGGTTTTTGCGGATCTCCCTGACCATTTCATTGATTTTCTTGCGCTGTTTGGAGATCCGCTCGCTCCATTCCTTTTCAGCATCGGTGAGCTTGAAAATCGTCTTCGCCTTGCCAAGGCTGAATCCGTCCAGCAATCTCAGCAGCTCCTCAAGATTGCATTGTTCCACGTGGAACAATGGCGCACAGGCTGCTTCATCCGCCTCGAGGGTCGCACGACGGGCTTCCACCGCGTCATGCTCGGAGAACATCTGCCGCATCGTCTGCAGGATGGCAGGAATGCCCTGCAGCTGCATTTTTGCGTGCTGAAGCAGCACCTGAACCCAGGGATGCGACGCAAAATTCACTGCATTGACGCTTTCTACTGCCTTATCCAGCCATATGAACGGCTCCGGCAATGACATCAGAAAGTCGTAAAGCTGACCGGTCATTTCCTGCAGGCGCGGCTGATCCCATGCGTAGGCCAGCTCCATAAATTCGGGGTCGGCACGCTCCTCCAGCAGCGTGTTGAAGGCCTCCAGCCATGCATCCGCAAAAATGGCAGCGCGCATCTGCTCCTCACAGGGCCGGACCATCGGATCAATGCCGACAAACTGGAAGTTGTTCCGCAGCACCTTCTGGCAGAAAGCATGGATGGTGGATATTTCGGTGGATTCCAGCTCATCCAGGGCACGACCGAAGGTCTCCGGGTCGGATGCGGCTTCCATAATAAGCCGCTTGTTGAGGCGCTGGCGCATTTCCGCCGCAGCCGCCTTGGTGAAGGTCACGATCAGCATGCGATCCAGATGGAACCCGCCGCGAATGAGCTGCACGATGCGTTCCACCAGCACGGCTGTCTTGCCGGAGCCCGCCGCCGCGCTGACCAATATGGTATTGTTGCCTGCGTCGATGGCCTGCAGCTGCTGTGATGTCCAGACCGGCATCGCCCTCGCCTCCTTTCATGACCCTATTTTATCACAGTCGTCGGCTTTCGTAAATGTTTCACGTGAAACATTGCGTATTTTTTCATATTCTGCATCAATAGATATACTTATATCACAATCAGCAGGCATGTATCCGTTGATTTTACAGCATGTATCCTGATTTTTTCCGTCATTTTCTTTTTTGACGCAGATACCTGAATCCCTCCAGGCTGAAACCTTCCTCTGTAGCATTTCAGCCTGACGCATCAAAAAATCCGACAAGCACGGTATTTCGCCTGCCGGATCATTATATATATATCACTATTGATTACAAATCGAGATCATCGTACTCACTTTCGTCCCGGTTGACTGTTTCACCGGCGGAAGCCTCCGTCACATGGCCGAAACCGGCGGCGTCCATATACACCTGATAGCTGCGGCGCTCGCGGCAGCCCTCCAGGTCGCTCTCGTCCGTGCAGGTGATGAAGGTCTGCACCCCGCTGATCTCCTCCAGCAGCCGGGTGCGGCGGGTCATGTCCAGCTCGGACATCACGTCGTCCAGCAGGAGGATGGGCGCCTCGCCGGTTTCGCCGCGGAAGACCTCCAGCTGGGCGAGCTTCATGCTCAGCGCCGCCGTACGGATCTGCCCCTGGGACGCGAATACCTTCATTTCCCGGCCCTTGAGGGTCAGCAGGATATCCTCGCGGTGGATGCCGAAGGAGGTCGAGCCGCGGAATACGTCCTCCTGCCGGCCGGACTTCAGCTCGCTGACGGCGTAGGCCACGATGTCCTCACCTTCCGGCACGCAGCACTGGTACTCCATTTTAAATTCTTCGAACTCGCGGCCGCTGATGGATGCGTACTTCTCGCCCGCGATGAACGCCGTATGCGCGACCATCCGCCGGCGCAGCGGAATCACCACGGCACACTGGGCCGCCATGGCTTCCTCGAAGGCGTCCATTATCGCGGAATCCAGCCGCGCGCCCTTTTTTGCCTCGCGGAGGAGGGCATTGCGCTGGTCGAGGGCCTTCTGGTACTGCTGCAGCGCAGTAAAGTAGGCCGTAGACAGCTGGGAAAGCATCATGTCCAGGTAGCGGCGGCGGATGGAGGGGCCCTCCTTGACGAGCATCAGGTCCTCCGGGGAGAAAATGACGCACTGCACATGGCCCATGAGGTCGCTGAGGCGGTTTGCCCGCTTGCGATCCACGAAAACCGACTTTTTCTTGCCGTCATTCGGGGTCAGCTTGACCTGGATGTCCATGCGGACGCTGCTTTTTTGCAGCTGCACGCCCACGGCGGCGAAATCCGCGCCCTTGCAGACGACCTCCTTGTCCTGAGAGGTCCGGTGGGAGCGTCCCAGCGCGCAGTAATGGATGGCTTCCAGCAGATTCGTCTTGCCCGAGCCGTTCTGGCCGAAGAGGATATTCACCCCCGGATGGGGCACGATCTCCAGCTCCTGATAGTTGCGGAAGTCCCGCAATTTTAATGATTGTATAATCATATTCGTTATACTATCAAAACAGGATACAGGCTTTACTTTCCTGTATCCTGTGATGAATCCATATGTATTTTAGGAGAACACACGCACCGGCAGGATCAGGTACAGGTACTGATCGCCGTCGATGGGGCTGACCACGCAGGGGCTGACGTTGGAGTTGAAGTGCATGCACAGCTCGTCATCGGTGATGTTGCGGATGACGTCGGTGATGTACTTGGCGTTGAAGGCGATCTCGATGGGGTCGCCGGTGAGGGTGGCGTCCAGCTCCTCCAGCACGTCGCCCAGCTCGGCATTGGAGGTAATGGCCAGGGTTTCGCCGTTCATGGACATGCGGATCAGGTTGTTCTTGCCCTCGCGAGCCATCAGGGACGCGCGGTCAATGGCGCTCTGCACGCCAACGCGGTCAGCCTTCACCACGGTCTTGAAGGACAGCGGCAGGATGCGGCGGTAGTCGATGTACTCGCCGGCCAGCAGCACGGTGCTCAGCTTGGTGTTGCCGAACTTGGCCTGCATGCGGGTCTTGTCGATCAGCAGCGTGCAGTCCTCCTCTTCTTCAGCGAGGATCTTGCTGAGCTCGTTCAGCACGCGGCCGGGGATGACGGCCTTCAGGGTCTCGACGCCCGCGGGCAGCTCGAAATCCTTCACGACCTTCTGGATCGCCAGGCGGAAGCCGTCCAGAGCGACCATGCGGGCTTCCTTCGCGGTGACCTCCAGCAGACAGCCGGTCAGGATCTGACGGCTCTCGTCGGTGGCGATGGCGAAGACCACGCGGGAGATCATCTCGCGCAGCTCCTTCTGGGCGATGGCGACGGTGGTGCCGGCGTCGACGGAGGCCATTTCGGGATACTCCACGGGATTCATGCCCGCCAGATTGGACTTGAAGGACATGCAGCGGATGGCGGCCATGTGATTGTCGCCCACCTTGATGGTGACCTCGCCGCCGGGAAGCTTGCGGCACAGCTCGGTGAAGAGCTTGCCGGGCAGCACAGCACGGCCGTCCTCGCGGACGTCGGCGCACAGGGCGGTCTCGATGGTCAGGCTGCCGTCGGAGCAGGTCAGGGTGATGCCCTCTTCATCCGCCTCGATCAGCACGCCCTCCAGGATCTGCTTGGGCGGACGCGCCGCCAGCGCACGGGTGACGGTATTCAGGCCCTCCAGGAGCTCCTGTACGTTCACGGTAAACTGCATGCAAAAACCTCCAATCTGTTGGACGCATCTCATTCCGGCCTTTCTTTGCCGTATGCATCCGCGCCCAAAGCAAGAATAGCTGTTGTAGAATATATTTAACCAGTAATAGTAGTAGGCCCTGTGGAAACTGTGGAAAAGCCGCTGTACCTCATGGCCTGCCTGGCTTTGCGCCTTTGGATAAACTGTGGATGAATGACGCCCCTTTTCCACACCATTGTGGAGAAAAAGCCCATTCCCCTATATATTCGCTTTTTCCCTGCTTGATTCCTGCCATGTATACTGCATATTGTGCATATTTTTTTGACAAAAAGCGAGGAAAACACGATCGATCCATCTGCATTCATCATCATTCACAAAAGTTATCCACAAACCCACAGCCTGTGGATAACAACTCCTGTGGATGGACAAACTTCGTCATCAGCGGGGTTTTCTTTATTCCGGAAAAAGATATGCACCGGTTTTCCACATGCCGCGGCTGCTCTGGATGAACCAAAGATGCGGTGAATAGCAGTGAATAAGCGGAAAAGAGGATCCAGCCCCTTTCTGGAGGGAGGCTTTGCCGCCTTTTCTGGAGCAGGCATAGTAAGGGTGAGCGGCTCCTTTGCGGCTGTGCGAGCTGTTTCTCGAATCCGGGGGATTCTCGAAAGACGCATGCTTCTTTGTGCCTGCGGGCACGGAGCAGGGGCACTCAACATCGCTTGTCGCTTTGCCTTCGGCAACTCCCCACTGGGGAGCCGCTCCTGCACGATGCCCCTGTACCCCAGGAGGGGCCTCCGCGGCCCCTTCCATCCCCCGTAAGGGCCTTAGGCCCTTAACCCTTTTTTACCGTCCTGCACCTTGTTTTTATCCAATAAATATGATACCATAGTTTCATCACCCACGCAATATATATTGAAAGGATGAAGACCATGCGTATTGCTCTCATCAATGAAAACTCTCAGGCTGCCAAGAATCCCATGATCGAAGCTTCCCTGAAGAAGGTCGTCGAACCCATGGGCCATGAGGTCATCAATTACGGCATGTACTCCGCCGATGACGCCTGCCAGCTCACCTACGTCAAGATCGGCCTTATGGCCTGTATCCTCCTGGAAACCGGCGCTGTCGACTACGTCGTCACCGGCTGCGGCACCGGCGAAGGCGCCATGCTCGCCTGTAATTCCTTCCCCGGCGTGCTCTGCGGCCACCTCTGCGACCCCTCCGATGGCTACATGTTCGCCCATATCAACGACGGCAACTGCGTCGCTCTCCCCTTCGCCAAGGACTTCGGCTGGGGCGCTGAGCTGAAGCTTGAAATGATCTTCCAGCAGCTCTTCGGCTTCGGCCACGGCCAGGGCTACCCCAAGGAGCGCGTCATCCCCGAGCAGCGCAACAAGAAGATCCTCGACGAGGTCAAGAAGGTCACCCACCGCAAGCTGATCGACATCCTCCACGACATCGACCAGACCTTCCTGAAGGAGACCATCTCCGGCGAGCACTTCGCGGAGTACTTCTATCCCTTCTGCAAGGATGACGAGGTCGCGGGCTACCTCAAGAGCCTGTAATATAAAGAGCCGTCCGGATTGGGCGGCTCCTTTTTATTAATTATCAGGAAGATAATGCCGGTGCATTTCCCAATCCTTCTGATCCAGCAACTGGAAATCCAGCAGCGTGACCTCGCCAAGGATGTTTTCCGTGTATCCCCACAAGAATCCTGCCAGACAGCTCAGCCGATTCCCATTGATGCGCGTTGGAATATCCACCAGATAGGTGTAGGCGCGCCAGATCAGTTTTTTGCTGTTGCGAAGATTGCGGCAGGGGGCGTCAAACAACTCGGCAGGATACCCGTAGGTAAAGTATGGCATACCCTTTTCCCGCAGATCATCCGGTACGTCAAGTTCGTATACTACGCGGGACGGCGAGGCGTCAGCCAGGTCGTCATACTCCTCCCGCCGGATAAACTGAATAAATCCGCAGTAGCGCTCATATCCCTGCAGATCCAGCTGTTAAAACCAGGCGTGTACCATGGGATAGCCCACGCAGGCGTCAGCGGCAAAGGGCAGATTCAGGATGTGAAATCCAGATTCGAAAGCATTCTGCATGGGACGGTAATCCACCGTCAGCACATTGGATTTGTTGTGAAAAACAAAGGGGACGGCATACTTCATAAATTCACCTGCGTATTCATATGCATCAGCCGCTCACGCCCAGCAGCATGATCGGGTCGGAGACGATCTCGTACCGCACACCGTTGACATAGGCCTTCACGCGGATGTAGTAAAGCCCTTCGTCAGCGAATTCGCCGTTGGAAAGGCGGCCGTCCCAAGTGTAGCTGCTGCCCATAGGGTCCATCTGCTCGGGGCGGGTCGCATCGCGGGAGGTAATCCGGCGGACAGTGTTGCCCTCCAGGTCCTCGATGGTGATGGTCATCTCGCAGGGGAAGGCATGATGAATGTTGAAGGTCAGCTCCTCGTGCTCCTCCGGGGCAAACAGGACGGGCGTGCTGACGAATAGCTCCGGATCACCCTGATCCGGCGGAACACACAATACCCGCGAGGATGCAACGGACGGAATGCCCTTATCGATCGTCAGCAACTGCAAAAGCACATAGCCTGAAGCGCCGGCGTCCTCCCGGCTGATGGTGATCTCCCTTTCCTTGATGCCCAGGGAAAGGGTCCGGCCGGGCTTGGGATAGGCAGCGAAATCGCCGTTGTTGTCGTAGATGATGGCAGCATTGTCGAAATCCCAGCGTCCGCCGCGGTGATAGACCAGCTGATAAGCCACCTGCACCCGGCTGACCACATTGAAGGAAAAGAACACTGTCGGGTTTTCCGCCGTCAGCACGTCGGATTCGAAATAGATGCCTTCCACCAGTGCATCGCGCTGATAGCCGGTGTACTGGGATATATCGTAGGTGAACAGCGGATCATCACCGGTTTCGGGGTAGGTGCGAACGGTGGATGCGCCGTGGTGATTCAGCAGATAGCGCTTGAGCTCTGTCAGGGTGATGACGCCGTCCCGGTTATCATCGGCGGCGTAATTGCCCATGGGAGAAATGGCCCGGATCATCGCGCCGGAAAAATAGCCCGCGCCGGACAGATTTTCACCTTCAATATCTCCGGACCAGAACCAGCTTTCCTCCGCGCCGCCGGAGGAGCAGATCACGATGTAGTCTTCCCCGGCAAATACATTGGTCAGCTGGGTGCTGACGCCCTTGCCAATCATCGCGCCGGCGTGGCAGGCGTCGATGATGAGCACCTTTTTGCCGGGGATCTGATCAAACATGGTGCGCAGCATGTAGGCAGATACGGCGGTTTCCATCTTCCCGTCGGAGAGCAGCAGCGTCATCTGCCCGGCAGACATGCCCTCCTGCCAGATCCCGTGGGTGGAAATGTAGAAGTAGCTGACGTCATTTTCGTCCGCGCCGGAGAATGTATCGAGGATGACGGCAGCCAGATCGCCGGAGGTGGACAATCCTCCAGGCCGGGTAACCATCACGTCAAACTGCATCGAGCCGCTGGAAAAGGCCTGCTCCATCTGCATCACGTTGTTGTAGGAGGAAGGCGTGGTGGCAGGCTGACTGAGAAACAGATCGCAGCCGATCAGCAGCCCGCGGCAGGTGCTGGGGTTTTGCTCCGACAGGGGAGCGTTGACCAGCGCTTCCTCAATGGTTTGTGCAAACACAAAGGAGGGCAGACAAAACCAAAGCGCCAGCATGCACAACATACGCCGCATGGTTCATCCTCCCCTCAGTTCAAGGCATGCATCCGATGTAACAATATTCTACACCTTATCAGACGTAATGCCTAGCGGAAATGTTCGCATAAAAACGCAATATGAGGTAAATTTCTTCATTTTACGGGACAAATCCTGCTCTGCGCTGCATTTTAATAAGAATTGGATGCAGTTTTAATGTGCATTTAATGGAAATCAGCAAAAAACTGGTATATAATGATCACGACAAAACAAAGGAGGCATCCACCATGGCGAATGAGGAAAACAAGGTAAACGGCAGCGACGCTGATCTTCCCGAAGGCAGCTATTTTGAGCATAAGGCCCGTCAGGAGGCCGAGGAACGCGATCGTAAGCGGATGAGTCTTCCTTATCCCCTGTGGGTGACCACGGCTTATCTGATCATGGGCTTTGTGTTCCATATGTGGCATCCCGGCTGGATCATCTTCCTGACCATCCCGCTGTTCTACCTCAAGGAGAGCGACCGTACGCCCGTGCGTCTGCTGGGCAATCCGGTGATGGTGACCATCATTTACCTGCTGCTGGGCACGGTCTGCCATCTGTGGCATCCCGGCTGGCTGGTGTTCCTGCTGATCCCGCTGCTTGCCGGCAAAAAGTAAAAAAGAGACTCCCCTTGGAGGGAGAACTGTCAAGGAACAAGTTATCCAGCAACAAGAAAAGACGTGCATCCGGTGATATGCCGGATGCACGTTTACTTATATGTACCTGTATAAACGCAATGCACTGGTACAGTGCGTATAATTGCGCCCTCTTGAAATGATGGGAAAAAGAGTTTCGTCTGCTCGGCAAATTGGAATTTTTCAGCCTAATGTTTCGACAAATATCTTCCTCAACACATCAGCAGGAATATCTTGTTTTAAGAAAATTTGCAACATTCCTTTAGGCGTTACTTTATAGCCTGATAACATTTCCGTATTTGCCAACACA
>JAFXFR010000072.1 GCA_017513475.1 Clostridia bacterium
ACCAGAACAAGACCGAACTCCATCAGGAGGTCATCTATGTTTCCGGCAGCAAGGGCGACTCCACGGCAGAGATCGCCCTGCAGTATAACGATGGCTATGCTGAGAATATCGTCTCCTTTGCCAATGATATCCGCACGCCTGAGGGCGGTATGCACGAGACCGGCTTTAAGGCGGCCCTGACCCGTGTGCTGAATGCTTACGGCGTCAAGTACGGCATGATCAAGGGCGACGACAAGGTGTCCGGCGAGGACTGCCGCGAGGGTATCACCGCCGTGATCAGCGTGAAGCTGACGGAGGCGCAGTTCGAAGGCCAGACCAAGGCCAAGCTGGGCAATGCCCATATCCGTACGCTGGTGGATAACATTGTTTCCGACCAGCTGGCGACGTATCTGGAAGAGCACCCCATGGTGGCCCGCACCATTCTGGACAAGGCTCTGACCGCCAACCGCGCCCGCGAGGCTGCCCGCAAGGCCCGTGAGTCCATCCGCCGCAAGACGGCGCTGGGCGGCGCCGCCATGCCCGACAAGCTGCGTGACTGCAACGAAAATAACCCTGAACTCACCGAGATCTACATCGTAGAGGGCGACTCCGCAGGCGGCAGCGCCACCGATGGACGCGATTCCCGGTTCCAGGCCATTCTGCCTCTGTGGGGTAAGATGCTGAATGTGGAGCGTGTCCGGGCCGACAAGATCTATGGCAACGATAAGCTGCAGCCTGTGATCACGGCCCTTGGCGCCGGTATCGGCGAGGAATTCGACCCGGCGAAGCTGCGCTATCACAAGGTCATTATCATGGCCGATGCCGACGTGGACGGCAGCCACATCCGCACGCTGCTGCTGACATTCTTCTTCCGCTATATGCGGCCGCTGCTGGAGCAGGGCTACGTGTATGCCGCTGTGCCGCCTCTTTATAAGCTGACCCGTGGTAAGACTACCCGTGTGGCCTTCTCCGATGAAGAGCGAGACGCCGTCAGCGCCCAAATGCGCGGCGACAACCCCAACGCCAAGGTGGACATCAGCCGCTTTAAGGGTCTTGGTGAGATGGATCCCTCGGAGCTGTGGGAGACCACCATGGATCCCACCACCCGCACCCTCAAGCAGATCACGCTGGAAGACGCCATTCGCGCCGATGAGATCTTCACGGTGCTGATGGGCGAGAAGGTGGAGCCCCGCAAGGCATTCATCGAAGAAAAGGCGAAATACGCCGTGAATCTGGATATTTAAGAGAGGAGGTCACCCAAAATGGCACATAAGAATGTGGACTACGATCCGGAATCTTTGCGCTATCCGGAACAAAAGATCGTACAGAGCGAACTGGTCAAGGAGATGGAGACCTCCTATATCGAGTACGCCATGTCGGTCATCGTGGGCCGCGCCCTGCCGGACGTGCGCGACGGTCTGAAGCCGGTTCACCGCCGCATCCTCTACACCATGCATGAGGACGGTCTGACCTTTGACAAGCCCCACCGTAAGAGCGTTACCGCTGTCGGTGACGTGCTGGGCCGCTATCACCCCCACGGTGATGCCAGTGTATATGACGCGCTGGTGCGTCTGGCACAGAGCTTTTCCATGCGCTATCCTCTCATCGACGGCCACGGCAACTTCGGTACTGTGGACGGCGACCCCCCTGCCGCTTACCGTTACACCGAGGCCCGCATGGCTAAAATGGCCGGCGAAATGCTGCGGGATATTGAAAAGGAGACGGTGGAGTGGGATCCCAACTTCGATGAAACCAGAAAAGAACCCCGTGTATTGCCCGCCCGCTTCCCCAACCTGTTGGTGAACGGTTCTTCCGGTATTGCCGTGGGTATGGCCACCAATATCCCGCCCCACAACCTTACTGAGGTGATCAACGCCTGTATCTGTGTGCTGGAGAATCCGGAGGCCACCCTTTACGATCTGATGCAGCATGTGACGGGTCCCGATTTCCCCACCAAGGGGATCATCATGGGCCGCAGCGGTATCCGCGCAGCCTACGCCACCGGCCGCGGTAAGGTGATCCTGCGCGCCCGCACCGAGTTTGAAGAGGTACAGGGCCGCACCCGCATCATCGTGACGGAGCTGCCCTATCAGGTCAACAAGCGGATGCTCATTAAGAACATGGCCGACCAGGTCAACGACAAGCGGCTGGAGGGCATCAGCAACATCACCGACCAGACCGACCGCAGCGGTATGCGGATCGTCATCGATCTCAAGCGTGATGCCAATCCCCAGGTGGTGCTCAACCGCCTGTTTGCTCAGACCCAGATGCAGACCAGCTTTGCCATCAACATGCTGGCGCTGGTGGATAACCAGAAGCAGCCCAAGATCCTCTCGCTGCGGCACATCATTGATGAGTATCTCAGCTTCCAGCTGGAGATCATCACCCGCCGTACCCAGTACGATCTGAAGAAGGCGCGGGAGCGCGAGCATCTGCTGCAGGGCCTGCTGATCGCCCAGGACAACATCGACGAGGTCATCCGCATCATCCGCACCAGCTACGATAACGCAAAGGACAACCTGATGGCGCGCTTTGGATTGTCCGAGGTGCAGGCTCAGGCCATTTGTGATATGCGTCTGATCGCGCTGCAGGGACTCAACCGTGAGAAGCTGCA
>JAFXFR010000073.1 GCA_017513475.1 Clostridia bacterium
CCGGTGTTGAACCAGGCGGTGTCCGGGCGGTGGGGGTCGATCTTCACGTCCGTCATCCAGTGGACGAGGTTGTGACCGCCGTTGTATTCCGGCCGCATGTAGCTCAGCCGGAAGTCCATGCTGCCCTCGCGCAGCCCGTGAAGGACGGGCTTCCAGGTTTTCCCTTGGTCGCGGGAGAGATAGATCGCGTCGCCGTCCTGGTGCTGCCGATGGATCGTCGCGGTGATGAGCATGCCGTGCTTCGCGTCCATGGCGGAGAAGCCCCAGTTGCCCTTCTCGGGGGTGATGTCCTCCGGCAGCCCGAGCGACGTACCATCGAAGCGATACCGCGCCACCCGTCCGCAGGAGCAGTCGCCGCAGTCGCAGGTGTAGCCCTTGTCAACGTTCTGGCTGCGCGGGCCGTTGGCGGAGAAGCTGACGTACAGGTATTCCTCGTCAAAGGCGCAGCGCTGGGACACCAGCCCGTGGAGCTTGCTGCCCTCAGTGTATTCGTATTCCGGCTGGGGCAGGGGAGCGAAGCTCGCGCCGTCGTCCCAGGAGGCATACAGGCTGGGGCCGCGCATGTCGTTTTCTCGCAGGGCAAGACCCTCCGTGCCGATGAGGAGCAGATCGCCCTTCTTGATCGCGAAGGTGCAGCCGGTCTCGGGGAAGGATTCGACCTTCTGCCAGGTCGCACCCTCGTCAGGGGAGCGGAACAGGCCGTCACGCTGGCTGGCGAAGTACAGCGTCGCGCCGTCCCAGAGGAGACGCTCGCCGGCGCCGCGTCCGTGCAGGTTGCCGTGAACGAAGCAGGGAAGCTCGTATCCCACGGAGGTTGCTCCGCAATCGTCCGAAACGGTCAGCTTGCCGTGGCTGTCCGGCGCCCAGATGCCGCTGGCAACGAAGAGCCTGCCGGGTCGCCCTGCATCCAGCGCGGCGGAGATGGGGCAGCACTCCCGGCTGTCGGCGGGAGTGATGTGGTCGATGAGGCTTACCCAGACCTGCTTGTCATAATCGAAACGGTACATGCCGCCGATATCGGTGCGGCAGTACAGGACCTTGTCATCCGCCGGGTGAAAATAGAAGCCGGTGACATAACCACCGCCTCCGATGGGCATGTGGCGATAGAGCATTGGAACGTACCGGATAAAGTCCACCGTCCTTATCAAATCATTCGGGCCGAGTTGTATGATGCGTGCAAAATCGTTGGGGGTATTATAGCATATTTCCGCCCCGGCGTACAGAGGGGAAATGCAACCGGACTGCCGGAATTTGACCGGCGCTTCTGAAAGTGCGTCCTGACAGCCCGCAGCCGGATGATTTCTCCCAGGGAAGCGCAGCGGTTGGGCATAACGCAGGGATGCCTGCAAATGGCGAAATTCGGGGCTTGCAAAACCGCTGAAACCGTGCTAAAATACACGGGTATGATATGAGGACGGACAGTTTGTCCTCGCACGGCAGCCTGAGGGGCAATCCTGACAGCGAAAGGGAGATGCATATGCGCAGATTTCTTGTGTTTCTGCTGATCGCGCTGCTGGCAGTTCTTCCCGCTGCAGCGGAGGAGATCGAGATCCAGCCTGAGGGCTATACCTATTGCGGCTATATGCCCGGCGGCATTACCTTCCTGATGCCGAAGGACATGGTGAGCTACGAGCTGTATGAAGAGGAGAAGCAGGCGGGCATTCTGATCTATGCCGAGAGCCGGAACTGCTCCATTCAGCTGCGCCGCTTTGAGCCGGATGAGATGACGATGCCTCAGTTCCTGCAGCTTGTGCAGCAGGCCCCCAATACGTATTGGGAGGTCAGCGAGGAGCGGGGCACGCCCGTGCTGTGCTACCGGAATCAGGCTCCCAGCGACAGAACGGAGCTGGTGGGCGTGGTCATCACCGGCACAGACGGCTGCATGTACAAGGTCAGCATCTTCACCGGCTGGGACGGGAATTTCGCAGAGGACGCACCCGTGTGGGAGATTGCGCAGGTGGTGGCTGACAGCCTCCGCCACGAGGATTTCTCCTTCTTCCCCGGTGTGGAATGACGAAGATGCGGCTTTCCGTGCCAAACACATTGGATATCAAAGACGATGACCGGGACTCAGTAATCCCCAGCTTCCCCTTCACAGAGAGCGGCTGCATGCTGAAAGGCCGCAAGGGCGCTGACGGACGAATTTCACCCCGTGAGTTTCCGCAAGGACGTTTGCCGCGTTAAGGCGTCGAGTGGCGGTGCGATGCATCGCAATTTGAGTGGTACCGCGGATTGAGTAAGATCATCCGTCTCATGGTTGACATGGGACGGTTTTTTCTTTGCAAATCAAAAAGGAGGCAACATACATGAACGAGAAGATCGCTGCCCTGAAGGCAAGCTTCGAAGCCGAGCTTTCTCAGGTGGCCGACATGGCCGCGCTGGAAGCCCTGCGCGTGGGCTACCTGGGCAAGAAGGGCAAGATGACCGAGCTGCTCAAGGGCATGGGCAACATGTCCGTGGAGGAGCGCAAGACCATCGGCGCCGAAACCAACGAGCTGAAGAACGCAATTACCGTCGCGCTGGCGGAAAAGCTGGAGGCCATGAAGGCTGCCGAGCTGCAGGCGGAGATCGACGCGCTGCCCGAGTTCGACGTGTCCATGCCCGCCAACATGGATCGCGGCTCCTACCACCCCATCACCCTGGTACAGCGCCAGTGTGAGCAGGTGTTCCGCACCATGGGCTTCCACCTGGAGGACTATGCTGAGATCGTTACGGACTACGAGTGCTTCGAGTCCCTGAACATCCTCAAGTTCCACCCCGCCCGCGACATGCAGGATACCTACTACCTGGACAACGGCCAGCTGCTCAAGACCCAGACTTCCGCCGCCCAGAACGCC
>JAFXFR010000074.1 GCA_017513475.1 Clostridia bacterium
CATCATGGACGTGGTCTATAACCATACCTATGCCCTTCAGTCCAACCTGTGGCGTACCGTTCCCTGGTACTATTACCGTCAGACACCTGACGGTGCTCCCTCCAACGGCTCCGGCTGCGGCAGCGAGCTGGCCTCGGAGCGCAGCATGTGCGCCCAGTACATTCCGGACTCCGTCCTATACTGGGCCAAGGAATATCACATAGACGGCTTCCGCTTTGACCTGATGGGCATGCTGGATGTTCCGCTGATGAACCGGATTCAGGCGGAGCTTGACAAGCGCTTCGGCAAGGGGGAGAAGCTCCTCTACGGCGAGCCCTGGGCGGGTGGCGAGTGCCAGCCCCGCGGAGGAACGGAATTGGCCCACAAGGGCAATATGAAGCGGCTGGATCCTGCAATCGGCGCTTTCTGCGACAATATCCGCGACGCTGTCAAGGGCAGCGTGATGGATGAAGCGTCCTCGGGCTTTGTCAACGGCGGCAGACTGGCTGCGGAGAAGCTGGCCTGCTGTATCCGCGCCTGGGCAGGGGAGTATGGCGACTTTGCCGCGCCATCTCAGACCATCTCTTACCTGTCATCCCATGACGATTGGACGCTGTGGGACAAGCTTGTCTGCACGATGGATGACGCACGGGCGTTCACAGGGCTGGATGAAGCGGTCATCCGTGCCAATAAGCTGGCTTTTGCCATTCTTGCAGGGTGCCAGGGACATCTGTTCCTGCTTTCAGGCGAGGAATTCGGCCGTACCAAAAAGGGTGTGAAGAACTCCTACAGGTCTCCGCTGAACATCAATGCGATGGACTGGCGGCGATGCGCCCACAACCGCGGCCTGGTGGAATACTACAGCGGACTGATCGCACTGCGCAAGCGTCTGCCGGGCCTGCAGGACAAGTCGGCGGAGGCAGGGAATCGTGTGCTGGACATCCGCCAGAAGGGCCGTGACGCTGCTTCTGTCCTGGTGGACAACGGCGCGGACAACCGCTGGCCGCAGTTGATGCTGTGCTATAACGCGTCTGCCAGGGAGGTGCCTCTTGACCTGCCAGCCGGCAAGTGGGCCATCCTGGCGGACGGCGAAAGCAGTCTCTGCTGGCAGCAGCCTGAAACGATTGCAAAATCCGCGGTTATGAAGGCACAGTCTGCGCTGATTCTGGGAAAGATCAGGGAATAAGGAGGAACTAATCATGAAGACGGTTGTGATTACAGGAAGCGGGCGCGGTCTTGGATTTGAACTGGCCAAGTGCTTTGCGGCGCACGGCATGAACATCGTGCTCAATGACCTGAACGAAGAGCGCCTGCTGCAGGCCAAGGCAGAACTGGAGAAGCTCCCCGGCGGCAGCAAGGTCTATGCCTGTGCGGGCAATGTGGCGCGGTATGCGGATCTGCAGAGGCTGGCTGCCTACGCCAAGGACAACTGCGGGCAGATCGACATCTGGATCAACAACGCAGGTGTGAATCAGCCGATGAAGCCCGTGTGGGAGCTGAGTGAGCAGGAGATCTCCCTTCTGACGGACGTGGATCTCAAGGGTGCTGTCCTGGGCAGCAAGGCTGCGATGGAGATCATGGAAAAGCAGGGGTTCGGTGCGATCTACAACATGGAAGGCTATGGCAGCAACGACGCCATGATGCTTGGTCTGAACATGTACGGCACCACCAAGCGGGCCGTGACCCACTTTACCCAGGCGATGGCCAGGGAGAGCGAGGAACGCAGCACCGGCGTGTTCGTCGGCCGTCTGAGTCCGGGGATCATGATCACTGACTTTACCGTCAAATCCCTGGGCGATGGTGATGCCATTGAGCTGCCGGAAAAGACCAAGAAGGTCTATAACATCCTGGGGGATTACCCGGATGTGGTGGCAGCTTTCCTTTCCCGGAAGATGCTGGAGAACAGGAAGAACAACGCCCACATCGAGTGGCTGACGAGCGGCAAGGCTGCCTGGCGTTTCATGACGGCGGGCTTCAACAAGCGGGATTTCTTCAAGTGACGGCATAGCAGGGGAGCCTCCGGCGGAGGCTCCCTTTTGCGTGCCGCCCACGGCGCAGATGTGTCGTAAACGGCAAAGAAGCAGCGTGCGTCAGTGGTCTGTCTACTTGAAACAACGGAGGAAAATGTGCTATCATGGTATTATAGGACGCAATGCAAACCAATAAACACAGGAGTATCCGGGAGGGAATCCTATGATCACTGCCTTTTCTCCAGAGAAGCTGCGGTATCTGACCCTGCTTGCCCGTCAGTATCCCACGGTGCAGGCAGCCAGTACGGAGATCATCCGCCTTCAGGCAATTCTCAACCTGCCAAAGGGAACGGAGCATTTCATGTCCGATATCCATGGCGAGCATGAGGCGTTCCTGCATATTCTCAACTCCAGCTCCGGCGAGGTGCGGGCCAAGATCGGAGATTGCTTCGCCCAACTGACAGAGGAAGCGCAGGATGACCTGGCGACGCTTATTTACTATCCCACCGAGAAGCTGGCTTTGGTAGCGGATTCGCTGGAGGATATGGCGCCCTGGTATCAGGAAACGCTGAATCGCCTGGTGGCGCTTTGCAGGTACGTATCGGTCAAGCATACCCGCAAGAAGGTGCGTACCTACATGCCTGCGGAGTATGCGGAGATCCTGGATGAGATGGTTTACCTCCAGCACAGTGATGAAACACGGCAAGCCCAGTATCAGAGCATCATTGATACGATTATCCGCATTGGGCAGGCGCCGCAGGTAATCGAGGCCTTCTGTGCGGTGATCAGGGCGCTGACCTGCGATCACCTTCACATCGTGGGCGATATCTTCGACCGCGGTCCGCGGGCGGACATCGTTATGGACTCGCTGATGAAGTGCCACAACGTGGACATCCAGTGGGGAAACCACGATGTGCTGTGGATGGGGGCTGCCTCCGGTTCCCGCACGATGGTGGCGACGGTGCTGTCCAACTCCATTCACTACAACAATCTGGATGTGATTGAGACCGGGTACGGTATTTCACTGCGGCCGCTGTCTGTTTTTGCAAATGAAGTATACAAGCACAGCGATACCCATTGCTTCCATGTGAAGCTCACCGGCGATGCAGCCAGCCAGTATAGCGAGAAGGACAAGCTGCTCTCTGCGCGGATGTACAAGGCTATCACGGTCATCCTCTTCAAGCTGGAGGGTCAGAAGATCCGGCGGTGCCCCGAATTCGGCATGGATGACCGGATGCTGTTGGACAAGATCAACTATGCGGACAAGACGGTCACCGTTGATGGCGTTGTCTGGCCGCTGGAGGACTGTGATTTCCCCACGATAGATCCTCGCGATCCCTACGAACTGACGACGGAGGAGGCGCAGGTCATCCAGCAGCTGACCGATTCCTTCCGTCACTCGGAGAAGCTCCAGCGCCAGATCCGCTTCCTGTATTCCAACGGCAGCCTGTACAAGGTGCATAACGGCAACCTGCTTTTCCACGGCTGTATCCCTATGAATGGGGACGGCAGCCTGATGACCTTCTCCATTGGCGGGAAGGAACGAAGCGGCCGTGCTTTCATGGATTATGCCGACCGCCTTGCCCGTAAGGCTTATTACGACAAGCGCGGTACGCCGGAACGGCGCTTCGGCCTGGACTTCCTATGGTGGCTGTGGGCGGGCCGAAACAGCCCCATCTATGGCCGCGACCGCATGACGACCTTTGAGCGGCGGTTCATCCGGGACGAAAGCACCTGGGCAGAACCCAAGAACCCCTACTATGCGCACTACAACGATCCTGCCATGTGCGATATGCTCCTGAGGGAATTTGGCCTGGAGGGTCCCCACAGCCATATCATCAACGGACATGTGCCCGTTCGTGCGGGGAAGGGCGAGAGCCCCATCAAAGGCGGTGGCAAGCTGCTGGTGATCGATGGCGGTTTTTCCAGGGCGTATCAATCGACCTCCGGCATTGCTGGGTACACGCTGCTGTTCAATTCGCGTCATTACCGCATGGTATCCCATCAGCCCTTTGCGGGGAAGTGGAACGCGATTCACCGCAACGACGATATCAAGAACGAATCTGTTATCTTTGAAACCCTCACAGAGCGCGTACATGTGGCCCATACCGACGAGGGACACGAACTGCAGGCCCAGGTGGACGACCTGCTGGATCTGCTGCATGCCTATCGTTCCGGTGCGGTGACAGAGGCCCATACCTGATGGCTTTTGTCAAGGATGGGAAAGAAAAATCCATTCGCGACACACATGCGCCGTGGATTGCCGTCCATTTGGCGCGGCGGGTGGTTTACAATCCGCCCCTTCACATGGTATAATATGCATGATGTGAGCGTATGCCTAAAGGCCGCTCCGCATGGTACAAAGAATGGAGGCTGCAGCCAGCAGCCCCGTGATAAGGAGAGAACGCATATGAAGATGACCTTCCGCTGGTATGGCAAGGAGATCGACCCCATTCAGCTCAAGTACGTCAAGCAGATCCCCGGCATGTCCGGCCTGATGGGCCTGCTGGACAAGCCCGCCGGCGTTGACTGGCCCGAAGAGGAAGTCAAGGAGCTGGTGGATTACGTCCACTCCTGCGGTCTGGAGCTGGAAGTGATTGAGTCTGTCAACGTCCATGAGGACATCAAGATGGGCCTGCCCACCCGCGATCAGTATATTGCCAACTACTGCGAGACCATCCGCAATCTGGCTAAGGTGGGCGTGAAGGTCATCATCAAGCAGAATTTGACAGGCTACAATGCACGAGGCGAGGCGATATACGACAATAATGTGGTCTATCGTCTGCGCAATATAGACATCATACCTCGCTACGAGGCTGCCGTTGCAAAGAGCGAAACAAACTACTTCGAGCGATTCGACTCAATCGAGTTTAGAGGTCTGAATATCCTATTCAGCGGCAAACAACCAACGGTGCGCCCAAAGGTTTTGCGTGGGTCTATTCCGCTCTATCCGAACTACCTCTACAACTATTCGCAGGTAAGCCGCACCTACGCCAATCTGATGGCTATGGGTTACTTCAAGAGCGCACGCATAAACTTCGAAGAGGTAAGCGACGACCTGAAACAAAACCTCATAACATTGGTCGGCGTGGATGGCAAAGATAAAAATGCTCCGATAAACTACACCCGAGAGCGTTATCTCGATTGCAACATCTACTGCACCCCTGCCCTGCAACAGGGCATTAAAGCGGAGTTGGAGGCATCGACCACATCGAGTTTCTACGGCTTGACGGCTGTGGTCGGTTATCAAAACCGCAACATCTTCCGAGGTGCCGAGATGCTCGAAGTTACAGGCACGGCAGGATACGAGTATATGAAGGCTCCGAACTCGAAGAAGCGTCACGCAATGGAGTTTGGTGTGGCTGCCGCTCTTTCGTTCCCTCGCTTCTTGTTGGCAAACTATGCGTTGAGCAACAACATCCTCGTTCCGAAGACCAAGTTCGAGGTTTCGTACAACTATCAGGACCGCCCATACTACCAGCGTGGTCTGTCGAGTATCTCGTGGATATACTCGTGGCGCAACCGTACAAACTCATCGTTTGTGGTACGCCCGATAGGTATCAACTTGGTGGATGTGTCGTATATCGATCAGAAGTATTTCAACTCGTTGCAGAACCAATACCTAAAACACAGTTTCCAATCGCAGTTGATTGTGGCAATTTCGGGCTCGTATGTGCTGAACAAGCAGTACAAGTCGGC
>JAFXFR010000075.1 GCA_017513475.1 Clostridia bacterium
GGCGGCCATTTCCCGGGTGGTGCGGGCCTTCTGATACTTCTTGAAGTAGCGCTGGGCGTTCTGCACGGGGGTCAGTTGGATATCCAGCGGCACGGTGATCATGCCGCCATCCTCATCGTAGAAGTTCTGCAGCGCGGCTTCGCTTTGCCCCTTCTTCAGCTGCCAGAGGTTGGCGTTGATGAGCTCACCCATCAGCCGGTATTCCTCCAGCTTGGCGGCGTTGGAGAGATCCTCCTCCTGCTGGGCAAGCTTCTTCTCGCAGCGCTCGATGTGGTTCTTGAGCACCTTCACCATCGCGGCGGACTTCTGATTCAGCCGGTCTTGCCGGTCACGGGAGCCGAAGTAGCGCTCCAGCGCGGCGGATACCGTGGGCGCGGGGGACTGGTTCTCCAGCGGGTGCATCAGGTAGGGGAAGGCGAACACGTCCGCGGGGGAGCCCTCGTCGTCCAGCAGCACCCGGGGATCGACCATCTCCGGCAGGCGGCGGATGAGGTCGCTGAGGCGCGCGGCGGTGGCGGACAGGTCATCGGAGCGATCTGTGCCGCGCTCCAGGACGCGGAAGGCCAGCTCCTTCGCCGAGGGCATCGACATGCCGCTGACGGACGCGGCGATGGCCTTGTGCAGCGGCACATCCCCGGCGCGGGTCAGGTATTCCAGCAGGTTCTGCTCGTTCACGTTCACCGGGTCGAGCTTATCCTGACCGGGCGGCGGCAGGTAGGGAAGGCCCGGCTGCACCTGTCGTACGCGGCTCATGTCCAGCGACACGTGGCGCGCCGCATCCAGGATGCGGCCCTCGCCGTCCGTGAGGATCAGGTTGGAGTGGCGGCCCATAATTTCCAGGATCAGTCGCCGCAGGACGTGGTCGCCCATCTCATCCACGGTGTCGATGTCGATGTGGATGACGCGGTCGCCGGCGATCTGCCTGACCGCCAGGATGCGCCCGGACATCAGCTGCTTGCGCAGCAGCATGCAGAACATCGGCGGCTCCAAAGGATTGGAAAAATTCTGGGTGGTGAAGTGCAGCCGCGCATTGTTGGGCGATGCGCACAGGAGCAGCTTGTAATTGGTGGATTCCGCGCGCACGAGCAGGACGATGGCGTCCTTCTCCGGCTGGGTGATCTTGTCAATGCGTCCTCCGGCAATGCGCGCGTTGATCTCGCGGGCCGCAAAGCCGAGGGTAAGGCCGTCCATGGGCATGGCAAGGGCCTCCTTTTGTTGGTCGTTCCCGTCAATTATATAGGATAAAGCGGGGAATTGCAAGTGCAGCAAAAAGGGGAGGCGAGCGCCTCCCTCAGTCTATTTCGATCACGCCGGGATACTGGGCCATGACTTCATCCGCGCTGTTGACCCAGGTGGTCGCGGTCTGGGGCTCGGTGTGGAAGGGCTGGCCGTCCACGAGGATGGACACCTTCTTCACGCCGGGGAACTGGCTGGCCGTGAAGAGGATTGCCTGCACCGCCTGATGCCCGCCGTCGGAGCCCTGGGCGATGGCTGCGAACTCCCTGGTGAAATCGATGGTCGCCACGCCGTTCTTGATGCTGACGGACTTTACCCCGCATTTGCCGGGGATGGGGCATTCCAGGCCGGAATCGGTCCTGGGGCCCTTGGCCAGCTCCAGGATGGCGGTGGGCAGATCAGCCGGGGAGAACACCGTGCGGGTCACCGGCACCAGCATCCGCCCGCTGGCGGAGGGGAAGTACAGCTGCACGGCGTCGGCGTGGCTGCTGTCCCCGAAGGTGGAAACGGACTCCATGTTGACCGAATCCTTCGTGAATACACCGGAAACATCCGTGCCGTGGGTCAGTTTGGAACGATGCTGCCCATCAAAGAGAAAGGTGACCTCCTCTACGGTTTCAAAGCCGCAGAGGGTGGCTGCTACGCCCTGCACCATGAGCAGCTCCTCTTCGGCGGAGGCGCAGCTGAGGGCTTCTTTGCTCAGATCCACGCGGGCCTTGCCGCCGGAGATGTCCAGGTCGAAGGTAACGCCCTCAGGGATGACATTGGTCAGTCCCATGCGCGCGGCAGCCAGGTCGTTTTCCGAGGACGCCACCATCAGCGACAGCGTTGCCTTGGCGATGCCGTCCTGCATGGGAACCTTACGGGTGACAGGTACCAGGTAGCCGTCGCCGTCCTCGTACCAGCATACGGTGGAGACCATCTCCACCTGCTCCTGGGCGGCGGAGGCGCTTACCGGCGGCGCGGAGTAGACCATGGTGGTTTCCGCTTCCTCGCCGCCGCGCAGGGCCAGCACCACCACCAGCGCCGCCGCACCCACGATCAGCAGCCGCTCCATATCCAGCCGGCGGGGGAGCTTTTCTTTCCATTTGGAGATGTCGGGGAGTTTCATATCTTCTGCCTCCTTGTCCGAGTGTTGGCTGGTCAAAGGTATGAATGGTATGGGCAGATTATGATAAAGGCCGGTTCACGGCTGACGGAGCATGTGACGCAATTGTAACGGAAATGCTGTCCGGCTTGCATTCTTGGCGATTTCGGGGTATACTAAAATAGACGGCATATATCGTCATGATTCGAGCATGTTTGCAGGAGGACGTATTTATGATCCAGCAGCCCCGGCGCATTATCGGCGCTCTGCTTGACAATATCAGCAAGGTCATCATCGGCAAGGAGGAAGCGGTCGAGTACGCGCTGATTGCGCTGCTCTGCAACGGCCATGTCCTGATCGAGGACGTGCCCGGCGTGGGCAAGACGACCCTGGCCAGCGCGCTGGCAAAGTCCCTGGCCTGCTCCTTCCGGCGCATTCAGTTCCCCCCCGACCTGATGCCCTCCGACGTGACGGGCTTCACCATGGTCAACATGCGCACCGGCGAAATGGAGTTCAAGGA
>JAFXFR010000076.1 GCA_017513475.1 Clostridia bacterium
ATGCCTGGCTGATCTCCGCCAGACGATCAATGTTAGGTTTGATCACTCCGCGTTCGATCTTAGGTGTCTTTTACATCAATGGTGTTAACAGTACGCCTTTTGTGAAAAAGTGTGAAAACACCCTTGACAAAACAACTCGCAGGGATGCGGGCGGTTTGTTTATTCTGCCGGGGCGAGGGACTGGATGGCGGCGTCCATCACAGGCCGGGCGAGAACGTCATCCGGAACAAGCCACATGAAGGAACCGTAGTACCCATAGCCCTGATACACAAAGGCAATGTGCCGCATGAAAATGCCGCTTTCCTCCTCGGCGACCCAGGCATCCACGCCCAGGTTTTCCAGGGTGATGACGCTGGCTTCGCCCGGGTTTCCGCCGCGGGCGCCCACA
This sequence comes from Clostridia bacterium, assembly GCA_017513475.1. Lineage (GTDB taxonomy): Bacteria > Bacillota > Clostridia > Christensenellales > Aristaeellaceae > UBA11524. The sequence goes on from JAFXFR010000076.1 coordinate 389, forward strand.
TACCAGTTCAGCAGTGCTTTTCCATCCCCTGCATCCGCAGGAACGGTGTACAGCAGCTGAATCAGCCAGCGGCCATCGTCCTTCTCCAGGATGAAGGCAGTCTGGGGCAGCAGCAGCTCGGGCAAGGCGACCAGATTCCAGCCTTCATCCAGCTGAATCTGCAGGCCATGCTCCGCGCTGATGAAGGATCCGTCCGTCGTTTTCGTCTGGCGGATCTGCAGAATATCCTGTTCCCTGTCCGCATCCACGCGGAAGGAACGCATCATCGCCAGCATCGCTGCGTCATTTTCCTCCGTCGGAGCTCCGGCGATGACCATATTATAGCCCATTTCCCCGGAAAACGCCTCAAACCACAGCGTATGCAGCTCGCTTCCCCGCATCAGCTGCCAGCGTACCCTCACGCCACCGGGCAGGGTTTCCTCGGTGATCTCCGTCTCGGTATATTCACCGGGACCGCCCAGGGCGTACATCATCGAAACGCAGCTGTTCAGCTTCCGCCAGGCGTCGGTTTCATACGCCTCTTCCGGAGAATAGTTGGCATATACCAGCATGCCGTTGCCCAGCTCATAGTGCAGGTCGTAGAGCATATTGCCGGTAAGGGCGCCGGGTTCCGCCTCCGCCGGAACCTCCACACTGAACAGACCAAAGGCCAGATCCAGTACCCGGGGGGCCTCCGCCGCCGCTGACAGCAGGCCCACGCACAGCAGCAAGGCAAAGCAAAGCAGCTTTTTCATTCAATCACGTCCTTTTGTGTTGTTGTTTACAGTATAGCACGGGGTTCTACCCCAAACAAGCAGGCGGGTCAAAATTTACAACTCTTGTAACAACACAAAAAACCACCCTCAAGGGGTGGTTTATCTGTGGTGGTGCCAGTAGGACTCGAACCTACGACCCCATCGATGTGAACGATGTGCTCTACCGACTGAGCCATGGCACCATGTCGCTTAACGACATGTGATATGATACCACGTCCATCGGGGATTGTCAACCCCTGAAATGAGGAATTTGCAAAAAAAGTCCGCTCCGATGAGGGAGCGGATTGTGCTCATTTCTTCCACAGAACAAAGGAAGTATCGCCGTGATACTGCACCGCCTGTTCCAGGTAGTACATGGTGTTCAGGTAATTGACGCGCTCGCGCACGCCCTGCCAGGCCTCGCCCAGAGAGATGGAGCCGCTGCCGTTGCTGTCCGCCGGCAGATAGCCCAGGGACTTGCCCGTCCACTCGTCATAGCCGCTGCCGTAGCACAGGCCGTAGGTGAACACGCCCCAGTAAATGCTGCCGTCGCCGGTCAGGGAAACGGACTGCTGATCCTTCCTGCAGGCGGTAAGGACGATGAAGCCGCCGTCCGCGAGGTTCTCGGAGGATCGGGGCTGAGCGGTCAGGCCGCCGATCATCGCCCGGTTGAAGGCATTGAGGTCCACTTCCTGCGTGCCGCCGGATTTGTTGATCGCCTGGCCTGAATAGCAGCAGTCCAGGATAACGATCTTGGTACCGGGGATCTTCTGCAGCGCAGTGCGCAGTCCGTAGACCGTCAGGTAAGTATTGTTGACGCCCACCAGCGCGCCGGCTTCGGTGCCGTGCCCGCTGTAATAGAACAGGGAGACGTCGCCCGGCTCCGCGCCGGCAAAGGCAGAGGGGATCGCGCCGTGCTGGATGCCGGTGGCTGTCAGGTTTTTCGCCGTGGTGATCTTGTAGGGGGTACCCGGCATGCCGTTGAGCATGGTGACCATGGCAGCCACGTCATTGTCCGGGCCCTTGAGGGCATTGCTGGCGCCCGGATAGGTATTGCCGATCAGCAGCGCCCGATAGGTAGGCTGGGGATCGGTGACCGTCAGCACGGAGGACGCCTCGGCCCAGTCGCCCAGGGAATCCGTCACCTTGACGGTGACATGGCACTCGCCCTTGGTCATGGGGGCGTACTTGATGGTCGGATCGGTGGTAATGAGGGTATCGGTGACATCGCCGGATACGAAGGTCCAGGTATAGGTCACGCCGCCATAGGCGCCGGTCGCGCCCTCCGTCGTCCAGGTGACATACTTGCCGGCGGGGATCTCGTCTACGCCGGGCACGGGAGCCGCAGCGGTCATTGTCTGGTAGGTCACCGCCGGGATTCCCTCCGGCGCCTCCAGATACCGGGGCACCCGCAGCTCCGTCACGCCGGTGTTTCCGATGTACAGTTCGGACAGCGTCGTTACCGGCTTGCCGGTCAGCAGCTTGGGGATGGTCACGACGCCCGTGGTTTCCGCCGGAGATTTTGCACACAGGGGCAGCGCAGTATCCGTGACGGAATAGTACAGCCCGCCGTTGATGACCAGGGTCTCCGCCGGATAGAAGCCGTCCAGGCCGGAAGCGCCGGAGGCAGACGGGCCAAACACAAAGGGCACGCCATTGGCAGCACCGCTTTCCAGGACGGTAGCGGAGCTGACAATAAAGATGTAGGACGCATCGCAGCCGGCCAGGACATTCGCACCCACCGTTTTCACGGAAGACGGAACAATCAGCGCATCCGCTGCAGTATTGGCGAAGGCCTCCGGGCCGATCTCAACGATCCCGCCGGGCACCGTCACCACCGCCGACGCGCACAGCGGCATAAGCAGAAGCGCGCACAGCAGGAGCAGGATTCTTTTCATGCTTGGAACCTCCCGTGGATCATTCTTCAGCGGGCAGGAAGGGAAGGGTCAGGCTGGACATGCCTTGGGAGGAATCCATGGCAGCCAGCTCGTTTTCCTTGTCGACAATGAGGTCCTTGAGGGCCTTGTTCTGGGGATTCTGCAGACGCTTGGCGTAGTTGGTATCGATCTGCATCAGGTGCAGCACATGGCCGCCCAGGGGGCCGGTGATGAACTTGGGCCGGTAATCATTGGGCTGATCCTCGGTGCCGACGCGGTCCACAGAGGTGGCCTGCACGGGATAGAGGGTCATCTGCTGGCCCTTGTAGTTGCCCTCGTCATCAAAGGTGAGCACCGCGCGGACGATCAGCGCCGGAGCGGCGTCCTGCACCTTGGAGCCCTTCTTCTGGTAGGACAGGCGGTTGCCGCCGAAGCAGAAATTGCCCAGGGAATAGAACGCGCTGCGGTTGCCGATCACATCCATGCCCATAACGACGTGGGCGTGATGGCAGATCACCAGATCCGCGCCTGCTTCAAAGGCCATTTTGGTGAAGACCTTCTGGGGATTGGTGGCGTGACGGCCGTACTCCTGGCCGCCGTGGAGGATGGCAACGACCGCATCTGCTTCGCCGGTGGATTTGATGCGCTCGATCTCCGCCCGCAGGAACGCCCCGCAGCCCTCCGGCTTGCCCTGGAGATAATCATCCCAGTACACGCTCATGATGCAGATGGTCACGCCGTCCTTCTCGAAGAAGAGGAAGCGCTCGGTATCGGTGGTGTGGCTGTCGTGGGTGCCGAACCACTGGATGCCTGCGCCCTCCAGGGCGGCGATGGTGTCACGCAATCCGGGCTCGCCGTAATCGTAGGTGTGGTTGTTGGCGATGGAAGCGGCCTCCACGCTGGCGGCGGTGAGGACGCTCGTGTACTCGGTTTTGCCCTTGAAGAAGTAGGAGCCGTTCTTGCCTTCCTGCACCGGGCGCAGATCCGCATCGGACAGCACGCCCTCCAGATTGATGATGGTCAGGTCGTCCTCGGCGAAGAACTCCGCAAAGTTGCCCAGAAAGTATTCCGGGCCGTGCTTGTCATACATCGCCGCAAAGGAGTCCGGCTCGCCCAGCATCCACTCCTCGCCGCCCAAGGTGACGTCGCCGGTGAAGGTCAGGGTGATGGTAACATCCGCCAGGGCGATGCAGGGGAGCAGCGCGATCAGCAGCAGTATCAGCAGTCGGGAAAGTCGCATGTTATTCCTCCATGGGAAGGCTTCGCCTCTTTTTTCCTCGTTTATTCAGCCGTCGGGGCTTCCAGGGTAACGACCTCAGTCACGACGGGCACTTCGCAGAGCACATAGGGATCGTCCTTCGTGCCCGTACCGGACAGGATGTGCACCAGCTGCATATCCAGCCAGCAAGCCGGACGCATGCCTTCGTCCTCGGTGATGACGTTGATGTATCCGATCTCGCCCTTGGACTTGATGCACCGCGCGCCCTGGATGTTGGAGGTGGACTGGGTGCGGCTCCAGTAGGGGCTGTGGCTGCCGCGGTTGGCCATATACTTGAACAGGCCGTTGGCAAGGGCATACTCAGTGCCCCAGGCCTTGCGGCTCTCGTTGGAGGTGAAGCCGTACTTGGCGTTCTTGAGGTCGTCGCCGGAAAGCAGGAAGAACAGCCCGTAGGTCTCGTCCTCAGCCAGGACAGCCAGCTCGCCCTGAGTAAAATTCGCGGTGAATTCCCCGTTCAGGTACTTCGCCATGTCGGTCTGGGTGAAATCGCCGTTAAAACCGGGGTACTTCTTGTTGGTGGGCTTGTTGGCGTACTGCTTGTAGTCGCCGTGGAGCGGCCGCGCCTCCAGGATGTACTCGGAGAGGATCAGCGCGCGATCACCCTCCACGCTCAGCACGCGCCACAGGATCGGCAGCCGCTCTCCCTCCTTCGTCTGGGGGAAGGTGCCCAGGGTCAGGTAGACATATCCGGCCTTCTTGTCATAGCCGCGCAGGGGGATTTCATCCCCTTTTTCTTCGGCCAGTACGCAGGGAAAGAGGCACATCATCGCCATCAGCAGACATACAAAGCGGAGCAGCTTCCGCATAAAATCACAGCCTTTCGCGTAAGTGGGCATATTGAGTCATCTTATTTTATCATATCCGCAAGGACTTGTCCACCGATGGGGAAAAAGTGTTAGTTTTGTAAACGCCCTGTATCCGCCGCCCATTGACTCCCTTACCATCCCCGTGATAAAATGAAACAAATCCACCTGCAAGGAGCATCATCATGGCCAAGATCATTATCCTCGACGGCGCCGTGGAGAATCCCGGCGACCTGAGCTGGGAGCCCCTCGCCGCGCTGGGCGAGCTGACCGTTTATGATTACACCGCGCCCGCCGACGTCGTCGCCCGCATCGGCGATGCGCCCCTGATCCTCACCAACAAGACCGTCATTTCCGCCGAGGTGATGGCAGCTTGCCCAAACCTGCGCTACATCGGCGTCCTGGCCACGGGCTACAACGTAGTCGATATCGCCGAGGCGAAGAAACGCGGCATCGTCGTCACCAACGTACCGGCCTATTCCACGCCCACGGTGGCCCAGTTCACCATGGCGCTGCTGCTGGAGATCGCCCTGCGCGTGGGGCATCACAGCCGCGTGGTACACGAGGGCAAGTGGAGCGCCTGCCGGGACTTCGCCTTCTGGGATTATCCGCTGATGGAATTGGCGGGCAAGACCTTCGGCATCGTGGGGTACGGCAGCATCGGCAAGGCGGTGGCGAAGCTGGCAGCATCATTCGGGATGAAGGTGCTGGCCTACTCCCGCCACGGCGCGGAGGACTTCCACACCGAGCTGGACGAGCTCTACGCGAAATCCGACATCGTGTCCCTCCACTGCCCGCTGACGGCAGAGAACGCCGGCATGATCAACCGCGATACCATCGCGAAGATGAAGGACGGCGTGATCATCCTGAACACCGCGCGGGGCGGCCTGATCAACGAGGCCGATCTGCGGGAGGCGCTGCTGTCCGGCAAGGTGTACGCGGCGGCCTCCGACGTGACCTGCCGGGAGCCCATCAACGCGGACAGCCCGCTGCTGGGGCTGGACAACATGATCATCACGCCCCATATCGCCTGGGCAGCCACCGAAGCCCGCCAGCGCCTGATGGACGTCGCCACCGATAACGTCCGCCAGTACCTCGCCGGAAACATGCAGAACAACGTGGCCGGGTAAGTGCATATCAAAGGGGATGCCGCTTATACTGCGGCATCCCCTGTTTTGCTGCGCTTATTTCTCCGAGATGAAATCCGGTACCTGATGCAGATTCACGAAGTAGGGATCGTGGAAGACCTCGCGGAGCTTCTCGTGGTTATTGCTCTCCTCCGCAGTGATCCACCTGGTGTGCCAGGTCATGAACCAGACCCAGGGCGCCTTTTCTTCCTCCATCTGAGCGCGGGAGGGGATCTCGCCGTTCTCGTGGTAGCAGATGGGCATGCCCTCGGGGGCGATCTCCAGGCACCGGCGGTACAGATTCCCCTGGGCGCCGCCCTTGTAGCTGTCGCCGCCCAGGATGTCCACCACGTCATCGCCGGGGTACCAGGGCTTGAAATCACCGGGGGCGTCGGAGTAGCCCAGCACCCAGATCAGGTTGTTCAGCCCGTGGAGGTTCGTGTAGCGGTCGTACATCATCCGCCACAGCCGGATGAAGGCCTCCTCGCCGCCCCGGCCCCACCAGAACCACTTGCCGTCAAACTCGTGGAAGGGCCGCCACAGCACGGGGATGTTCATCCGGCACAGCTGCTGCAGGTAGGGCACGGCGCGGTCCATGTTGTTGATCAGATCGCGGTTTTCCACCGTGCCGGGGGTGAAGGCGGCCTCCCAGTCCAGATCATTTTCCTGGCTCTGCTTGTAGGAGGAGGAGAAATCCGGGCCGGTGTGCCAGCAGATGGTCACGATGCCGCCGCGGGCATGCCAGTCGCGGGCGCGCTGGACGCAGCCCTGGAAGTCGTTGTTGATAAAGTCCAGCCCGCGGATGGCCGGCATACGGCCCGTACGCGCGAGGATATAGTTGATCTCGTGCTCAAAGGTGCCGCACCAGCCGGACTCCATCTGACCGGTCAGGCATCCTTTGCCCTGCAGGGCGCAGAGATACTCGTACAGGCGGGCGGCAACGGGAAGAGCATTGGGGTTGGTCAGCTTGCGCATGGGGATCCCTCCATGTGGGTTATTTGCCTTCCGGGGAATTCGGGCGGACGAAGGTGTTGATCGAAACGCCGCCGTCGCTGGTGATATGCTGTTTCACAACCACTTCCAGGCCGTAGAAATCGCCGGTGAAGCTGCCGCCGTTCATGGCGGTCACGATGCCGGCCTTGTATCCGGAGGCGCTGCCCCATTCGTACACCGCGCCGCGGGCCTCCTCCTCGGACATGCCGTGGGCCATCAGCAGCGGTACGAAGAGTACCTCCGCCGTGACAACCCAGGCATAGCCGAAGGTATCATGGGGGTCTGCCTCCATCCTGTAGGCAGTCATCAGGAGGAGCATCTCATCGCCCTTGTAGACCAGGGCCGGATTGTCCGCCAGGTTTTCCACGGCGACCAGATAGGTCTCATTGTCCATTTCGGGCAGCAGTTCGGGAATCGTCCAGGCGGGCGGCATGCTCAGCCCATCCAGGTTCTGATCCACTGCCGCCCGGAAGGCCGCATAGCCCGGCATGCCCAGGGCAGGGGTTTCCACGGGGGCGTCGGCCGGGATGGCGCCGTGCAGGGTGTAGTGCATGCGGATGACGCCCGTCTCCCGGCTGACCTCCGCCTGCATGCCGTAGATGGGGCAGATATCATTGGCGCTGGTGCTGCGCATGTGCGCATCGAAGTCCGCGCCGCAGCGATCGTAGGCGTCATCCCAGCTTAGCCCGTCATGCATGGCGAAGGGCATCGCTGCAAAGATGCTCAAGATGGTCCACATGTCTGCGGTTCTCTGCACATCATCCTGATCAAAGGGAAAAGATACCGTGATGCCGGTGACATACCGGCCCTCCAGGCTCAGCTCCAGGAGATGCACGTTTTCGGCGATGCGGCCGTTGGACATCACATAGCGGCCGTCGCGGCTCTGAACGACATGCAGATCGCCATCGTAGGCCGGATCGACAACATCCCGCATGATCTGCTCGAAATGCCCCCAGTATTCATCCAGGGTGATGGGCGCGGTAGGATAGAGCGCCGCGAGGTCAGCCTCCTCAGCGAAGACTGGCAGCGCGCCGCACAAAAGCGTCAGGCAAAGCATCAGGGAAAGCAGTTTTTTCATCGTATTCCCTCCTTTTGCCAACATATTTCGCGTCATGGAGGGATCGTTCCTGCTGAAAAAGTTGTAAATTTTCGCTCACAGCAGCCCTGCGCGCTTCAGCCGCTTACGGACGGCATGGCCCAGCGTCGTCACCGCAGCGATCTTCAGCAGGTCGCCGGGCAGGAAAGGCAGTACGCACACCGTCAGCGCTGCGTTTGCCTCCGCGCCGGTCTGCCAGCAATACCAGGCCGTCCCGGTGATGTACAGCAGCAGCGTCCCTGCAAGGCAGGCCAGGGCATGCATGAGAGGCTTGTCCGTGCGGGCGCAGAGGAAGCCGCACAGCGCCGTCATGGGCAGATATCCCAGCAGGAAGCCGCCCGTCGGGCCCATCAGCGCCCCTGCTCCGCCGTTAAATCCGCTGAATACAGGCAGGCCGGTCAGGCCCATCAGCAAGTACACGCCGCAGCAAAGCATCGACGGTCCCATCCCCAGCAGCAGGGCCATCAGCATCAGGACCGCCGTGGTCAGGGAGAGCGGAATCGGCCCCAAGGGCAGCGTCAGCGGGCCGCAGATACAAAGAAGCGCCGTCAGCATGGCGGTCAGGGTCAGTCGTCGGGTCGTCATGGCAGCGCTCCTTTCGGCAAAAGTCAGCAACAGTGTAGCATCCCGGGCAGCGGGTGTCAATGAAAAACGCGTCCCCGGCCAGGGGACGCGATGTGATTACGCAACGTGGTGAGCGGACTGGGCCTTCAGCACGGAGGTCGCGATGTTCTCCGCATGGTCGCCGATACGCTCCAGGTTGGTGAGGATGTCCAGGTAGATCATGCCGTTCTTGGCAGAGCACTTATGCTGCTTGAGGCGATCCACATGATGCTCGCGCAGAGCCTCGGTGGTATCGTCGACCTCCTGCTCGATGTCCTCCACCAGCTTGATGACGGAGGCGCTGGTGTCCTGCTTGGAGAAGATCTCCATCGCGCGGTCCAGCTGAGCGGTGATCATCGCGGACAGGTCGTCCAGCTCCTTGACAGCCTTCTCGGAGAATTTGATCTCCTCCTTATGGCGCAGCTGGGCAGCTTCAAGGATGTTCTGGCTGTGGTCGCCCACGCGCTCCATGTCGTTGATGACGTGGAACATGGCGCCGACCAGCAGGGTATCCTGGGGGCTCAGGTCAAGGCCCTTGACCTCCACCAGGTAGGTGGTGATCTCATGGTTGAGGAAATCCAGCACCTCTTCGTTGCGGGCGATTTCCTCAGCCTTTTCGTCATCCCACTGATCGAAGCACTCGATGGCGCGCACGAAGTTCGCCTTGGCGATTTTGCCCATGCGGTTGGCCTCGTTGAAGAGCTGCTCGGCGGCAACGGCAGGAGCGTTCATCATACGCTGATCGAAGTACTTCAGCTTCATGGCCTCGCCGGCAGCGCCGTCATCGCGGATGAGGATGCAGGCCAGCTGCTCCAGCACATTGGAGAAGGGCAGCAGCATCACCGTGGTCACGAAGTTGAAGATGATATGGGTGACGGAGATCTGCATCTCGATGTTGTTCTCGCCCACCAGCGCTACGATCCACTCAGCCATGGGCAGCACCATCGCCAGGATAATGAAGATCAGCGTACCGATCACATTGAACAAAAGATGCACGCAGGCCACGCGCTTGGAGGTAGCAGAGGCGCCGATGCAGGCCAGCACGGCGGTGACACAGGTGCCGATGTTCTGGCCAAAGAGGATGAACATGCACATCTCGAAGGGAATGATCTTCATGGCTGCCAGGGGCATGAGGATGGCGATGGAGGCAGCGGAAGACTGGATGACCGCGGTGATGACCGCGCCGATCAGCACAGCGATCAGAGGATGGTTGACCGCCGCCAGTGCGTCCTTGAAGCCCTGCCACTCACGCAGGGGAGACATGGCGCTGGACATCAGGCCCATGCCCAGGAACAGCGCGCCCACGCCGAAGATGACCGGCACGAAGCAGCCCAGGCTCTTGAATTTCTTGGGGGCGAACATCATCAGGAACAGCACGATGCAGCCAATGAAGCAGAATATAATATCAAAGTCCAGCTTGATGGACATCATCAGCACGGTGACGGTAGTGCCGATATTGGCGCCCATGATAATGCCCACAGCCTGGCTGAGCTGCATGATGCCGGCGTTGACGAAGCCGACCAGCATGACGGTCGTGGCGGAAGAGGACTGCATCAGCACGGTAATGATGAAGCCCAGCACCACCTGCGTCGCACGGTTCTTGGTGACCGCGCCCAGCAGGCTCTTCAGCTGCTTGCCAGCCACGCGCTCCAGGCCATCAGACATGGTGTTCATGCCATACAGGAACAGGCCCAGACCTGCCAGCAGCTCCAGAATACAGGTTGCAAGCGTTGCAAATCCAATTTCCATATTGATTCCTCCGGATGGTTAGATTGATCAGGTGGAGTCATTTTTCGGCTGTCCGGCTGACAGCCATACATAATTACTTTAGCATAATTTTTACGCAGAATCAACGGGAATTTTACACTACTGAAGCGAAAATCGGGCGAAAATGCCTGCAAGCAGCAAAACAGCTCTCCCTCACGGGAGAGCCGATCAGATATTTCACAGGCTGCTCAGGAAGTCCTCATAGGTGATGGCGGCGGCCTCGTCAGCCGTCAGCCGGCGGGAGAAAGCGCGTTTTTCCGTGCTGCTGCCGGGGCCGGTGCAGCCGTACTCGGCGTAAAAGCCGGTGACGGGGAAGCTCTTCTTGCCCCAGTCGTCCCAGCCCTCGGGGCGGATGTGCGCGCCGATGCGGCAGTCCAGCAGCACCGTTTTGGCATGCTCGCGCCAGGGACGGCCCAGCACGAAGGAGCCCTCCGGCACTTCCTCGCCCACGAAGCGGCAGCGATGAAAGACATAGCCGTACTTCTGCCCCTCCGGCGTGGAGGCGGCAGTGGCGTATCCGCCGGGGGCGCGGTCTGCGCGGCGGATGCAGACGACATCGCAGTCCTCAAACCAGGCTGCTGCGCCGCCGAAGATGAAGTCCACATCGCCCTGGATGACGCAGCGGCGGTAGGTGTGGCGCTGGGCCCTGCGGGGCAGGTGCTGGGTCGGGCCGAGGAATCCGCCGGGGATGACCTCCCTGGGCGGCAGGGGCGCGGTGAACAGGGTGTCCTGGGTGGATACGAGCCGGCAGTCCTCGCAGAGGAAGCCGTCGCCGTCGGCAAACAGCGCGATGCACTGCCCGGAATCCGCCCGCTGGCCGGCATCGTTGCGGATAGTCAGGCCGCGCAGGCAGCAGCGATCCGCCAGCACCAGCAGCGTGTAGCTGCGGAAGGTGCCGCGCTTGACGCCGTCGGGATGGACGTCGTTGGCGCCGTCGTCCCAGGCGAGGATGGTCTCCCCGGCGCCGCTGCCCTGCAAGGTGGTGTGGGAGCGGCGCAGCTCGACCTTCTCCCGGTACACGCCGGGAGCCAGGCGGATGCAGGCAGGCTGCCCGTCCACCGGCAGGGCGTCGATGGCGGATTGGATGCTGTCGCCGGGATGCAGGGTGAGGGTATGCATGGCTTATTCCTCCTCGTTGGCAGAAGGGATCAGGGCGCTCAGGGCGTCCATGGCGCGGGTGGGATCGGGGATAGCCCGCAGCTGGAAGCCGGGTTCGCCGGTCAGGGAGTAACGCCGGATGCGGGCAGCCTTCCGGTGGGCTTCCCGCAGATTGCCGATGACCACCGTGCCGCAGCCGTCGCGGCCCTGGGCCAGGAAGAACATGTCCTCCCGGGTGAAAACATGCTCCGTGAGCTTCGTCTTCACCCGGCGCAGCACGCGGCGGTCGGTGATGACGTATTCCTCATTGCCCATCTGGCGGTGGATGCGCAGGCTGAACAGCCCCAGGCAGTGCAGGCCGTAGAGCATCACGCACCAGAAAGGCGCGGCGGCCAGGTAGGCATCCCCGGGAACCTTCAGCCAGATGAATACCGCAAGCAGCGCCGCAGGCAGGAGCGTGGCCCATATGCCGCCCAGCAGCCTGTCGCTGTTGAGGTTCATGGTGAAGGTCAGCGGGAGGCTGCCTCTTTCCGGGCAGCCCTGCCAGAGGACGCGCTCACCCTCTTCCAGCGGGATGAGAGGCAGATCGGACAGAGGCTTCACCGGCACGGCGGATTTCTCCATCGAGGCGATGACGTCCAGCACCTTTGCCGCCTCAGGGATCGCCCGCAGCTCGAAGGCGTCGGCCAGGGCCAGTGACGGATGCCGGGTGTAACGGCTGTCCAGGTCGGCGCTTCCAGCCCCGAAGGTGATCGTGCCGTAGTGCATCGCGCCCCTGCGCAGACAGGGAGCAGGCAGGCAGCGGCTGTCCAGCGCATCCACCGCGCGGCCCATTTTGCGCAGGATGCGGCGGTCGGTGATGATGTATTCCGCCTTCCGCAGGCGGCCTATGGCCAGCAGCGGCTTGCCGAAGCCGATGAAAAACGCGATCAGCAGCCACACCGCAACGATCCCGCAGAAGCCCCACGCAATGGGGTTATCCGTGTTGGCGCCGGTGAGCACCATGTACAGGATGCAGCCGCCCCACCCCAGCATGCGCAGCATCGGCGCGCCACCGGCAACCTCGCCGATGGCGCCCAGCTCATGTCTGTCGGGCCGGCCCTGCCAGCGGATTTCCTCATCCGGCTGCAGGTAGGGTTCGTACCATTCGTGTTCAGAAACGCGCATGCTGCCTCCGTTACTGATCGTGGGCCGCCGTGCCGCCCATCATGACGGCGGCGCGCTCGTCCTTGAGCTCCGCGCAGAGCTGCACGGGCGTCCACTCCTCATTGGTGGGGGTCAGGACGGCCTTGAGGGCCACGGGCGCAAAGCGCATCTGCCGGGCCGTCTGCAGGAAGCGGTTGACCTGCGCGTTGTCCATGTGGCAGAAGATCAGCATCTCCTCGGGGAAGGCCTCCGCCGGGGATGCCTTCGCCGGCGCGGACAGCCCGCACAGCGCGGAAATGGGCTGGCAGAAATCCTCCGCCGGGACGGGCCTGACCGTGAGGCCCAGCTTCATGCACAGAAACCGCAGCTTGGACAGGCGGTTTTCATTCAGGTTGATGGTCAATATCGTGGGACGCATAGGCGGTGCCTCCTTGTGTCATGTCAGTTGCTGTAATATGGTTTGAGCGATGCGCCGGGCGTCTTCAAGGGTGTCGGCGCTGGTCCAGGGATAGGCCGTCTGCCATTCGCCCCAGGGCATGCCCGGCTCATAGAGGCGCTGAAGCAATTCTTCCCGGTAGAGGTTCAATTCGTCAAACTGGACGCTGTAATAGGCGCGTTCCCTGTAGATCCGCGCCCGGTTCATGCGGTTGGGCGTATAGATCGCATCGACCAGCTCCGCGTCCTCCTGCATGGGATAGAACCAGCGTTCATGCTCGTCCATCTGCGCCCACTGGGCCTGCAGCTGCTCCAAGGATTCATAGCAGCTGTCGACGCGCTCCTGCAGGGGCGGGATGACCACCGGCTTCTTTGGCGGGCGCGGCGGGATGGCGGCCTCCAGCTCGGCGGCCTGGTCGAAGTGGCAGCCTTGCTCCTTGTCGTATTTGCGCTCCAGCATGGATTTCCATATCCGGAAGATCATATCCAGCACGTCCGCCACCTCCTTTTTTCCATTGTACCACGTTCGCGGCGGATTGAATCCACCGCTTACCGGGCAGCCCCGGCGCGGCGCTTCTGCCGCTGGGCGAGACGAATCACCGTGGGCCGGTTGTAGCGCTGGATCAGCACGAAGGACAGGTCGAAGCAAGCCGCCAGCACCGAGGTGATCAGGAACACCGGCAAGTCCCCCAGCCAGATGCTCGCCGCCATCGGCAGGAAGCTCAGCAGCACGATCGTCTCATGCACCAGCTCGGACTGGCACATCGCCTGGGCGATCTCGTCCCATGTGTGCAGCGCAGGGTCGAACAGCGCCGGCTCATAGGTGGGCATGTGGTTCTTCCAAGCCTGCACCCGCAGCAAATCGTACAATTTTGGCTCGAAGCTGCGCTGACGGAACCAGGGATGCTGGACGTCCGCGTGGTTGCCCATGCAGCGGTCGTAGCACCAGCCCACCAGCAGCCGCATGACAAAATGATAGGCGATCGTGCCGCAGGTGATCCCCATCGACAGGAACAGCCCCATCTCAAACCGCGCATACAGCGCCAGCATGACCGGCGTCAACAGCAGGCTGACAGCAGCGATCCATTTCATCACCCGCGGCATCAAAACACTTCCTTCACATCCGGAACCGGATCCTTCCGTTCCATTTTAGCACACCCGCCGGGGATTGTACATCCCCTGTTCACCGGTGGACAAACCGCCGCCGCCCGTGCTATAATGCCTGTATACAGAAAGAAGGCGAATCCATGAAGCAATCGAACCGGACGCTCCGGTATGGCCTGATCGGCGAAAAGCTTGGACACAGCCTGTCCCGGCCGATTCACGAGGCGATCTTCCGGGAAATGGGCATCGACGCGGACTACCGCATCATCGAGATCCCCAGGGAGGATTTCATCCCCCGCACCCGGGAGCTGCTCTCCACCCTGGACGGCTTCAACATCACCATCCCCTACAAGCAGGACGTGATGCCCCTGCTCTCCGCCATCGACCCGGCTGCTGCGGAGATCGGCGCGGTCAACACCGTGCTGTGCCGCGGGAGCTTCCCGTGCGACACCGCCACCGGCTACAACACCGACGCGGCGGGCTTCATGGGCATGCTGCGGCACTACGGCATCGACCCGGCGAAGGGGGAGTACAGCTACATCCTGGGCTCCGGCGGCACGGCAAAGACCGTCCGGGCGAGCCTTCGCATGATGGGCGCGGACAAAGTCGTGACCGTCAGCCGTCACCCGGAGGGCGAGGGGCAGATCTCCTACGCGGACTTCTACGAGGTCTTCCCCCAGACCGGCGGCACCATCGTCAACGCGTCCAGCGCGGGCATGTGGCCCCGCAAGGATGAGGACAACGTCTGCGCCATCCACCCCTCCCGCGTGGACGAGATGATGAAGTATGCCCTGGGCGTGGCGGACGTGGTGTACAACCCGCCGCACACCTTCCTGACCCAGGCGGCGGAGCGCGCGGGCGTCCCCTGGTGCACGGGGCTGTACATGCTGGTGGCCCAGGCCGTGGAGGCCGAGAAGCTCTGGCTGAAGCGCGATATCCCCGACGACCTTATTGAAAAAATCATGCGCGAGGTAGAAATATGAAGAAGATCCTGATCCTGAACGGCCCCAACATCAACCTGACCGGCCTGCGGGAGAAATCCGTCTACGGCGCGAAGACCTATGACGACCTGATCGCCCTGTGCCAGCAAGAGGCCGAGAAGCTGGGCGTTGAGCTCCGCTGCATCCAGTCCAACCACGAGGGCGCGCTGATCGACGCCATCCAGCAGGCGTACTTCGACGGCTTTGACGGCGCGGTGTTCAACCCCGGCGGGTATACGCACACCTCCGTGGCCCTGCACGACGCGATCGCCTCCGTGCCCATGCCCATCATCGAGTGCCACATGTCCAACGTGCACGCGCGGGAGGAATTCCGCCATGTGTCGATGACTGCCTCCGCCTGCCGCGGGCAGATCGTGGGCTTTGGGTTTTATGGGTATGTGATGGGCATGCGGGCGCTGTGCGAGGCGGAGTGACGAACTCCCTCCGTCTGCGAGCAAGCTCGCAGCCAGCTCCCTCGGAGAGGGAGCCTTTTGGCCGCACTAACCCAGCCTCCCTCTCGACGGAGGGAGTTCCCCCACAACAAAACATCCCGGAGCATCACCGCTCCGGGATTTCCTTATGCCCTCTGCCGTTTCTCCATCCGCCGCCAGTTGATGAAGCCGTACATGTCGTTCAGGAAGAACATCGTGAAGCAGGCCACCATCGGCACGCTGGAGACGTCCGAAATCGCCGCGATCACCCACAGCACGATCAGCACCAGGTCGTTCGATGCATAGGCCAGCGCGTAGTAGGGGCTGCGCATCGCCGTGAGGTAGGAGGCCAGGAAGCTCGTCGTGATGGACAGCGTGCTGACCGCGAGGGCCGCGTTGCCCATCGCCCGCAGGATGAAGTAGAACGCCGCCGTCGTCAGCGCCGTCAGGGTCAGCATGACGATCCACTGCCGGGCCGTCAGGCGGCGGACGGTGACCTCGGCGGAATCCTTGTAGGGGTTGCGCAGCCAGGTGATCAGCGCCAGCAGCGCCATGGGGGCCGTCATGCCCAGGTAGGTGATGGCCTCCCCGTAGTAGCGGAAGCCGCAGGAGATCACCCCGTAGAACACCGCGAACACGATGGTCAGGATCTGCCCCAGCGCGTGTCCCTTGGCCACGAAGATCAGCGCCGTCACCCCGATGAGCGACGCGATGATGCTCAGCCAGTCGGTCGAGCGGAAGATCACCGCCGTACCGATGCACACGGCAATGCTGGTCAGCCACAGGCCCAGTTCAAAGCGGGTCAGCGACACCCGGAAGCGTTCCTTCATCATGGTTCCTCCTCAACGAAAAAGCATCCGCCTGCCCATCTTCTCAGACCTGACGATGGACAAGGGGATGCATACACATCCTGCCGCATCCCGGTGGATACGGCGGCTCTATTTCGTTCGGGAGTATGATAGCACATCTGCAAAGGAATTGCAAGCTGCCTTTTGTTGTTGCATCCCTTGCCAAACTGTGGTATGATTATTATGTATACGCATTTTGAGGTCGGGCCTGCCCGACTAGCGATAGTCAATGCTTGCATTGACAGAGCGTAGCCAGCGCTCGGCTTCATGCCGAGGGATGGCCGATATCAGAAAGGAGCGATTTCCTGATGGATATGATGACCCGCATCGCCACCCTGACCGCCGAGTGCCTGACTTCCACCTGGCCCGAGGCGCAGGGGCTTCCCACCGCTGATGAGATCCGCGGCCTGCTGGCCGTTCCCCCGGACCGCGAGATGGGCGACTATGCCTTCCCCGTGTTCCGCCTCGCCAAGGCCCTGCGCATGGCGCCGCCCATGATCGCCAAGGCCCTCTGCGAAGCCTGGAATCACCCCGAGGTCGCCCGCGTGGAGCCCGTCAACGGCTACATGAACTTCTTCCTCAACCGCGTCAACTTCGCCAAGGAGACCCTGGATGCCGTCCTGGCACAGGGCGAGCGCTTCGGCTCCTCCGATATGGGCAGCGGCAAGACCGTCTGCCTGGACTACTCCTCCATCAACATCGCCAAGCGCTTCGGCGTGGGCCATCTGTCCACCACCATGATCGGCCACTCCCTCAAGCGCATCCACGATTTCCTGGGCTACAAGACCGTGGGCATCAATCACCTGGGCGACTGGGGCACCCAGTTCGGCAAGATGATCTACGCCTACAAGACCTGGGGCTCCAAGGAGGAGGTCGAGGAGAAGGGCATCACCGAGATGATGCGCCTGTACGTCAAGTTCCACGAAGAGGCCGAGAAGGATCCCTCCCTGGAGGACGAGGGCCGCGCCTGGTTCAAGAAGATCGAGGACGGCGACGAGGAAGCCCGCTCCATCTGGAACTGGTTCAAGGACATCACCCTCAAGGACGCTGCCCGCGTGTATGACCTGCTGGGCGTGGAGTTTGACTCCTACGCCGGCGAATCCTTCTACATGGACAAGATGGACGTGGTCATCGACGAGCTGCGGGAGAAGAACCTGCTGACCATCTCCCAGGGCGCCTCCGTGGTCGATCTGGAGGAGGACAAGATGCCTCCCTGCATCATCCTGCGCTCCGACGGTGCGACCCTGTACCACACCCGCGACCTGGCCGCTGCCGTCTACCGCAAGAATGTCTACGACTTCGACAAGTGCCTGTACGTCGTGGCTTATCAGCAGGATCTGCACTTCCGCCAGCTGTTCAAGGTGCTGGAGAAGATGGGCAAGCCCTGGGCCAAGGACTGCGTGCATGTGTCCTTCGGCATGATCTCCTTCGAGGGTCAGGCCTTCTCCACCCGCAAGGGCCGCGTCGTCTACCTGGAGGACGTGCTGAATCAGGCCATGCAGAAGGCCCTCGATATCATCAACGAGAAGTCCCCGAACCTCGCCAACAAGGAAGAGGTCGCCCGTCAGGTGGGCATCGGCGCGGTCATCTACTCCGACCTCTCCAACGGCCGCATCAAGGACATCGACTTCTCCTTCGAGCGCGCGCTGAACTTCGACGGCGAGACCGGCCCCTATGTGCAGTACACCCACGCCCGCTGCTGCTCCGTGCTGCGCAAGGCGGGAGCCCCGCTGGCAGCGGCTGAGGTGGACCTTCCCGAGGTGGACTACAACGGCCTGGCCGACGACGAGGCCCAGCACCTGCTGCGCCTGCTCTCCCGCTTCCCCGACGTGGTGAAGGAGGCTGCCGACAAGTACGAGCCCTCCATGATCACCCGCGCGGTGACCGACATCGCCCAGGGCTACAACAAGTTCTACTACGAGCACCGCGTCCTGGATGCGGAGCCCGGTGTGGCGGCTGCCCGCGTGGCGCTGACCAAGGCCGTCAAGGACGTCATCAAGACCGGATTGTGGCTCATCGGCATCGAAGCCCCCGAGCGCATGTAATGCAACCCCATCCCCGCTGCAAATTCTGCGGCGGGGATTTTTGTCCCTCTTGACAAATTCCTCACAATCGTCTACAATGTTCCTGCCCGGCCCGCAAAGGAGCATCCTGCGCGGTTCCAGGCGCAACATCAGTAAAGCGATCCTGACCCAAAGCGTAAGCTGCGTGAAAGGTACGTGCCATAGATCCCTGCTGCTGCAGGGGCTTTATTGCCGTGCCCTTTGGGGTGCGGTTGTTTTTTTCGAAATCAACGTTTGGAGGGAACACATGGAAACCCGCGTAGCCGTGATGAGCATCATCGTGGAGGACATGACCAGCGCCGAGAAGATCAACGCCATCCTGCATGAGCATGGCGAATACATCATCGGGCGGATGGGCATCCCCTACCGTGCGAAGAAGATCAGCATCATATCCATCGCGCTGGACGCGCCTCAGAATGTGACCGCTGCCATCGCCGGCAAGATCGGCGGTCTCCCCGGCGTGAGCGTCAAGACCGCTTACTCCAGCGTGATCGGCTGATTCATTTTCCTGCTTCAATGGTATCAACAAGATATAGATTTGGAAGGAGTGTCCCTATTATGAAGAGGTTCCTGTCCCTGATCCTCATTGCCCTGCTGGCCCTGAGCTGCACCGCCTGCGCGGAGGAGTATGTCGTCACCGCATCCGCTCCCAACGGCGCGCCCGCCCTGGCCCTGGCCATGCTGGCTGTGGAAAACCCCGATCGCTTCACCTTCGTCGCTGCGGAAACCATCTCCGCCGAGTTCGCCAACCAGAATTCCGACTTCATCATCGCGCCCCTGAACGCCGGCGCCAAGCTGTACAAGGCGGGCAAGTCCACCTACAAGCTGGCCGGCGTGGTCAGCTGGGGCAACCTGTACATCGCCTCCCAGAAGGAAGGCTTCACCCTGGAGGACCTGAACGGCGCGACCGTGGTGCTCTTTGGTGAGAACACCATCAACGCCTCCGTGGTGAAGTACACCCTGGAGCAGAACGGCATCGTGCCTGCGGAGATCCAGTATCTGGGCAGCGCTGCCAATACCCAGAGCCTGCTGCTGACCGACCCCAACGCCATCGTCGTGACGGCTGAGCCCGCCCTGACCGCCGCGCAGATGAAGAATCCCGCCATCACCGCCTACGCCGTGAACGACCTGTACAAGGCTGCCACCGGCTACGACGGCTACACCCAGGCCGCGCTGTTCGTCAAGGCGGAAACCGCCCAGCAGCATCCCGAAGCCGTGAAGGCCTTCATCGCTGCCGTGGCTGCCTCCTGCGATCAGGCCACCACCGATGTGGACGCCGTGGCCAGCGCCGCCGTCACCCTGGAGATCCTGCCCAATGAGAAGGTTGCCGTCAAGGCGATCCCCGGCTGCGCGGTGCGCTTCATGGGCGCCGCAGAGGCCCGTGAGCAGATCGAATTCACCGCCAATATCGACCTGAGCCAGTTCGGCGGCGCACTGCCCGCGGACGATTTCTACTATGTGGCAGAATAAGCTGAAGGATACCATCACCTTTTGCCTGGGCCTGGTGCTGATCGGCGTGATCATCCAGGGCCTGGGCGCACTCAAGGGGGATGTGTTGGTTTTCCCCGGGGTGGATGAGATCCTGCGGGCCTTTTTCCGCCTGATCACCACCCCCAGGACCTACCTTCTCATCTGGACCACCATGAAGCACCTGATGCTCTCCACGGCGGCGTCCACGGTGATCGGCGTGGGGCTGGGGCTGGCCATGGGCATGCTGCCCCTGCTGCGCAAGCTCCTGCAGCCGCTGATGATCATGCTGCGCTCGCTGCCCATGGTGATCCTGATCGTCATCACCATGGTGGTGGCGGATTACGATCTGGTGCCGGTGCTGGCCTCGTCCATCATCCTGTTCCCCATGATCGCCGAGGCTGCCTGCGAGGGCTGCATCCGCATCGACCGCGAGCTCATCGACGTATACCGCATGAACGCGGGGTTCAGCCTGCGGGTGCTGCTGCAGGTCTACCTGCCGCTGATGGCAGGCTATCTGCGGCAAGCATGGGTGAATGCCGTCGGCATGGGCGTAAAGCTGGCCGTTTCCACCGAGTACCTGGTACAGACCAGGGATTCCCTGGGCAAGGCCGTCACCACCAGCAGCTACTTCAACGAATACCAGGATATTTACGCCTACGCGCTGGTGATGATCCTGCTGGTGCTGGTGGTTTCTGAAGGCCCGGTACTGCTGGGTAAGGTCTTTTCCCGCATGAAGCGCAATTGTATTTCAGAGTGATATATCAGGAACACGAGCATCCTGCTGATTGCGGGATGCTCGTTTTTGTTTGGTTTTGTTGACACATGGGGGGCAGAGCGAGGACTTTGGTTGGTATTTTGCGATGCTGCAGAGGGGAGGCCTCTTTCGCGCGGCGAAGGGTCATCGACCCGCGCGGCGGAAAGGCGTTGGGGTTGGGAGCAGGGAGGGTCGGAGAATGAGGGGAGTGCGGGGTGAGCCTCCCGATAAAAAACGAGTATCCGGGCAGTGCCGGATGCTCGCAAATGTTGGGTAAAGGATATTCTGACCTGTACCGCTTACTTGACGGTCAGGGGCGTGGTGTCAGCCTTGTGCAGATAATCCACCGCGTTGGTCTTGAACATGGCCTCACGGAAGAACATGAAGTCCATGATGAACATGCCGCCCAGCTCGATCTCGATGTCTTCCTTACCGTGCAGCGTCACGGAGATCTTGATGTTGTCCAGCTCTTCGAATTCGCTGGGGATCAGCTTTTCCAGTGCGGACAGGAAGGTCAGGTTGTCCCAGCCGAACTTGATGACCAGGGACTCACGGTAGGTGCCGTTATCAACGGTGCGGCGATCCGCATTGCCCACGCCGGTGAAGGTGTAGTCCGTGCCGTTGATGTGGAAGGTCACCGAGTCAAAGTTCTGGAAGCCGTTTTCGCTGTTGTAGACCAGCCACAGGCGGTTGACAGGGTACTCGGAAGCGGTGTTGTAATCCAGTACCAACATATCAAAATAGGTACGGCTGTACTTAACCGTGCTGTCATACTTATGATGGAAGCACAGCTCAGCAGGGGTCAGCTTGCTGCTGACGAAGGCGTGAGAGCCCTGATCTTCGATCTCATACCAATCCGTCTTGCTGCGGACGTAGGACAGGCTGAAGGTTTCCGCCATCGCAGAGGTAAAGAGGGAGCAGATCAGAACCAAAACGAGTGCCAGGGACAGTTTCTTCATTGGTTTTTCCTCCTGTTTCTTGGTTGCGTAAACGCAGCACTTTGATCTGTTTTTACTATACCACCATTGCAGATGTCCTGTCAAGGCGGATTACACTTCGATCTCAAAGGGCAGCAGGTCGAGAATGTC
This sequence comes from Clostridia bacterium, assembly GCA_017513475.1. Taxonomy (GTDB): domain Bacteria; phylum Bacillota; class Clostridia; order Christensenellales; family Aristaeellaceae; genus UBA11524. The sequence continues at coordinate 22,085 of JAFXFR010000076.1, forward strand.
CCTCTGCACATCCACGCCGGGGTAGACCTCCAGGAGCTTGAGGCCCTTCGCGGTCAGGATGAATACGCAGCGCTCGGTGATGTAGAGCACCTTCTGGCCGTTGGCGATGGCCTTGCGGGCAGAGAAGGACACGGAGCGCACGCTGTCCACGAACTTGGGCACCACGCCGTTCTCGTCGATGAGGACGGCTCCGTCCTCCTGATGCACCTCCAGACCCCTGGTATTGAAGGTGAGGCAGAAGACCACCGTGGGGGTCTGGGCGGTGATGTTGGCAAAGCCGCCGATGCCTGCATAGGCGCCCGGGCCGCGGTGAGCGTTGACGTTGCCGTGCTTGTCCACCTCCAGTGCGCCCATGAAGCAGATATCCAGGCCGCCGGAATTGTACAGATCGAACTGGTTGGCCATATCGTACACGGAGGCCGCACCGATCATCGCGCCGAAGACCTTGCCCGATGCCGGGAAGCCGCCGATGCCGCCGGATTCCACCGTCAGCGTGATATGATCCAGCATGCCGCTCTGCTCGGCGTAGCGGGAGATGGTCTCGGGAATGCCGATGCCGATGTTGACGATGTCCTCCTTGCGGAGCTCGCGGGCGGCGCGCTTGCCGATGATTTCCGCCGCCACACCGGAGGAACGGGTGGAAGGGCTGACAGCGTCCAGCTTCTCCGTCCAGCCGTGCCAGTCCTCGTAGCGGATCTCGAAGGAGCCGGTCAGCGCCGTGAGGGCCTCGTCCCTGGGTTCGGGCTCCTGCACGACGATAGCGTCCACCAGGCAGCCGGGGATGATGGTGTTGCGGGGACGGGTGGGTTCATCCACGATCCTGTCCACCTCAACGATGACGATGCCGTTGTTGCTCTTGGCCGCCTGACAGATGGACAGCGCGTCGCCGGACATGTACATATCATCGAAGGAGATATTGCCCTTGCGGTCGGCGGCGGTGCCCTTGATCAGCGCGACGGTGATTTTGGGCAGCTTGTAGTACAGGAACTCCTTGCCGTCCACCTCGACGACCTTGACGAAGGAATTGTCCGTGGAGATCTGGTTGATGCCGGGACCCTCGCGGCGGGGATCGACGAAGATATCCAGGCCAACCTTGCTGAGCGCGCCGGGGATGCCGCCCGCCTGGGCGCGGATGGCATGGCTGATGCAGCCCAGGGGCAGATTATAGGCCTCGAAGCGGTTCTCAAGGATGATCTTCTTCGTGGAGGGCATCGCGCCGAAGTGGCCGCAGATCAGCCGGTCCACCGCGCCGGCACGGATGTAGCCCTCAGCGTTCTTGTCCTCTTCCCACACGCCGAAGCCTGCGGAAGACACCACCGTCAGGTGCTTGGGGGAGTGGGTCTCGCGATAACGTTCATAAAGGGCCTCGTGAAGCTCTACCGGGTTCTCGATGCCCACAAAGGAATTGACACAGATACAGTCGCCGTCGCGGATGAGGCTGATGGCCTCCTGCGCCGTCATAATGCGAAACATGCTGGCAGCCGCCTTTCGATCAGGAATAGGGCTAAATTATAGCATATTCCCGCGCCGGCTGACAAGCTTCGCCCGGTGCAGTACACAGAAAATACGACGCCGCAAAACAGAAGCATCCCCCTCCTCAGCCTGCAGGGCAGGGAAAGGAGGGGGACGCTCAATCATTCATCCTGGTATGGGGATGATCACTTCACGGTCATGGGGGAGCCGTTGGTCTTGTTCATCTCGCCCACGGCGTTGCACTCGATGATCGCCTGCTGCAGGAGGAAGAAGTCCAGCATGAAGCCGCGGCCGAGCTCGACAGTGATGTCCTCGTCGCCATGCAGGGTCATGGAGAGCTTGATGGTATCAAAGCCTTCGAACTCGTCGGGCAGCATCTGCTCCAGCGCGATGAGGAAGTCCAGGTTATCCAGGTCAAACTTGATCAGCACGCGCTCGATGTAGCCGTCCTCATCATGCTCCATGAAGTCGGGATCATCGATATCGGTGAAGGTGAACTGCTTGCCGTTAACGTTGAAGGTCACAGACTTGATGTTCTGGTAGCCGGTATCGGACATGTAGTTGACCCACAGACGGCAAACGGGGTACTGGGAGGAGGTGCCGTAGTCGATCACCAGCATATCGAACTTGGTGGAGCTGTAGCGGGTGGAGCTCTCGTACTTGTGGACGAAAGAGCGATCCTTCGCAGTCAGGGCGCTCTCAACAAAAGCGATGCCGCGGCTGGAATCCACGTCGATGGTGAACAGGGTGGAATTTTCCCGGACGAAGTTCAGGTTGAAATCCTCGGCAAACGCATTACTGAAGCAGCCCAGCAGCATGACCAGCGCCAGAATCAGGGACAGTTTCTTCATAGTGATTCTCCTTTTCTGATGAAATTTTCGAAGATTCTCCACTTCTTGACTATATTTTATCCCATTTGTTAACAGATGTCAATCAACTGGCGTTGAATTTACATTTGTTGCAAAGGAGATTCCTGGTTCCCATTGCAGAAAACATTCTTGCCAGACGGTCGTGAAAGCCCCCTGCTTTCCCGGTGAGGGAGAGCAGGGGGCGCTGCTTTGCTGCATGGTGTTTCCTTTTATTGCTCAGTAGCATCTTCCGCAGGAGTCATATCCCAGGTCTATAGCTTCACGATATGTAATTCTCTTTGGATTCTCCATATCCGAACTTGCTCAGAGTTGCTTGAAGTAGTACTCATCTTTTAGAAAGTTGCTCCTTTCTTCTTCTAACTTGCTGAAAGTTCTACCCATCTGCTAAAAAGTTGAAGGCGACTTGCTGTTTCTGCAAGCCGCCTTCTCTTATAGGTTCCTGAGTACGCCCGTCTGCCGGGCCGCCACCAATACCTCGTCATCCCGTATGCCGTTGAGGTACTTCTGCGTGATGCCGATATTCTCATGCCCCAGCAAGCGGGACAGGGAGTATATGTCCAGTCCGTTCTTCAACTGAAGGTGCGCGAAGGTGTGCCTGCATGTATGCGGCGACACCCGTATATCCTTCCTCACATTGACCGCAGCCGCCGTCAGTTTCATCATCTTGGCGACGGATTCCTGCGTCATCGCCTTGCCGCGATAGGACAGGAAGAAGTAGGCTTGCGGCGTAGTGTTCTTCATCTCAAAGTAGTTGTCCCGCGCAATACGGTATTTCATTAGCATACGCGCCAGGTAGGGAGAACAGGGAACCACGCGCTCCTTGCTGCCCTTACCCCATACCACCACATGCCCATCCCGGATTTGCTCGTCCTTCATGGTCATCACTTCGGTCAGACGCATCCCCGTATCAAAGAAGAGCGCCAGCATGGCCTTGTTCCGCATGCTGATGAAGTCATGCCCGTTGTGGAAGTTCAGCATCTTCAGCACTTCTTCCTCATTGAAGGTGCGAATCAACACCTTCGGTTGCCGCACGTTCTTGACCTTCGCGGCGGGACTGGTCTTCAGGTACTCCTCCTCCACACAATAGCGGAAGAAGGTTTTGAACACCTTCAGCAGGTCTTTGATGTACTGCGGCTTGCGGCCCAGGTCTTCCTTCTCCAGGAGGAATCGCTTCAGGTGGGCGGGCTTCACATCCTCCAGCCGCATGATGCCGTATTCGTCCTCCAGGTATTGACGAAGATAACGCAAATGCCTATCGTAGTTCTCAATCGTCCCCTGCGACAGCCGCCTGACCTTGCACTCCAGCAGGTATTCCATGATTGCATCCTTTAACAGCAACAAAAACCCCTCTTTCTTTGACAAATTGCCAACAGAAAGAGGGGAAAACGCCTATATGACTCATCCTGCAAACCGTCGGAACGGTTACAGAACTCGTTTAGTTGTTTATCAAGGTCGCGAGATTTCGCTTGACCTCACAGTGCTTCGAAAGCCTTGTAATTCCTGAATTACAGTTCGGCGAAGTACTTGATGGTGCGGACCATCTGAGAGGTGTAGGAGTTCTCGTTGTCGTACCAGGACACGACCTCACAGGCCACTAAAAGTGGCCTGTGGACTGGCTTTTCTCCACTTTTGAGAGATACAATGTTGATGTCATTTTTTACACAGTTTACCTTACCTGAGTCCAAACAGTTTACAGACTGCATTCATAGTTTATCATACCTGAAAAGCTGATTTCAAGCGATTTTGTGATTTCGTAAAAGGAAGCCCCTGTAAAACTTAATTAGCCCTTCAAAGAGAACCTGGATAGAGACATCTTTCATATATCTTTTATCATCTTCTTTTCATCTCTCATACATCTTTCCAACAACAAACTAACATCTTTTAAGCATCTTTCGCTCATGGGAATTACATGGGGAAAGGTGCTTTCTGTTTCTGTCGATCATCTTACATATATTAAAATGGAAGAATTTGGTGTGTGCGTAGAACGACTGATTCGTCAGAGGCATGAAGTATAATGTATATGTAAGGTGAAGGGAACACAAGAGACCTAAACACCTAAGAAATGCAGTCAAAAGGTTGAGGGAAGCAAACCTCAGAAACCTTGAAAAAACAAGATAAATGAAAGTGAGGAACTACTATGATGACCACTATGAATACCTTCTTCCACATCCTTGACATCAATGCTCCTAAGAACAAAGCAGAAGCCTTCCAGAAGGTTTGTGACCTGATGTTTGTGGATGTTGCTTCCAAGAAGCATTGCCTGAAAGGCAAGTTGGACTTCTCTCGCATCGCTCCTGGCTTTGACATTCAGAGCGTAAATTGTACTGGACATCGCAAGGAACGCAACTTCCATTTTGAAACCAATGGCAAGGCTATTGTTGAAGTTGTCGAGATTCTTGCAAAGATGCTTCCTGAAATCAGTATTCGCTACTACTTCCATTCTCAGGAAGAAGATGGCATCGAATATCGCCATGAGCTTTACTACGCCGAAGGTGAACTGGTTAATGAAGTTGTTGAAAACCCTGATGAAGACGAAGAATAATGACGCTAAAGCCCATTGATAGCACAGTACTTTGAGAATGTCTGCGCAATCCTGTAAAGTACCTATATAACGACTGGATCCACTATCTGCTGAAGTATAATATAAATGTAAGGTGAAGGGAACGAAAGAGTCCCTACCAAATAAAGGACAGCTCCAAGAGAGCAAAGAAAGGAAATGTTGCTATGAATACTACAAAGGCCTTTGCTGCACTGAACCTGAAAACCTTTACTCAGAGCCATTTCGGCATGTTCTCTGGCGAAAAGGCAAATGTGTCCCTGCGTTGCATATCACCTCTTCTGGATACCATGATTGACAGGTTTGGTACAAAGGGTGTGATGTATTCTCGCGTTGATGACAGGCATTTCAGAGTGTCTGTTGATGTTGAAATCAGTGGTCAGTTCTTCTCCTGGATTGCTGGCTTCAGCACAAAAGTTGTCATTGAAACACCAACAATCGCAAAGCAGTATATGGATTTCCTGGACAAGATTAAGAGTAAGTATTAAAGAGTTACTTTTTCCAGAGCAATATAGAATATAATATACTATTCAGAAAAAAGTAACTCTTTTTAGTTAAAGGCTGGTGGGGCGAAGCCCACCAGCCTTTAACTTCATTGTTTGTTCAGATAGTTATTCATCTCTTCAATCCCTGATTTTGACTCGCCAGATAGTCAGAGTTGCTGAAAAGATGTATGAGAGATGTACCAATGATGTTCAAAAGATGTATCAAAGAGCTATGAAAGATCCTTATAAGTTGGATAGAACACCTGTCTTTTGTGCCTTCTTCAGCACTTGGTCATCCCTGATCCCCTCCAGGTATCTCTGGGTAATGGACACATTCTCATGCCCCATCAATCTTGAAAGGCTGTACAGGTCAAGTCCATTTTTGAGCTGGAGGTGTGCAAAGGTGTGTCTGCATGTATGGGGAGAGATTCTGATGTTGCAGTTGACTCCTGTCTCCTGGGCTGCCTTCTTCATGAACTTGGTGATGCCTTCCTGTGTCAGCCTCTTGCCTCTATGGGAAACAAACAAATACTTCTCAGGCAGCTTGCCTTCAAAGTAGCTTTCCCTGGCAAGTTGGTACTGCATCAGGGTCTTTGCGAGGTAAGGTGAAACAGGAACCAGCCTTTCTTTGTTTCCCTTTCCATGAACAATGATGTGATCCTCGCGAACCTGATGAGGGCAGAGTGTTGTGACCTCAGTCAATCGCATCCCTGTGTCGAAAAACATAGCGAGGATTGCCCTGTTGCGAATGCTCAGGAAAGTTCGCCCTGAGAAATGATTCAGCAACTTGCGAATCTCTGCCTCAGTAAAGGTGATGATTTTCACCTTTGGTTGCTTCATGTTCTTCACATTGGCTGTTGGTCTTTCCTTGATGTGTCCTTCCTTCTTCAGATAGTTGAAAAATGTCTTGAACACCTTCAGCAAGTCATTAATGTACCTCGCCTTTCTCTCCTTGTCATCCATCATGGAGAGGAAGGATTTGATGTGAAAGCTCCTGACATCTTCAACATTCTTGATTTGAAATTCCTGCTCCATGTACCTCTGCAAATACTTCAGTTGCTTCTGGTAATTGCTGATGGACTTGGGAGACAGCTTCCTCACCTTACAGTCAAAACAGTACTCAGTAATAGCATCAGAAAAGTGCATACAAAAACCCCCTTTTTCCGCCTGTTTACAGTTGGAAAAAGGGGGTAAATGTTTATCGTACCTGAGAGCCACAAAGTTTTGTAGGCTTACAGGCCTATTTCAACATTTTACGTACCTGGGAGAACCTCGCCTCATCAGCTCAGCCCTCGCAAAGCCTTGTAATTCCTGAATTACAGCTCAGCGAAGTACTTGATGGTGCGGACCATCTGAGAGGTGTAGCTGTTCTCGTTGTCGTACCAGGACACGACCTGCACCTGGTAGGTGTCGTCGTCGATCTTGGCGACCATGGTCTGGGTGGCGTCGAACAGGGAGCCGTAGGTCATGCCGATGATGTCGGAGGACACCAGGGGCTCCTCAGTGTAGCCGTAGGAAGCGGAAGCGGCAGCCTTCATGGCGGCGTTGATGGACTCCTTGGTCACATCCTGGCCCTTAACAACGGCAACCAGCAGGGTGGTGGAGCCGGTGCAGACGGGCACGCGCTGGGCGGAGCCGATCAGCTTCTTGTTCAGCTCGGGGATGACCAGGCCGATGGCCTTGGCAGCGCCGGTGGAGTTGGGAACGATGTTCTGAGCGCCAGCGCGGGCACGACGCAGATCGCCCTTGCGATGGGGGCCGTCCAGGATCATCTGGTCACCGGTGTAGGCGTGCACGGTGGTCATGATGCCGGTCTGGATGGGATACGTATCGTTCAGGGCCTTGGCCATGGGAGCCAGGCAGTTGGTGGTGCAGGAAGCGGCAGAGATGATCTTGTCTTCCTTGGTCAGGGTCTTCTCGTTGACGGAGAAAACGATGGTGGGCAGATCGTTGCCGGCGGGAGCAGAGATGACGACCTTCTTGGCGCCAGCGTTGATGTGGGCCATGGACTTCTCCTTGGAGCAGTAGAAGCCGGTGCACTCCAGAACGACGTCAACGTCCAGCTCGCCCCAGGGGCAGTTGGCAGCGTCCTTCTCGGCGTAGATCTTGATTTCCTTGCCATCGACGATGATGGAGTTCTCGGTGGCCTCGACGGTGTGCTTGTTCTCGCCGATGTAGCCGCAGTAGCCCTTCTGGGCGGTGTCGTACTTCAGCAGGTGAGCCAGCATCTCGGGCTTGGTCAGGTCATTGATGGCGACGACTTCGTAGCCCTCAGCACCGAACATCTGACGGAAAGCAAGACGGCCAATGCGGCCAAAGCCATTGATAGCAACCTTAACGGACATTGGAATTACCTCCTTAATCGTTGGCGGGGGATTCCCGCGTTGAAAAGATTGGAAATGGCGTCTTTGCTTGCCGGATGTGGTGGCATCAGCAGACCATTTCTCCACCTATCATTGTACCCGATTTTCCCGGATTTTGCAAGAGGGTAAAGCACTTTTCTGCGGGATATTGTGAAAAAAATGACGGAATGGACAATAAATACCTCGTAGGGACGAGCATTGCTTGCCCGTTGGCTTCATCCAGTATCTTCTGATGCGGAAGGTTTTTCGCAAACAATTCAAGCAGGATGCGGAATTTCCCAGAAAAAAACGACCCGCGCATCAGCACGGGCCATTTTATCATGCAGCTGTCAACCGATCTGCTTATTCCGCAGGGATTTCCTCGG
>JAFXFR010000003.1 GCA_017513475.1 Clostridia bacterium
ATATTCGTATCGCGGGGCTTTGCCGTGCGGGCGGGGCGTTTTCCGCGTAAAGGCTGGGCAAAGCCCAGCTAACGCAGCTCATTGCATGCAATGAGCAAGTGTAACCATCACCGAGCTTGTCTCGGTGGTGGTCGAAAGCAGAAAACATTCCTTACACGAAGGAACGGCCGTCAGTTCGGTCCTCCGAACTGACAGTGACTGAGTGCAAAACCTCGTGAAAATGCCTTCAGCATTTTCACGAAACATCTTAATGCTCCTTGCCGGGCTGGCCGTAATAAGCATTGGGGCCATGCTTGCGCAGGAAGTGCTTGTCCTGGATGTTCTGGGGCGCAGGAGCGGCGTCCGCCTTGATCTGACGGGTGTAGACCGCCATCTTGGCGACTTCCTCCAGCACCACGGCGTGATACACGGCCTGGGCAGGAGACTTGCCCCAGGTGAAGGGGCCGTGGCTCGCGCAGACGATGCCCGGGGTGTGCAGGGGCTCGATCTCCCGCTTGGTCAGTTCCTCGATGATGACCTTGCCGGTGTTCTTCTCGTAGTCCTCGTCGATCTCCTCAGTGGTGAGGTGACGGGCGCAGGGCACGGCGCCGTAGAAGTAGTCCGCATGGGTGGTGCCGTAGCAGGGGATGTCCTCGCAGGCCTGGGCCCAGCCCACCGCATAGGGGCTATGGGTGTGGACGATGCCGCCGATCTCGGGGTACTTCTTGTACAGCTCGATGTGGGTCTTGGTATCGGAGGACGGATTCAGCTTGCCCTCCACCACATTGCCCTCCAGGTCGAGCACGACCATCATCTCCGGGGTGAGATCCTCATAATCCACGCCGGAGGGCTTGATGACCACGAGGCCCTTCTCCCGGTCAATGCCGGACACATTGCCCCAGGTATAGGTGACGAGGTTACGCTTGGGCAGTTCCATATTGGCCTCATAGACGGCCTGCTTGAGCTTTTTCAGCATGGGGGTGACCTCCTTCGTTGGGGCGTCTCCGACGGCCAGGGCGCTGCCCTGGACCCGCCAAAGGGTCTTCGACCCTCTGGACACCCTTTTCGCGATCTTGGTTGATTGGTTCTTTGGGGTTGCGCTCGCGTGCAGCTGGAAGCGCACGTGGAGTTGTACGTCCGGCCGCTCATCGGCCGGGCTGCCGGGTTGCGCGGTAGTGATGTTTTGTACGTGAGCTTTGGCTCGGATCTGTGAACGCGGCGGCTAAGCTTTGAATGGGGTTGCACGGCGTTCACAGAGTCCTCGCGTCGCGCAGGCTTGTCTTCACTTGCATTGTAGTGAGAGGCGGCCCAAATAAACGGGTCGAAGACCCCTGCGGAGGGGTACGGGATTTACTCGGGCCTTAGGCTCCCGCCGAGAGGGAGCTCCCGCTGTAGCGGGTAAGTACCGCTCGCCCCGTCAAAAGGCTTCCCCTTGAGGGGAAGGCTAATTTTACTTCATCTCCGCCACAGCGGCTTCTTCCGCCGCCAGGGCCTGCTGGAACTTGGCGGTGTAGACATCGAGGCCTTCCGCATCTGCCGCGTCGGGGGCAATGGTGGAACCAGCCGCACCCGCAAAGACATACTCGTTCAGGTACTGCTCGAGGGTCTCGCCGCGCTTGCCGTTGACGCGGTAGGCAGCCAGCAGAGCCATGCCCCAGGGGCCGCCCTCGCCGGCGGTCTCCATGACGGAGATGGGGGTCTTGAGCGCTGCGGCCAGGATCTTCTGGCCCACGCCGGGGGTCTTGAAGTAGCCGCCGTGGCCCAGCAGGGAATCAATCTGCACGTTCTCGTCCACCAGGATGTCCATGCCGATCTTGAGGCTGGTCATCGCGCCGGCGACCAGGCTGCGGGCGAAGTTCTGGAAGGTCAGCTTCGCATCGGGCATACGCACCATCATGGGACGGCCCTCGTCCAGGCCCACCACGGGCTCGCCGGAGAACAGGGGTACGTTCACCACGCCGCCGCAGTCCTTCTCGCCCTCCAGCGCCGCATTGAACAGGTTGACGTAGATGTCATTCATGGAGATGTTCAGGCCGCAGGCGTCCACGAAGCCCTTGAGCATGCCCGCCCAGGCGTTGATGTCGGAGGTGCAGTTGTTGCAGTGCACCATGGCGACGGGCTTACCGGTGGGGGTGGTGACCATGTCGATCTCGGGGTAGACCTTGGAGAGCATCTTCTCCAGGACGATCATCGCGAACACGGAGGTACCGGCGGACACATTGCCCGTGCGGACGGCGACCGCGTTGGTGGCGGCCATGCCGGTGCCCGCGTCGCCCTCGGGAGGAGCCATCAGCGCGCCGGCTTCCAGCTTGCCGGTGGGATCGAGGAGCTTCGCGCCCTCGGCGGTCATCACGCCGGCGTCTTCGCCCGCGCACTGCACCTCAGGCAGGATGCCGCGCAGCTTCCACTCGTAGCCCTTCACGGCGGCGAGTGAATCCACCAGGTCGATCATCTTCTGATCGTAGTCGCACTTCTCGCTGTCGATGGGGAACATGCCGCTGGCTTCGCCCACGCCCAGCACCTTCTTGCCGGAGAGCTGCCAGTGCACATAGCCGGCCAGGGTCGTCAGGTGGTCGATGTCCTTGACATGCGCTTCGCCGTTGAGCATCGCCTGGTACAGGTGGGCGATGGACCAGCGCTGGGGGATGTTGAAGCCCAGCAGGTCGGTCAGCTCGGCGGCGGCCTCACCGGTCATGGTGTTGCGCCAGGTGCGGAATTCGCAGATCTGCTTGCCGTCCTTGTCAAAGGGCAGGTAGCCGTGCATCATCGCGGACACGCCGAAGGCCGCCAGCTTGGTCAGCTCAACGCCGTACTTCGCCTTCACGTCGGCGACCATGTTGGCGTAGGCATCCTGGATGCCGGCCCACACGTCGTCCAGATGATAGGTCCACACGCCGTTTTCCAGGCGGTTTTCCCAGGTATGGTCGCCGCTGGCGATGGGGGCGTGGTCGCAGCCGGAGCCGGACTCCGGGCCGATCAGCACGGCCTTGATGCGGGTGGAGCCCAGCTCGATGCCCAGCACGGCCTTACCTGCGCTGATAATGTTCCTGATCGTTTCCATGTTCATATTTACAGCCTCCTGTATCATTCCGGGGGTGGAATTGTTCGCTCCTGAAATTATACCATGTTTGCAATTGGTTGTCCACAGCGAAAATCGCTTGCAATCGGCGGTGGATTTCGGTACAATATAGGCAAAACAAGCGTTTGAGGAGGCGTCCATATGCAGCAGCTTGAACACGTCCGCTTCCCGGAGGAAGCCGGTATTTCCTCCCGTGGAATCCTGAATTACATCGCCGCCCGCGAGGAAGCCGGGCTGGAGCATCACGCCATCTGGGTGCTGCGCCACGGCAAGGTCGCCGCGAAGCTGGCTTATGCGCCCTTCGATGACCGCACGCCCCACATGCTCTTCTCCCTGTCGAAGTCCTTCTGCTCGGCAGCGGCGGGCTTTGCGGTGCAGGAAGGCCTGCTCACCTGGGACACGAAGCTCATCGACGTGCTGCCTGAGGCCTTCCCGGAGGAGCCCTCCGACTGGCAGAAGGCTATCAATATGCACCACCTGCTGACCATGGGCGCGGGCCTGAAGCCTGAGTCCGACGGCGGCAAGCGCGGCCCCGACTGGGCGAAGCAGATCATCGCCTGCGGCTGCGACCACGAGCCCGGCACCCACTTTGCCTACAACAGCATGAGCACCTACCTGGTCTCCTGCATGGTCCAGAAGGTGACGGGGATGACCGTCCGCGATTACCTCATCCCCCGCCTGTTCGAGCCCCTGGGCATGATGAACGAGGACGGCTCCGCGCCTTCGGAGGTCGGACAAAGTCCGACGAGCGACAGCGATTGCTTGCAATCGCCGAGCGAAGCCAGCGGTCAGCCCTGCGCTGATCGATGGCCGAAGTGGGATTCCTCCCCCGACGGGATCAACGTGGGCGGCTGGGGCCTGTGGCTGAGCGCGAAGCAGATCGCTCCCTTCGGCCAGTGCCTGCTGCAGAAGGGTATGTGGGACGGCAAGCAGATCCTCCCCCGCGAGTGGCTCGACCTGGCCACCACCTTCCGCATCGACAACGGCAACGGCGATCACCCCCACGACCATGACTGGAACATGGGCTACGGCTACCAGTTCTGGATGTGCAAGACCGATCACGGAGAGGGCCAGAAGCCCCGTTTCCGCGGCGACGGCGCCTTCAGCCAGTTCTGCATCGTGGACGAAAAGCGGGATATGGTCATCGCCTGCGTCTCCGGCGTGCCGGACATCGGCAAGGCCCTCGATTTGATCTACGCTCACCTGCTTGCCGCGGCGGACATGGAACCCGCCGATGAAGCTACCCAGGCGGAGCTGCAGCAGAAGCTGGCCGCCCTCAGCCTGCCCTGGCCGGAGCACGACGGCAGCGAACTCCCCGTGGGCGTGTATGCGTCCGGCGACGACGGCTCCACCCTGACCATCGAAAGCGACCGCGTCACCATGCCCCTGGACAAGGAGCAGACCGCGCTGTTCTACGTCGGCCGCGTGGAGGAAGGCGGCGGATGCGTCTCCTGCTGCGGCATGAAGAACGGCGAGTTGAAGCTGCTCCTGCGCGTTTTGAACGCCCCCTTCACCCTGGACATGACCGTCCGCTTTGACGGCGACAAGGCCGAGCTGACCATCGGCGGCGTAGGCCAGAACGGCAAGACCTACCCGCTGGAAAAGAAGTAACCCCCACCTCACGATAAAAGGAAGCGATCCCTATGAAGAAGCTGATTTCCCTGCTGCTGCTCCTGTGCATGCTCGTGCCCTGTGCGCTGGCGGACTCCGCGCCCTTCCAGCTGCCGCCGGACACCTACAACTGGTACGAGATCTTCGTCTGGTCCTACCAGGACTCCGACGGCGACGGCATCGGCGATTTCAACGGCGTGCGTCAGCGGCTGGATTACATCGCCGATATGGGCTACACCGGCATCTGGTTCATGCCCATCATGCCCAGCCCCTCCTACCACAAGTACGATGTGACGGACTACATGGCCGTCGATCCCCAGTACGGCACGATGGACGACTTCCGCGCCCTGGTGAAGGAGTGCCACGAGCGCGGCATACGCGTCATCATCGACCTGCCCGTCAATCACACCTCCACCCGTCACCCCTGGTTCCTCAGCGCGGTGGAATCCATCCAGAAGCGCACCTTCGACAGCCCCTATCTGGATTATTACTGCTTCACCGAAGCGCCCACCGGCAACAAGTACGTGAAGATCTCCGGCTCCTCCTGGCATTATGAGGAGCAGTTCGCCGGCGGCAACATGCCCGATCTCAATCTCGGCAGCGAGGCCGTGATGGCAGAGCTCTACGGGATCATGGCCTTCTGGCTGAACGATGTGGGCGTGGACGGCTTCCGCCTGGATGCGGTCACGTCCTTCCACGCAGGGAATGTCGCCGCCAACGTCGCCACCCTGGACAGGATCAAGGCCATGTGCCAGGAGCTGAAGGCCGGTTCCTATCTGGTGGGCGAGGCCTGGGTGGGCCAGAGTGCCCTGGCGGAGTACTGGCAGTCCACGGTGGACAGCTTCTTCCTGTTCCCCTCGTCTCAGGCGGAGGGCTTCATCGTCAAGGCCGTGCTGGGCCGCAGCCCCGACGGCACCAAGTACGTCAATGGCCTCGAGACAGCTTTGTCCCTGCTGCCGGAGGGCCGCGTGCTGGCGCCCTTCCTGTGCAACCACGATACCGGACGCTCCATCGGCCTGCTGCAGGCCCGCAAGCTCCCGGAGCGCGCCAAGTTCGCCCAGGGTCTGCTGGGCATGCTGCCGGGCAATGTCTTCACCTACTACGGCGACGAGATCGGCATGGTGGGCGCGGGCGACGACCCCAACAAGCGCCTGGCCATGTACTGGAACGACGGCGACATGACCACCCAGCCTCCCGGCGTGACCAGCCTGGAATACGCCTACCCCTGCGTGGACGACCAGCTCGCCGATCCCAACTCCCTTTTGAACTACTGCAAGGCCGTCAACCACGCCCGCCTGCGCAGCCCGCTGATCGCCCGGGGCGTGAACACCACGCTGTACGCGGACAAGAACGTGGTGCTGATGAAGCGCGAGCTTGACGGCGAATGCTGCTACATCGCCATCAACTTCTCCCGGAAGGCAGAAAGCACGGTGGAAATCCCCGCGACGGGGCTGGCCATCGTCTCCGACCTGGTCGCGCTGGAGGGCAATGCCACCCTCGCCGAGGGCGACGGTGTGACCACGGTGACCCTGCCGCCGTATGGGATTGTTGTCATCGAATAACCCCAACGAACCGTAGGGGCGAGCATTGCTCGCCCGTCCTTTGGAGGCCCCCATGAACACCAAACTTTTTCTCTCTGCCATTGCGAAATTCGCGCTGGGCGTGGTGCTGATCGGCGCGCTGCTCTTCCTGCCCGCCTGGACGCTGCATTATCCCCAGGCCTGGCTGCTGATGGGCATCCTGTTCATCCCGATGTTCCTCGCCGGCCTCGTCATGATGGCGAAGAACCCCTCCCTCCTGCGCAGCCGCCTGAACGCCAAGGAAAAAGAACGCGAGCAGTCCCTGGTGGTGAAGCTCAGCGGGCTGATGTTCCTTGTCGGTTTTGTCCTCGCGGGGCTCAGCTACCGCTTTGGCTGGCTGATGCTGCCCCGGTGGGTGAGCATCGTCGGCGCGGTGCTTTTCCTGATGAGCTACGCCCTGTACGCGGAGGTGCTGCGGGAGAACACCTGGCTGTCCCGCACCATCGAGGTGCAGGAAGGTCAGCAGGTCGTGTCCGACGGGCTGTACGGCATCGTCCGTCACCCCATGTACGCCGTGACAGTGACGCTTTTCCTGTCCATGCCGCTGGTGCTGGGCTCGGCACTGGCCTTCGCGGTGTTCCTGGCGTACCCCTTCATCATCGCCAAGCGCATCCGCAATGAGGAGGAAGTCCTCTCCCGCGAGCTCAAGGGCTATGCGGAGTACAAGCAGCAGGTGAAGTGGCGGCTGATCCCCTTCATCTGGTAAGGAGTAAGTATGAAGTCACCATCGCAACCCAACGAGTATGCGGAAATCGCCCGCGCCTTCCTGAAGGAGCACCGGGTGTTCCGCTATCACCTGAAGAAAATCGTCGATATGGACGACCAGGAGGTTCAGCATGCGTGCCATGTCTGGTACACCGAGAATCACCTGGAGAAAGAATATTGGGCTTTTGCCGACCGCATGCTCGGCATCAAGGAGGCCCCATGAGCTACACCATCCAACAGGAACGCCTCACCCCGGAAGCCTACATCGGCTTCCTTCGCCGCACCGACCTGGGCAGCCAGTACCCCAAGGAGCGCTTCCATGAGCGCATCGCCACGCTGGTGGAGAAGGCCTCCATCAGCCTGACCGCCCGGGATGACGCCGGCGACCTCATCGGCGTGGGCTTTGGCATCACCGACTTTGCCTACTGGCTGTTCATCACCGACCTGGGCGTCGCGCGGGAATGGACGGGCAAGGGCGTGGGCAAGGCGCTGGTACGGGAGATGCACCGCATCGCCGGCGAGAGCCTCGATGGCGGCGGCGAAAAGAACATCATCATGTATACCTGCGCCAACGAAAACGCCACCGGCTTCTACGAGAAGCTGGGCATGGTCAAGCCCGACGACATCTATATGTACAACAAGGTGGAGTGGACGGACTTCACCGTGGAGTAAGCCATGATCACATTGCGCCCCATGCGAGCCACGCAGGCGGATTACCTGCACATGCAGCGCTGGTTCCATGAGCCGGAGCTGCAGCAGTGGGTCTGGTGCGACGAACCGGGCGAGCCGCCCGTCTCCGTCGCCCGCATCGCCGAAAAATACGGCCCCCGCGCTGCCCATCCCACGGACGTTTTCCCCTATTTCATCCTGAAGGACGGAGACCCCATCGGCTTCATCCAGTACTACATCCACAGCGCGGAGGTCATCGGCCTGGATATGTGGATCGGCGTCCCCGACGCGCGCAGCCGCGGCTGCGGCTCCGAGGCGCTGCGGCAGATGGTCGATATCATCCATCGGAATCACCCATCCATCCGCGAGCTGTTCATCGACCCGGATATCAGAAATGCGCGGGCCGTCCGCTGCTACGAGAAAGCCGGTTTCCGCCGCGAAGGCCAGTATACCGACGAAGAAGGCGACATCTGCCTGCTGATGAAAATCCATTTTGACAAGGAGGACTCCCCATGAAGCACCTCATCCCCCTGCTGCTCTGCCTGCTGCTGGCCATGCCCGTTCTGGCAGAGGAAGCCGAATGCCCGCTGTACATCCGCGCCATCCCCGACCTGAGCGAGGACTTCGCCCTGGGCATGGACGTATCCAGCGTCCTGGCCCTGGAGGCCGCCGGCGTCAAGTTCTACGATCACGACGGCAACGAGCGCGACCTGTTTGATGTCCTGGCCGAAAACGGCGTGAACTACATCCGCGTGCGCGTGTGGAACGATCCCTTCGATTCGCAGGGCAACGGCTACGGCGGCGGAAACTGCGATATCAACACCGCCATCGCCATCGGCAAGCGGGCCACCGATCACGGCATGAAGCTGCTGGTGGACTTCCACTATTCCGACTTCTGGGCGGATCCCGCCAAGCAGATGGTGCCCAAGGCCTGGAAGGGCAAGCGCACCACCAGCAAGGTGAAGCTCCTGGGCGAATACACCCGCGACTGCCTGCTCCTGCTCAAGGAGGCCGGCGTGGACGTGGGCATGGTGCAGCTGGGCAACGAGAGCAACAACGGCCTGGCGGGCGAAAAGAGCTTCGCCAACATGGCCAAGCTGATGTCAGTCGGCGCCGCCGCCGTACGCGAGGTCTACCCGGACGCGCTGATCTGCGTGCATTTTGCCAACCCCGAGAACGCCGACTCCTACTACAGCTACGCCAGTAAGCTGGCGGAGTACGAGGTGGATTACGACGTCTTCGCCACCAGCTATTACCCCTACTGGCACGGCACGCTGGATAACCTCAAGACCGTGCTCTCCACCATCCGGCAGACCTACGGCAAGAAGGTCATGGTGGCGGAAACCTCCTACGCCTGGACGATCGAGGACGGCGATTTCTCCGGCAACACCATCGGCGAGGGCGGCGCATATGTCAAGCCCTACCCCTTCACCCAGCAGGGCCAGGTCAACAGCGTGGTGGACGTGATCCAGGCCATGCATGACATCGGCGGCATCGGCGTGTTCTACTGGGAAGGCGCCTGGGTGCCCGTGCCCGGCGGCAGCTGGGAAGCCAATTCTGCCCTGTGGGAGCAGTACGGCGCCGGATGGGCCTCCTCTTACGCCGCGGAGTACGATCCCCAGGATGCGGGCAAGTACTACGGCGGCTGCGCCTGCGACAACCAGACCTTCTTCGACTTCACCGGCCATGCCCTGGAGAGCCTGAAGGTGTTCCGCCTCATCCGTCAGGGCAATGACGTGCCCGTCCGCGTGGATGCGCTGGAGGACGTCACCCTGATGATCGACCTAACCGGCGAGATCATGCTGCCGGAGACCGTCAACGCGGTGATGAGCGACAACTCCCGCCAGGCCGTGCCGGTGGAGTGGGAGCCCTACGATGCCGACGCCATGAAGGCCGGCGGTGTAAAGACCTACACCATCAAGGGCGTGGCCGGCGGCATGGAGGCCACCTGCCAGGTCGCGATGATCGAGTACAACCACCTGCAGAACTGGTCCTTTGAGGACGAGGAGAACGGCGAGTGGGTCGCAACCAACATCAGCGGCTGCGAGCAGCTCTACATCGAGGAGAAGAAGACCGACTCCGTCACCGGTACGAAGCACTATCACTTCTACTCCGCCGCCGCAAATACCGTGGAGTTCACCCTGGAGCAGCAGGTGGAGAATCTCCCCGCAGGCACCTACCGGTATGAGATCGCCATCATGGGCGGCGACGGCGGCGATGTGAACATCTACGCCTACGTCAAGATCAACGGCGTGGAGGTCGCACGTACGCCCTCCACCATCACCTCCTACAACGTCTGGGACAAGCCTGTCATCGAGGGCGTCCAGGTGCAGGAGGGCGACGTGGTCACCGTGGGCGTGTACGTCAAGTGCTCCGGCAGCGGCAACGGCGCATGGGGCAAGATCGACGACGCCAAGCTCAACACCATGAAATGATCCTCTGCAGCAGGTCTCTTCAGGAGGCCTGCTCTTTTTTTCGTTCACGTCAACTAAAACGTTTTCTCACGTCAAAACGCGATTAAATGTGTCATTTGGTCATAAATTTTTCCAAAAAACTTCGGTAACGTTTCCATTTTCCTCTTGCGCAATGGCGAAAAAGGTGATATACTAACCATAACGGAAAGGGGCGTTCCTGCACATTGGGCTGATTCGGCGTAATGGGTAAGATCGCAATCCTTCCTAAAGACAGTGCGGGCAACCGCAAAAATAAAAGGAGGACTACCCCATGAAGAAGATCCTTTCTCTGGTTCTGGCTGTGGCGATGATGCTGTCCCTGTGCTCTTTCGCCTCTGCTGAAGGCTTCTCTGGCGAAATCAAGATCTGGGTCGCCGAGAACGTTGTTGACTTCACCAAGGCTCAGGTCGAAGTGTTCAATGCCGCTCATCCCGAGTACGCCAACATGACCGTCATCGTTGAGCCCGTGGGCGAAGGCGATGCTGCCACCAAGATGATCACCGACGTTGAGGCCGGTGCTGACATCTTCGGTTTCGCGCAGGACCAGCTGGGCCGCCTGGTGGCCGCCAACGCGCTGGAAGTCGTGTTCGAAGACAACGCTGCCATCATCGAGCAGACCAACGACGCCGGCGCTGTTGCCGCTGTCAAGATGGGCGACGTGATGTACGCTTACCCCATGACCTCCGATAACGGCTACTTCCTGTACTACGACAAGTCCGTTGTCACCGATCCCACCGATCTGGCCAAGGTCGTCGCTGACTGCGAAGCCGCTGGCAAGAACATCTACTTCGAGATCAACTCCGGTTGGTACCAGACCGCCTTCTTCTTTGGCGCTGGCTGCACCCTGACCTACTCCACCGATGACCTGGGCAACATCGTTGCCATGGACTGCAACTACGCTTCCGCCAACGGCGTGAAGGCCCTGAAGTCCATGATCAACCTGGCCAAGTCCCCCGCTTTCGTGAACGGCTCCTCCGCCTCCAACGCCACCAACCTGGGCGCGATCGTGGACGGCACCTGGGACGCTGGCGCCATCAAGGCCATCCTGGGCGACAACTACGCTGCTGTGAAGCTGCCCACCGTGGACGGCTACCAGCTGGGCGGCTTCGGCGGCTTCAAGATGCTGGGCATCAAGCCCCAGACTGACGAGGCCAAGCTGGCTGCTTGTGACGCTCTGGCTCTGTTCCTGACCTCCGGCGAAGTGCAGCTGGCCCGCTTCGAAGCTGTGGGCTGGGGCCCCTCCAACCTGGAAGCTCAGCAGTCTGACGCTGTGAAGTCCGACGTGGCTCTGTCCGCTCTGGGCGCTCAGCTGGCCTTCTGCGTGCCCCAGGGTCAGTACCCCGGCGAGTACTGGTCTCTGGCCACCGCTCTGGGCGATGACATCCTGGCTGACAAGTACGACAACTACACCGACGAACAGCTGATGGAAGTGCTGGTTACCTTCCAGACCACCGCTGGCTCCTACATCTCCAAGTAATTCCATTGCGGCGGGCTGGAAGCTGATGCTTCCAGCCCGCTTTCCTATGAATGGGTCCTCCATCACCCAAGAGGCGAAAGGCACACCGCTTCCTGCGTAATGGCGTACACATTCTCTCCCACCCCACAAAGATACAAAGGTTGGTGAAAGCATGAACGATCTGGACTACTTGCGGATGAATAAGCTGCAGAAGCTGCTGCATAACGCCGCAAAGTTCTTCCGCGGCATTCCCGCTGCACTGCTGGGCATGCTGACGGGCATCCTGAATTTCTTCACCGGTATCTTCACGGGCATCGGCAAGGTGCTCAAGGATATCGTGATGACCTACATCCACGGCGACTGGAAGACCAAGGTCTCCTACACTGTGATGGGCTTTGGCTCCTTTGCCCGCGGCCAGTGGCTGCGCGGCCTGCTCTTCTTCGTCTTCCAGACGGTGTTCAATCTGTACCTGTGGTTCTTCGGCATTGGCTTTGTGTCCAAGCTGCCCACCCTGGGTACCGAGGCCGCCCGCACCACCGCTGAGGGCGCCATCATCTACGGCGATAACTCCTTCCTCATCATGCTCTACGGCGTGCTGACGTTCTTCTTCATCGCGGCGTTCCTCTACACCTGGTACGTCAACATCAAGCAGAACCGCATCAGCGAGGAAATCCTCAAGTCCGGCAAGCCCCTCAAGACCGCCAAGGACGACGTGGCCTCCATGCTGGACAACCAGTTCCACAAGACCCTCCTGGCCCTGCCCGTCATCGGCGTAACGGTGTTCACCATCCTGCCGATCATCTTCATGATCCTGGTGGCCTTCACCAACTACGACAAGGAGCACGCGCCGCCCATGAAGCTCTTCAGCTGGGTCGGCACGGAGAACTTCAACACCCTGCTGAGCTCCCAGGAGAACCCGCTGAACGTCACCAAGTCCGTCCATCCCGACGGTACGGTGGCCCTCTCCGTCGTCGCCAAGAACGGCGATACCTTCAACATGTATGTGAATGCCGAGGATGTGGGCCTGATTGAGTCCGCGATCGCCACCACCTACATGCCCGGCACGGAGTTCCCCGTCTCCCTGAAGGCCGGCAGCGGCTGGACGCTGGAGCTGATGAAGCAGTCCCGCGGCGCCTCCACCCTGCGCCTGACCCTTTCCAACGGCACCGAGCTGAGCTTCGGCACCGACAAGACGCAGCTGGACAACACCAACGCTGCCATCGATCTGTTCAAGGCGGGCCCCGTCAGCGCGGAAATGACCGCTGATACTGCTGCCGCCACCGGCGTCCTGACCCTGACCGGCGTCAACGACACCGTGATCACCCTGAACGTCACCAAGCTGAGCGAAAAGCCCGGCAAGGACATTGACGCCGAGTTCGCCCTGGTGTATGACAATACCGCCGCCGAGGGCCAGAACCCCAACGGCAAGATCACCTTCGTTGCCTCCACGGGCGAGGAGGTCACCCTGCGCGTGACCGGCATCACCGAGGTCGTCATGCCCTCCATGTCCCGCACCTTCTCCCAGGTGCTGACCTGGACGCTGATCTGGGCCTTCTTCGCTACCTTCCTGAACTACTTCCTGGGCATGCTGGTCGCCATCATGATCAACAAGAAGGGCATCAAGTTCAAGAAGGTCTGGCGTACCATCCTGGTTATGACCATCGCCATCCCGCAGTTCATTTCCCTGCTGTACGTCTCCAAGATGTTCGCAGCGGACGGCCTGATCAACGGCATGCTGATGAACTGGGGCTGGATCAAGGAGCCCCTGCCCTTCTGGACCAACGCCACCTGGGCAAAGATCACCATCATCGGCATCAACGTGTGGATCGGTATCCCCTACCTGATGCTGATCGCCACGGGCATCCTGATGAACATCCCCGCCGACCTGTACGAGTCCGCCCGTATCGACGGCGCCAACGCCTTCCAGACCTACATGAAGATCACCCTGCCTTACATGCTGTTCGTCACCGGTCCCTACCTGCTGACCAGCTTTACGGGCAACATCAACAACTTCAACGTCATCTTCCTGCTGTCCGGCGGCAAGCCCACCGGCATGGGCCTCTCCGGCAACGCCGGCTCCACCGACCTGCTGATCACCTGGCTGTACAAGATGACCGTCAACGACAACAACTATAAGCTGGCAGCTGTTCTGGGCATTCTGGTCTTCGTGGTCTGCGCGGTGATCAACCTCGTCGTCTACAACCTGATCCCGTCTGTCAAGAATGAGGAGGATTTCCAGTAATGGCTAAGAAGAATAACATTCCGGAAGTCGACATCATTGTTGACGAGAAAGCCGGCGTCATCCGTGAGGTGCAGCCTGAAAAGCTGCGCTCCAAGAAGGGCCATGAGATGCGCGTCAACGCCTCCATCTACGTGCTGCTGGTGCTGATGTCCATCATCTGGCTGTGCCCCTTCATCTTCCTGGTGCTGCAGTCCTTCCGCGGCGAGACCGGCGGCCAGGTGGCCTACGTCCTCCCCAAGCAGTGGACGCTGGCCAATTACGCGTTCCTCTTCGAGGGAGCCCGCTTCGACCTGAGCCTGCTGGTGAAGGATCTGGGCGCTGTCATCCTGACCGTGCTGATCAACCTGGCTGGTCTGCTGGGCATCTTCTTCTGCCTGCGCCGCAAGCCCAAGAACCCCCTGGAGACCACCAAGGGCAACTGGAAGATGGCTGCGCTGATCTTCGGCGGCCTGCTGGCGCTGAACTTCGTGCGTGCCATTGATTCCTCCGAGTGCAACTTCGTGCGCTGGTTCATCAACACGCTGACCATTGCTTTCTTCTGCGCCATCATCCAGACGATCATGCAGCTGTCCGTGTCCTACACGCTCAGCCGCATGCGCTTCAAGGGCCGCAAGTTCCTGATGAACGTCTGCCTGGTGCTGGGCATGTTCCCCGGCTTCCTGACGATGATCGTGCTGTACTACCTGCTCAAGACGCTGGGCATGACCCAGGAGGGCGCCGTTGCCGGCCTGATCCTGGTGTCCTGCGCTTCCTCCGGTATGGGCTATTACATCTCCAAGGGCTTCTTCGACACCGTGCCGAAGTCCCTGGATGAATCCGCCCGTATCGACGGTGCGACCCGCTTCCAGGTCTTCCTCAAGATCATCATGCCCATGGCCAAGCCCATCGTCATCTACACCATCCTGATGGCGTTCATGGGCCCCTGGGGCGATTACGTCTTCGCATCCTACGTTGCCTTTGGCGAGACCAGCAGCTACAACGTCGCTGTCGGCCTGTACCAGTGGGTCAACACCAACGACTACCAGGGCTACTTCACCAAGTTCTGCGCCGGCGGCGTGCTGGTCGCGATCCCGATCACCGTGCTGTTCATGTGCCTGCAGAAGTACTATGTTGAAGGCGTCACCGGCGGCGCTGTCAAGGGCTAAAGTCCCGCGATACGAATTGCGTCTGCCGACGGCGGATGAGTGAACTGACAAACTGATGATCGATAAATCCTACAACCGAGGAGGAAACAACAATGGCAAGCGTCAAGCTTGAAGGCGTCAAGAAGATTTACGACGGCAAGGTCATTGCCGTGCATGACTTTAACCTGGAGATCCAGGACAAGGAATTTGTGGTGTTCGTCGGCCCCTCCGGCTGCGGCAAGTCCACCACCCTGCGTATGATCGCCGGCCTCGAAGATATCTCCGAGGGCACCCTGACCATCGGCGACCGCGTCGTCAACGACGTGGAGCCCAAGGACCGTGACATCGCCATGGTCTTCCAGAACTACGCTCTGTACCCCCACATCTCCGTGTATGAGAACATGGCTTTCCCGCTGCGCATCCGCAAGATGAACAACGATG
>JAFXFR010000077.1 GCA_017513475.1 Clostridia bacterium
CATCAGGTAAATCATGAAAACAACACCTTTCAAAACCGACTTTTGGTTTGCGATAATCGACTATTGGTCGGTTATTTGTCATCCTTCTTGCGTTCGCGCAGAATGAAGCGGATGGGCGTACCCGTGAAGTCAAAGGTCTTGCGGAAGTAGTTCTCAAGATACCGCTCATAGGCGAAGTGCATGAGCTTCTCGTCGTTGACGAAGAGGATGAACAGGGGCGGGCAGGTGCCCTGCTGGGTGATGTAGTAGATCTTCAGGCGACGGCCATTGGTTGCCGGGGGCTGGAGATCGGCGGTGGCGTCGGTGAGGACGTCGTTGAGGATGCCGGTGGGGATGCGCTTGCTCGCCTGGGCCCAGACTTGATCCACCATGTCGATGACGGTGTGGACGCGCTGGCCGGTCTTGGCGGAGAGGAAGAGCACGGGCGCATAGTCCATGAACTTCAGGTCCTCCATGACCTGCTTCTTGAAGGCCTCCAGGGTGCCGGTTTCCTTCTCGATGGCGTCCCATTTGTTGACCACGACGACGACGGCCTTGCCCTCCTCACGGATGAGGCCGGCGATCTTGGTGTCCTGTTCGGTCACGCCGTCCTGGGCGTCGATGAGCAGCAGCGCCACGTCGCAGCGGCGGATGGCGGCGATGGAGCGCAGCACGCTGTACCTTTCGAGGGATTCATCCTCGATCTGGCTCTTGCGGCGGATACCGGCGGTGTCGATGATGTTGTAGGTCGTGCCGTTGACCTTGAACTCAGTGTCGATGGCGTCGCGGGTGGTGCCGGCGATGTTGGAGACCATGGTGCGCTCCTGGCCCAGGAGCTTGTTCACCAGGGAGGACTTGCCCACATTCGGGCGGCCGACGACGGCCAGCTGGAGGACATGCTCCTCCTCGTCCAGCTCGTCCTTGGTCTGGGGCGGCAGCTCCTTGCAGATGGCCTCCAGCAGGTCGCCCAGGCCCATCATGTTCGCCGCACTGATGGCAATGGGATCGCCGATGCCCAGCTCATAGAACTCGTAGATATTGTCCACCATGGAGATATGGTCGACCTTGTTGATGGCCAGGATCACAGGCTTGGAGGTCTTGCGCAGCATGTTGGCGACCTCGCGGTCATCGTCGGTGAGGCCGGTGCGGCCGTCGGCGAAGAAGCAGATCACGTCCGCGGTGTCCATGGCGATCTCCGCCTGATGGCGCATCTGGGACAGCAGCACGTCTTCGCTTCGGGGATCGATACCGCCGGTGTCGATCATGGTGAAGCGGCGGTTCTGCCACTCCACGTCGCAGTAGATGCGGTCGCGGGTCACACCGGGGGTGTCCTCGACGATGGAGATGCGCTTGCCGGTGATCTTGTTGAAGAAAGTAGACTTGCCAACGTTGGGACGGCCCACGATGGCAACAAGGGGCTTAGCCATTTTGTATTCCTCACTTTCGGATGGTTACACCGGATCGGTGTAGCCGGAGATCGCGCGCCAGAAGCCTTCACCGGTGGATTCGGTGATCAGAAGCGGTGCGGGCAGCGCCTTGCGCACATCTTCGACGGACATGTCGTCCAGGAAAAGATCGCCCTCCGCGCGGATCATGCTCCGCACGATGAGGATCTCGTCAGCATTTACATCGCGGCACTGCTCCACCAGATTGCCTCCGGTGATGAGCCCCGCCACGGTCACCGATTCGCCGAAGAACCGGTTGACGATGGGCCGCACCTCGACGGTGGTACCCTTGGGGGCGTACTTGTCCGCCAGCCGCTGCAGGAAAGGCGCGATGGATGTGCCCGTCGCGATGCAGAGCCTGCGGGGCGCAGTTTCTTCCACCGGGAAATCCTCGGCGGCGTATTGCAGGTCGGTCTCGAACATCCGCAGCATGCCCACGCCGTTCTCGATCTGGGGATAATCCTCGTATTCCTCATCCTCCGGGATGGGGAGGCCGCTCAGGCAGTAGAACTCGTCCGCGGGGAATACGAAGCGGGTGCCCATTTCCTTCAGGAATTTCTCCTGCAGGGGCTTCACGGATTCGATGAGCGCTGCGGCCATGTCCTTGTCGTAGGGCTTGATGTAAGGCAGGCCGTCGCGGTGTTTGGTCAGGCCGATGGGCACCAGCGCGATGGACTGGGCCGCCGGAGCCAGCTCTGCCAGCTCGCGGATGGACTTCATCAGGATCTCGCCGTCGTTCCAGCCGGGGCACAGCACGATCTGGCAATGGAAGCGGATGCCGTGCTTCTTCAGCAGCCGCAAATTGTCCATGATCTGCGCGGCCTTGGGGTTGCGCAGCATCTTCACGCGCATGTCCGGGTCGGTGCACTGCACGGAAATGAACAGCGGCGACACCTTGCGGCGGATGATGCGATCCAGCTCTGCGTCGTCGATATTGGTCATGGTGATGTAGTTGCCCATCATCAGCGACAGCCGCCAGTCGTCATCCTTGACATAGAGGGTCTTGCGCATGCCCGGCGGCATCTGGTCGATGAAGCAGAAGATGCAGTGATTTTTGCAGGGGCGGGGAGAGGACACGATGGTCTGATCCAGCGTCACGCCCAGGGGCTCCCAGTCCTGCTTGCGGACGTGGAGCGTTTCCTCCCTGCCGTCGGTGCGGCGGATGACCATGTCGAAGCGGCGGTTCGCCGTCAGCGCCTGATAATCGATCTGGTCGATGATGGGTTCGCCTGCGATGGAGACGAGCTGGTCGCCTTCCTTCAGGCCCAGCCTTTGGGCAATGGAGCCGGGCTGCACATGGGTGATCGCGGTGGCCATAACGCCGCCTCCTTCCTGATGTTTTGCATAACACAAACAGGCGATGCGCATATTCCGCGCATCATACCTATTATGCGTGAGTTTTCCCCAAAAGTCAAGCAGAAGTACACATCCATTCAAAGCAATCTGCCACATTCCGCCACCGTGTATGCCAGCAGCGCCGATCGCCAAACTATCCTCCAAAGGGGGAATCGAACATGGCGACGTACCGCATCCGGCACTGCGAGCAGTTGTCGGGAGAAGTGAGCATCCATTCGGCCAAGAACGCAGTGCTGCCGCTGATGTGTGCATGCCTGCTGACGCGGGAGCCTCTGGTGCTGGAGCATGTTCCGAATCTGACGGATGTTCAGACGCTGCTGGATATTCTGGCGGACTGCGGGGTTTCCATGCGCAGAGATGGAAGCACGCTAACCTTGTGGGCGGAGGAACCGAAGTCGCCGGCGGTGCCTGATCTACTCAGCCGCATGCGTGCTTCCGTGCTGGTCATGGGGCCGCTGCTCGCCCGTACGGGATATGCTCGCGTTAGCCTGCCCGGCGGATGCGCCATCGGGCAGCGTCCCATTGATCTGCATCTCAAAGGGATGGAAGCGCTGGGGGCTCAGGTACAGCTGACGCCGGGCTCGGTCACTCTGCAGGGGAAGCTCAGGGGCGGCACGGTATACCTTGATTTCCCCTCCGTTGGCGCTACGGAAAACATCCTGCTGGCAGCTTCGATGGCGCAGGGCATCACACGTATCGAAAATGCCGCCAAGGAGCCGGAGATCGTTGATCTGTGCGAATGTCTTGTCCGGATGGGAGCCGGCATCAGCGGAGCCGGTACGGGTACCATCACGGTGGAGGGGCGGGGCAGCCTGCATGGCTGTACCTGGCGACCGGTTCCCGATCGTATTGAAGCCGGGACGATTCTGTGCGCTGCCGCGATGACCGAGGGTAGCGTGCTGCTGCGGGGCGTTCGAACGGATCATATGCAGGCGGTTCTTTTCAAGCTGAAGGAAACGGGCGTTGCGCTGCGGGAAACGCCCGCGGGCCTACGGCTGACAGGTCGAGCCAGTGAACCCATCCAGGTCAGGACGCTTGCGTATCCCGGCTTTCCTACGGATATGCAGGCTCCGCTGATGGCGCTGGCGCTTCGTCTGCGCGGCACCTCCGTCTTCATGGAGACGATCTTTGAAAACCGATTCATGCATGCCAGGGAGATGGTCCGTCTGGGGGCGAATATCCGCATTGAGGATCGGATTGCGCTGGTCAGCGGAGGCGGCATCCTGTCAGGGACGACGGTTACAAGCACGGACCTTCGCGGAGGCGCGGCAATGATGCTCGCCGGTCTTGCTGCGGAAGGGGAGACGGTCCTTCGGGATCCGGCAGGTCATATAGCCCGCGGATATGAGGATCTTCCCGGAATGCTGGGCGTTCTTGGTGCAGATGTTCTTACCGAAACATGATCATTCTACTTTGACATGTCGGACAAAACGTGCTATCCTATCTGTCATACGACAGAAAGAAGGGATCATCTTGGCACGTAAGGACGTGGATATGACCCAGGGAAGCATCATCCGGCATTATCTGGCTTTCGCTGCGCCTCTGGCCGTGGGATTGCTTTTCCAGCAGCTCTACAACGCGGTAGACGCCGCGATCATCGGAAATTTCGGCCCGCCCAATGCGCTGGGCGCGGTAACGTCAACAGGCAGTATCGTCAACATGCTGATTGGCATCTTCAACGGCCTGTCCCTGGGAACGGGTGTGGTGCTGAGTCAGGCCTACGGCGCTCATGACGAGAGCCGCATCCGGAAAATTGTGCATACGACGATGCTCGCAACCCTCATCCTGTGTGTGATCGCTACCGCGCTAGGCCTGTTCATTGCCCGCCCGGCGCTGACAATGATGAATACGCCGCCTGAGATTATGGAAATGTCGGTAACCTACCTGACAACCTATTTTGCGGGTATCAGCGGACTGCTCGTCTATAACATGGGCTCGGCGATACTGCGGGCAGTGGGAGATTCCAGGCGACCGCTGTATTTCCTGATCTTTTCCGCAGTGGTCAATACCGTGCTGGATCTGCTCTTCGTGATCGTTTTTGACATGGCGGTGTTTGGTGTGGCGTTGGCCACGATCATTGCCCAGGGCTTGTCGGCAGTGCTGGTGGTCTGCGTCCTCCTGAAGGAAAAGAGCGCCTATGGTCTACGGCTGAATGCGCTGCGGATCGACAAGGCGGAATGCAGAGAGATCTTCCGCCTGGGCTTACCTTCCAGCATCCAGCAGGGTCTGACCAGCTTCTCCAACGTGTTTGTGATGGGCTACGTCAACGCCTTTGGCGCGGACTGCACCAGCGGATGGGGCGCATACAACAAGCTGGATATGTTCCTGATGGTGCCGGTGATGGCGCTGGCGCAGGCATCTACTACTTTTGTGGGGCAGAACTGGGGCGCAAAGCAGTATGCCCGCGCGAAAAAGGGCGTGCGCTCCGGCGTGGTCATGTCGATGATCTGCCTGGTGACGATGGCTGCCCTGGTGCTGCTGTTTGCAAATCCGCTGCTGCATCTGATCACCAAGAATCCTGCCGAAATCGCGTACGGCGAAAGATTCATCCGGATCATCACGCCCTTCTATATCACCATCTGTTTCAACCAGATGTACGCAGGAGCCTTGCGAGGCATCGGCAGCGCAAAGACGCCGATGTTCATCTTCCTCGGTTCGTTTGTGGCATTCCGCCAGGCATTCCTGTTCGTGGTGAAGCTGCTGGTGGACGGACGGGTTATCGGCAATCTGTCTGACGCGCATTTCAACCTGATGTCCCTGGCGTTCCCCATGGGCTGGATGATGGCCAGCACATTGCTGATCATCTTCTACCGCCGTTCAAAGCTCTTCAAGGTACGGGACGGGGAACCTGCCGCTGCATAATTCCATACAAATAGCCCGGGCCATTGCGGCTCGGGCATTTTTGATTATCCGTTTTTTGCGGCCTGGATCTGCTCCCATTTTTCCTGCAGATATAGCCATCTTTCGGTGGCTTCGTCCAGCTTGCGCTGGGTTTCTTCCTGTTCGGCCATAAGGGCGGCGACCTTCACATAATCTGCCGCGTTTACTTCGATTTCTGCAGCCAGGGCTTCGACCTTCTCTTCCAGCTGCATGACGGTGTCCTCGATGGTTTCGAAATCTCGCTGCTCCTTGAAGGAGAACTTCACAGAAGAGTGCTGGCGTCGCTGAGGTTCGGAAGTCTTGGCTTCCGTTTTGAGGGGAGAAACCTGTTCCCGCTTTTCCTCCTGAGCATCCAGGTAGCTCTGATAGCCGCCAATGTAGGGAACCATCCTGCCGTCCTCCACGGCGAAGAGGTGCGTGGTGATGCGGTCGAGGAAGTAACGGTCATGGCTGACCGCGATGATCGCGCCCTGGAAGGAATCCAGGTAGTCTTCCAGGACGTTCAGGGTATCCAGGTCCAGGTCGTTGGTGGGCTCGTCCAGGATGAGTACGTTGGGCGCAGCCATGAGGATGCGCAGCAGATAGAGCCTTCTCATCTCGCCGCCGGAGAGGCTGGACACCTTCTGGTACTGCATCTGGCTGGGGAAGAGGAAGGTTTCCGCCATTTGGGAGGCGGTCAGATCGCCGTCAGGGGTGTAGACCCTGACAGCCACATCCTTCACTGCATCAATCACGCGAGTATCAGGATCCAGCGGCGGACAGTGCTGGGCGAAATAGCCGATCTTGACCGTATCGCCCTTCTCGATCACACCGGAGGCAGGTGGCAGTTCGCCGCACAGCGTACGCAGCAATGTGGTTTTACCGGCGCCGTTTCCGCCGACAATTCCAACTCTGTCATCCCGCAGCAGGGTGTAGCTGAAGTCGCGGATCAGCGTATTGCCGCCGATGGACACGTCCAGATGATCCCAGCTGACGATCTTCTTGCCCAGGCGGCTGGCCACAGACTTCATCGTCAGCTCAGCCTCCTGCGGAGCTTCCTTGATGGCTTCGGCCACTGCGTCAAAGCGCTGGATACGGCCCTTGGCTTTGGTGGAGCGGGCAGGCGCGCCGCGGCGGATCCACGCCAGCTCCTTGCGGTAGAGAGATTTGTTCTTGCGCAGGGTCGCGGCCTGCATTTCCTCGCGCTGGGCGCGCTCCTCCAGATAGCCGGAGTAGGGGCAGTTGTACACGCCAACCTCGCCGCCGCCCACATTGAAGATGCGGTTGAAGGCACGTTCCAGCAGGTAGCGGTCGTGGGTGACGACGATCAGCGTCTTGCGCCACTTGAGCAGGCGATCCTCCAGCCATTGAGCCATGTCAAGGTCGATGTGGTTGGTAGGCTCATCCAGCAGCAGCACGTCGCTGTCACGGCAGAGCACGCCTGCCAGCGCGACGCGCATCCGCTGTCCGCCGGAAAGCTGGCTGACAGGCTGCTGCAGATCGGCAAAGCCCAGCTGAGTAAGGATGGTTTGCGCTTCATATGCAGCAGCGGCGGTATCCTCTCCGGGGCGGGCAGGAAGGTACTGCAGAGCGGCCTCTGTGATGGTTG
Organism: Clostridia bacterium; assembly: GCA_017513475.1. Classification (GTDB taxonomy): domain Bacteria; phylum Bacillota; class Clostridia; order Christensenellales; family Aristaeellaceae; genus UBA11524. The sequence continues at coordinate 7,249 of JAFXFR010000077.1, forward strand.
CGTCCTCGCGGAGGACAGGCGTCTGGGGCAGATAGGCGACGGACATGTTCCGTTGTACGGAAATGCTGCCGTTATCAGGCTTTTCCAGCCCTGCCAGCATACGAAGGAAGGTGCTCTTGCCGCTTCCGTTCTTGCCCACCACGCCGATTCGGTCGCCGTCAGAAATGGTGAGTGTCACATTGTTCATCAGCATCTTCTCAGAGAAGAAGATGGTCACATCATTCAAGGAAAATGCGCTTGCCATGGGAGATCCCCTTTCTTGTCGGAAGTATTCTATCACATTTCCCTAAACTGCGCAACAAAGTGAAAAACAATCAAAACATATTGACAAACGATAATGTATGTGATATTCTATGTGTATCGTAACGCGATAAAAACGAATTGTGGTACGATAAAGGAGGTTGCGCATGTATATCAAGCTTATTCAGCCGCGGATGGTCAAACGTCCCATGGATACCGACCTCAAAACCCGGATGTCGCCGCCGCTGGGACTGCTGACGGTCATGAGTGTTCTCAGGGACAAAATCCACGTCAGGATCGAAAATGAAAACATCCGCCCGATAGAATTATTCGACGGTCCGGATATTGTCGGCATATCTGTCACTGTGGATACGCTTCCCAGAGCGATTGAAATAGCGGCACATTTCCGGAAACGGGGGATACCGGTGGTGGCGGGAGGTATCCATATTACAACTGCGCCGGACAGCATTCCACCAGACGCCTTTGACAGCCTGTGCATAGGTCCTGCGGAGAAGACCTGGCCCCGAATTGCGGCTGACTATGAAGCGGGCCGACTTCAGCCTGTATACCGCTGTGAGGGCGTGTTTTCCGGGGAAGATATCGTTTCGCCTGCATATGACGCCATTGAGAAGCAGGATTATCTGTATTGCAACATCGTCCATACAAGCCGAGGCTGCCCCTTCCGGTGTGACTTCTGCTACAATTCCTGCGGCAATCATGCATATGTAAAGCGTCCCATTGACGATGTTCTGCGGGATATACACACTGTAGGCAGGAAGCATATCATGTTCATTGACGATAACTTTGCAGGAAATCCCGCCTGGACAAGAAAGCTGCTGCATGCGATCACCCCGCTGAAGATACGCTGGAATGCGGCGGTATCCCTCAATGCCGCGCTGGACGAGGATCTCCTTGATCTGATGAAACGCAGCGGATGCGAAGGCTTGTTTATTGGCTTTGAATCAGTCAATGAGGCTTCCCTCCGGGACGTTCACAAAGGGCAGAACGACCTGAAACGGGCCGAAAAGGCAGTGAACAACATCCATACGCGGGGGATGATGGTCAATGCGTCTTTTGTCTTCGGTCTTGATGGCGATACGCCGGATACTTTCCGCCGCACGCTGGACTGGATCGTCCGTCAGCGCATTGAGACGGTAACGTCTCATATCATGACGCCCTATCCGGGTACTGTGCTGTATGACCGTATGAAGGCTGAGGGCCGCATCCTTACCGATGATCTGTCCCTGTACAATACGGCCAATGTGGTATTCCGACCAAAGTTGATGACTGCGGAAGAACTTCGTGACGGATACCTGTGGATGTACCGGAAGATATACTCCTTCCGAAACATTCTTCGCCGTATGCCGGAAAAGCCTGATCAGCGCGCGGCTTACCTGATGTTTAATCTACTGTACAGGAAGTTCGGCCGGATTTCCGATTGGCTGTGCCACCGCATTGGCTTCGGGAGAATCGGTTGGCTGGGGGAGAAGTTGTCCCGCTATCTGCAGTGAAAGGAAATCATATGCACGTTATCATGATCAGCGAAGAACAGAGCAAACGCGGTACCACCCGTGTGGTGCTGGAAGATCTGCCGGCGAGATCTGCGCAACGGGCGTGAAAAAATGCGCCCGCCGCAACGGTGCGGGACGGGCGTTGTTTGCTGCTTGTGAGGCCTATGGCTGTGCGCAGGGATATCGTCTTGTGCAGGCGAAGACGGTAGCTCCGGGGCATGATCCGGAGCATGACGCTGCAGTGGCGCATTTCCGGGGCGTGGGTTCCGCCGCTGGAGGTTTGCCGAACCTCTGGGATGAAAATTGGCCCTGTCTCATCCTGGTGAAAACGTTGTGACACCTCGTCAGGTGTTGGCGTAAGCCGGCGCAGGGTTGTAGAAGCAGTGATCTCCGATACGAATCTGAAAATACCCTACGCTGGATGGGAAATTGTTGCGGCAGGTCGGACTGTAAGGATTGTAGAACCACAGCGCTTCCCACAGGTTGCCCAGCCGGTTGCCCGCAATGGCCCAATTGGCGATATCGTAGTGAATCTGCTGTGGATTCATGTTGTAAACGTTCTGCAGGTTCTGCTGACCTCCCAGCACAGTCCGGGCACAGTTGAACTGACCGGTCTGGAAGATCACGTCGCGCAGCGTGTTATAGCGTCCGTATTCACCCACGCGGGTGCGAACTCTGTTCATAACCACCGACGCAACTGCGCGCATGCCGTTGTCGCCTTCGCCGCCGGCCTCGCATTGGATCAATCTCGCAAAGAGCTCCAGCTCCGTCATTTGTCCCACCTCCATGCCAAGCAATATGCTGCAGCGGTTCAGCATAGAAGCATATATAAGAAAAAGCGTACTTTCCGGCAAGGAAAGTACGCAAATTTTTATGTCAGCGCAGGCGGCGGCTGTCGCTCAGGACGTTCTTGTACGCGTTGAGGTTGTCCAGTGCACGTCCGCAGCCCAGCACGACGCTGGTCTGGGGATCGTCCGCCACGCCGCAGGGGATATGCAGCTCGTTGTAGATCGCCTCAGGCAAGCCGGAGAGGGAGGCTGCGCCACCGGTGAGGACGATGCCGTCCTCGAAGATATCGCTGGCCAGCTGGGGCGGCGTACGCTCGATCACGCCCTGGATGGACTCGATCAGGTCGGCAACAGCGTCCTTGACGGCTTCGTAGATCTCGCTAGAGGAGACGGTGATGGTCTTGGGAAGACCTGAAAGGAGATCGCGACCCGTGACCTCATCTGTCAGGGGAGAGATGGGCGGAACCGCTGTGCCCAGGGTGATCTTGACTTCCTCAGCCGAGCGCTCGCCGATAAGCAGGTTATGCTTCTTGCGCAGATAGCGAATGATCGCGTCGTCGAAATAGTCGCCGCCGTAGCACACGCTGGCAGCCTCGATCACCTGTCCGGAGGCAAGTACTGCGATATCCGTAACACCGGCACCCATATCAACAACCATGCAGCCGTAGGGCTTCTGGAAGTCCATGCCGACGCCCATGGCTGCGGCAATGGGGCGATCCAGCAGCTGCGTACGCTTGGCGCCAGCGTCAAACAGAATGCTGATCAGGCTGTTCTTTTCCGCCTCATTCACGCCGGAGGGAACGGACAGCACCACGCGGGGGCGGCCAAAGAAACGCTTGCCGATGACCATGCTCATAAAGTGGCGAAGCATGGTATTGGTCAGCTCAAAGTCGCTGACGACGCCCTGACGCAGCGGGCGCAGGGCCAGCACGTTGCCCGGTGTACGGCCGATCATCCGGTGGGCTTCCGTGCCGACGGCCAGCACCTTCTTGCTGATGCGCTCAATTGCTACCACCGCAGGCTGGCGCAGCACAATGCCCTTGCCCTTCTGATAAATCAGCACGTTGGACGTGCCCAGATCAATACCCAGATCGCTTACCTGTGCCATATTTCAAAACCTCAAATATCATATCGTCGTGGATGCATACTACATCAATTTGACATTATAGCACGAAATCCGCCATCCGTAAAGGGGCGAGACAGCACTCGCTCGGGATTCTTTTTGCTGCCTACGTCTGAATGAAGGACTCTTGCGCCGGCATATAGTCTGCAAAAAAGGATGGTACGGTTATGCAACATGCATTTATCCCCAGAGAGGTTGTTGCCAATGTGCCACGCATCACCATGACAGGCCATGAGCTGGTACATATTGAACAGCACATGGGCCTTGCCGATTATGAACCCGAGCAGATTGCCATACGTACTGGCAGCGGATTGCTTCGTATCCTTGGCGCAGGGATGGTATTCAAGCTGTACAATGCAGAAGAAGCAGTCGTTGTCGGGCAGATCGACAGCGTCACATTTCAACCGAAGGAGGCGGGAACATGAGGCGGCAGGTGCGTCCCTGGCAGAGAGAATTGACGGTGGAGGGCCTCAATGCCTCGCGCTTTGTCAGCGATGCAGGGAAAGCCGGTATACCGCTGACATCCGTAAAGCGCACAAGCCCAGGGAAACTCACAGCGCTTGCGGAGGAAACACAGCTTGCTGCGCTTGAGATGATCGCTGTGCACGGCGGATGGAGGCTGCATATTGGCCGACGTAAGGGGCTTGGCCGGCTGGTTGACTGGGGCCGCAGCAGATGGCTGCTGGCCATCGTAGCTGCAGCAGGAATCCTGGCGCTGGCTGCAGCATCCAGGGTAATGTGGCGGATCGAGATTGTGAATGCAGCAGTCTATTCTGCCGATGTTGCCGCTGCGCTGCATGAGCTGGGCATATCGCCGCCGATGCTGCGTAGTCAGATTGACATTGGTAAGATCAGGGACGAGCTGGAATGGCGATATCCCCGGGTGGCGTGGGTGGAAGTTGGCTGGAGAGGAACAACCTTGGTGGTTCGTCTGGCGGACGGACTGATGCCTGATGTGCATGACGACCCTGCTGACTGTGATGTGGTGGCAGCGCGCGATGGCGTGGTGTACCAAATCGTCACCCATGCCGGCACGCCGGCGGTCAAAGTGGGAGATGTTGTGAGAAAAGGAGATGTGCTGATCAGGGGAGAAGAGCGCACCCATGACGGCGCAGTGCGCGCGGTTGCTGCACGGGGAAGCGTGACGGCCAGGGTCTGGCAGGGGGCGCAAGTATGCCTGCCTGCAGTCGAATACAAAACGAGCTATACAGGACGCGAGCAAATAACCTGGACGATCAGCACGCCGTTTTTTGACCTGTGGCCAATGGATCCTTGCACTTATGAGCAGTATGATACGTCCGTATCGGAGACTAGGCTGTGCAGTCTGTTCCTGCCTGTGAACTTACATGTGGAACGTCGGATAGAAGCTGAAATCAGCAAGACCATGCGTGAACGCACCGATGTAGAGAAAGATGCATACTCGGCTGCTGTGCGCAAGCTGCATGAAAAGATCGCTCCGACGGAATCTCTGATTGACATTTGGGGAAATTGTAGTATGATAGAGGATGAGAAAGTGCAGGCTTATGCCATTGGCGAAATGCTTGTGGAGATAGGCGTGCGCTCAGGCGCATCCGATATGGCAGCTGCGGATGCGATACATTGAAACGGAAGGCTGCGATAACGCCGAATTGCTTCGGTATGAAAGGAAGTATATCCGTTTGGCGATGACCCAAAGACTGATGCTGTCCGTGGATACCATGGACGCATACATGACCCTTTTCGGCTTTAACGACCAGAATGTGGCGCTGATTGAGCAGGAGTGTTCCGTCACGGTGGCCCTTCGTGGCGCGGAACTGCTTATCTCCGGTGAAGAAAATGATGTTCTTCTTGCACAGAGCGTCATTGAGAAACTGTGCGACATGATCCGCCGCGGTGACCTGGTGGACCGCAGCAGGATCCGGTATGCCATCGCGCTGGCACGCGAGGGAAAGGTCGATATGATCGACGAGATCCTCCGCTCGGTGGTGGCGATCACCCATCGCGGGAAGCAGATTCGCTGTAAGACCCTGGGTCAGCAGGAATATGTGCAGGCCATCCGTGATCATGACCTGACCTTTGCTGTGGGCCCGGCCGGTACGGGCAAGACCTATCTGGCGATGGCCCTTGCTGTGGTGGCGCTGAAGAACAAGGAGATCGAGCGTATCGTGCTGACCCGCCCTGCGGTGGAGGCTGGCGAAAAACTGGGCTTCCTGCCCGGCGATCTGACTCAGAAGGTTGATCCCTACCTGCGGCCGCTTTACGACGCACTCTACGATTTCATGGGTGTGGACAGCTACCAGAAGCTGGTGGAGCGCGGCGTGGTGGAGGTTGCACCGCTGGCCTATATGCGCGGCCGTACCCTGTCTGATTCCTTCATCATCCTGGACGAGGCGCAGAACACCACCAGCGAACAGATGAAAATGTTCCTGACCCGACTGGGCTTCAATTCCAAGGTGGTTGTCACCGGTGACGTGACGCAGACCGACCTGCCCTTTGGCAAGCGGTCCGGTCTGGCTGAGGCCCTTGATATCCTGGGGGATATTCCGGAAATCGGCGTTGTCCGCCTGACCAGCAAGGATGTGGTGCGCCACGAGCTGGTTCAGCGCATCGTGGATGCGTACGACGCCTACTACACTGAAAAGAAACAGGCTCCCAAGACCTGATGATCCACAGAAAATTCAGCGGATCCA
>JAFXFR010000078.1 GCA_017513475.1 Clostridia bacterium
AGGGGAGCGCCGTACTTCTTGTCCAGCACGACATTGCGGCCCTTGGGGCCCAGGGTGATCTTGACGGTATCGGCCAGCGCATTGACGCCCTTTTCAAGGCTGCGGCGGGCCTGTTCGCCATACTGAATCTGCTTTGCCATGATAATACACTCCTTAACTCAGATGATGGGGGAGAGTGACAACTCACTCAACGATGGCCAGGATATCGGACTGGCGGACGATGATCAGCTCTTCGCCGTCGATCTTCACTTCGGTGCCGGCGTACTTGGAATAAATGACCTTCTGGCCAACTTCCACCTGCATCACGATCTCCTTGCCGTCCACGTTGCCGCCGGGGCCCACAGCCAGCACTTCCGCCATCTGGGGCTTTTCCTTGGCGGCGCTGGTCAGGATCAGGCCGGACTTGGTGGTTTCTTCTGCTTCTACATTCTTGATGACAACGCGGTCACCCAAAGGCTTCACGGTCATGTTTGTTTCCTCCTGTTTCGGGTTGGTGGTTTTAGCACTCAAAGGGGGAGAGTGCTAACGATATCCTATTATACGCTATTTCTACCATACTGCAAGAGGAACAAATGTTCTATTTGCTGAATTTGAACCAGTTCCTGCGGGGAAATGTGGAAATTGCGTCAGCATCTGTCCAGAACGCGCAAATTGTGCTATAATAAGACGAAAGAATTTTTCGGAGGACGACCATGCCCGCACGAATCGCCCCTTTGCTCCTTGCCTGGTATGACCGGCATGCCCGCACGCTCCCGTGGCGGGGGATCCACGATCCCTACCGCACCTGGGTGTCCGAGACTATGCTCCAGCAGACCCGCGTGGAGACCGTAATCGGTTATTATGCCCGCTTTCTGCAGCGCTTCCCGACGGTGGCTGAACTTGCCGCCGCCCCGGAGGACGACGTCCTCAAAATGTGGGAGGGCCTGGGCTATTACAGCCGCGCCCGGAATCTGCACAAGGGCGCAAAGCAGGTCGTGACGGAGTACGGCGGCGTGATCCCGGCATCCGTGGAGGAGCTGCGGAAGATCAGCGGCATCGGCCCCTATACCGCCGGAGCCATCGCCAGCATTGCCTTCGATCAGCCCGTGCCTGCGGTGGATGGCAACGTTATCCGCGTGGTGAGCAGGCTTCGCGGCATCCGGGAGAATGTGGGCATTCCTTCCGTCCGCCGCGCGCTGGAAGGGGAGGCTGCTGCCCTCGTTCCTGCCGATCGTCCCGGCGATTTCAACCAGGCCGTCATGGATCTTGGTGCGACCATCTGCACGCCGGGCACGCCCTCCTGTGAGCGCTGCCCGCTGCAAGGGGAATGTGATGCTTTCGCGGCTGGCGATGCGGAGGATCTTCCTGTTCTGCCCCGCAAGAATCCGCCGAAGGTGTTCGATTATGCTGTGTGCCTGATCTTCTCCGGTGACCGCGTCCTGATGCGCCAGCGCACGGAGGCGATGCTCCGCGGCCTGTGGGTGTTCCCGATGATTGAGGGAACACCAACGCCGAGCCAGCTGCCCTCTGCTGTCCGGAAGCTGACAAAGCTTGCCGTCAGCGGCGTTGAGTCGGCAGGGGAGGCGAAGCATGTCTTTACCCATCAGATCTGGCAGATGCTGCTGTACACCATGTCCGTCCCGGAGGATGCGCAGGCGCCCGCCGGATACCGATTCATCCCTGTGGAGGAAATGGGCGATCTGGCTATCCCCACGGCGGTGAAGGCGGCGGTCAGTGCAGTACGCGAATATGTGAAATGATTGACATATCCGCCGGAATCTGCTATCATATATCCACGATTCCTGGAATGACATTCGCAAGGAGAGATTCGTTATGGCAATTCGTCTGTATGAAACCCGCACTAACAACTCCAATGTGCCGCTGCGCGTGGCGATGGGCCATTTTGCCACCAGCCACAGCCATATCAATTACTATATTGACCTGACGATGACCAAGCATCGTCTGTCCGAGGCCAAGGAGGTCGCTGCCCAGCTGTGCGACCGCATCAGCCCCGTGACGGTCATCGACACCATCCTCTGCCTGGACGGTACCGAGGTCATCGCGGCATGTATGGCCTCCGAGCTGACCCGCCGCGGCTATGCCAACTACAATGCCCACAATACCATTTACGTCGTGACTCCCGAGCATACCAGCGGCTCCCAGCTGATCTTCCGCGAGAATTCCGCCCCCATGGTCGTGGGCAAGAATGTGCTGATCCTGGCGGCTTCCGTCACCACCGGTTACACCGTGAAGGCTGCGGTGGACGCCATCCGTTATTACAGCGGCAAGCCCGCCGGTGTGTGCGCCATCTTTACCTGTGAGGACGAGTGCGAGGGCTTCGAGGTCAACGCGGTCTTTACCAAGAAGAATGACCTGCCCGACTACCAGAGCACCATTTCCCACGAGTGCCCGATGTGCAAGAACCAGCGCCGTCTGGACGCGATGGTCAATGCCTTCGGCGTCAGTTCCTTTGGTATCTGACCTGTTTACAGAAGCTCCGTCCTGTCGGCGGAGCTTTTTGCTTGCAGCCTACGTGAAAGCCCAAAGTGGGATGGACACAAAAAAGGGCTCCGGAAGAAATCCGGAGCCCTTTTGCTGCGTCTGTTTACTTTGACCAGACGACCATGGTGCTGTTGGCAGGATAAACCTGCGCTGTCTGGCCAGGGTTGGATTGCTGTGCTTTGTAGCGGGCGTAGGAATATGCCTCGTACAGGGTGATGACGCCGTCGCCGTCAGCATCTGCCGTCATGCTGCGGGTTGCGCCGGTGGCCATGTTCCAGCCGCTGCCGTAACACATGCTGTATGCGAAGATACTGAACTGCTTGTCCAGGACGCCGTCGCCGTCAGCATCGTAGCCCATGGTGGCACGATCCTCTGTGGAGTGGGCTGCGGTGATGACGTAGTAGCCGCTGTTGGCCAGATCGGTCTCGCCGCGGGATTCGGCGGAGAAGACGGTGATCACATTGCGGTTGAAGGTGTTGAGCTCGCTCTGGGTGACTGCGGAAGAATCGCCGCTGCGGCCGATCATCTGACCGGAATGGGCGCTGTCAATGATGACGATCTTCTTGCCAGGGATCTGATCCAGGACGGTTTTGAGGCGGGCGACTGTCAGGTAGGTCGTGCCGGATCCGGCGCCGACAAGCGCACCGTGGTAGCTGGTACCCACTGCGTTGGCGCCCATTCCGGAGAAGTAGAAGAGGCTGACATCATTAGGGGTCGCATCTGCAAAGGTGTTCTGGATTGCGGTGACAATGCCGTCTGCTGACAGGTTGGTGCGGGTGGAAATACGGTAGGGTGTGCCCTTCATCTTGCTGAGCATTGCGCGCATGCCAGAGACGTCGTTGGCGGAGCCGAGCATCTCATTGGGTGTTCCGGCGTAGGTGTTGCCGATCAGCAGAGCCCGATAGATCGTCTGACTGCCGGTGACGGAGAAGGCGGGTGCGCTGGCGGTTGCGCTGTCGCCCAGCTCATCCGATACAGTAACGCTCACGGTGCAGGAACCTGCGGTTTCCAGGGTGACAGTGACCTCGGGTTCGGCAGTGACGACGGTCTTGGTGATGCCGTCGGTATCAAAATGCCAGGTGTAGGACACATCGCCGTAAGCGCCGGTGGAGGAAGCCGTCCAGGTGACGGTATCGCCGACCTTGGCGGTCTCTGCGGAGGCAACGGGCGCTTCGGCGGTCATGGTCTGATAGGTGGATACATCCAGATGGCTGGGCATATCCAGATAGGCAGGCACGCGGATGCCGGAAATGTCATCGCAGCCGTTGACGATCAGCGTATCCAGTGAGCGTACGGGTTGTCCGTTCACCAGCTTGGGCACAACGATCTCACCCGTGAGCGCAGGGCCGTTCACCGCGCAAAGCGGGATGGCGGTGCCCTCCGTCACGCTGTAGTAAAAGCCGCCGTTGGTGACCAGGGTTTCCGAGGCGTAAAAGTTGTCAAAAGCGGATGCGGTACCGAAAGCCGGGCCAAACACATAGGCAGCACCGGACAGATCGCCGTCGATAATGGTGGAGGCGCCCTTGAAGTACACATAAGCAGCCTCTGTGCCGGAAAGGACGGAGCCTGCGACGGTCTTGCAGCCGGAGGGCACGATCAGCGCATGGAGGCTTGTGCCTGCAAAGGCGCGTTCGCCAACCGTGCGGATGCTGCCGGGCAGGGTAACGACTCCCTTCATGGAGGCGTCATTCTCAAAGGCGCTGTTATCGATCGTCGTCAGAGATGGCGGGAAGGAGACCTCTGCCCAGGCCGCGACGCCGAGTGCCATGAGAAGCGTCAGCAGGAGGAGAAACAGGCTTTTTTTCATGTTGTGCTCCTTGTTGCAGATAATGCAAGCGCGCAGGGCGCATAAATGTCCATATACATTATAGGGCTTTCCACCCATCCGGTCAAGGCGGAAGGAGAAAAGTTACATTTGTGACATGCAAAAAGGAGGCCGAAGCGACCTCCTTTGGGTTATTCGATTTCCACCAGCTCGTACTCACGGCTGCCGAAGCCCAGGGCTGCAGCTGCCTCGATGGTGTGTACGCCGTTGCGGCTCTCGATGCGCTCCAGCATGTGGGGGAGCCCGGGATCGTCCTTCTGGGCGTAGATCAGATCCAGACCGGCCTGGTCAATGGCGATGGGATCAAGGCTGGCCAACATGCCGATATCCGCCATGCAGGGATCCTCTGCCTTGGCACAGCAGTCGCAGTCCACGGAGAGGTTCTTCATCACGCTGATATACACCGCCTTGCCGGTAAAGCGCCGGGCAATGGAGGAAGCTGCATCCGCCATGGCCTCCAGGAAGCCATCATGATCGCCGCCAAAGCCCAGACTGGCGTCGCCGGCGCCGTGAATGTGCTTCTTGCCGTAGGAGGAGGCAATGCCGATGGACAGCTGTTTGATCGCGCCGCCAAAGCCGCCCATAGGATGCCCCTTGAAGTGACTGAGCACCAGCAGGGAGTCGTACTTGACGAGATTCCTGCCCACGAAGTTTTTCTGGATCACCTTGCCGCCGGGAACGAGCAGCTGCAGGTCGGGGCCTTCGCCGTCCATGATGTCCACGTTGAAATGCGCTGCCCAGCCGTGGTCGCGCATCAGCTGTTCATGACGCTCGGTGACGTCACGGGCACCGGGATATGCGGTGTTGCATTCCACCACGGTTCCGCCCACATGGTCGATGACCGGCTTCCAGAAGTCGGGCCCGAGGAAGTTCTGGTTGCCCTTTTCGCCGGAATGGAGCTTGACGGCCACCTTGCCGGGTAGATCAACGCCCAGCAGATTGTACATTTCCAACACCTTTTCGGGGGTGATGGCTTTGCTGAAATACACCTTGCTTGCCATATATCCTCCTTTTGATGGGGGTTATTCGCTGATTCCCTGACGCTTATGCAGTTCATCGGAGACATACCCGGCGAGGATCTCCACAATGCGGGCATTCTTGCCGCCGCGGGCGACGATCACGTCCGCCAGGTTCACATAGTTGCGGATGTACTGCTCGAACATGGGCCGTACGGTGCTGCGGTACTGGTTGGAGATGGAGTCGATGGAGCGCCCGCGCTCGTTGATGTCCCGCTCGATGCGGCGCAGCAGGCAGATATCCGCGTCCACGTTCATGTAGAGCTTCAGGTACATCAGCGCCAAAAGCCGTTCGTCGTGGAAGCAGTGGATGCCCTCCAGGATCAGCACGTCCGGGGGCGTGATGATTTCCTCCGTGTCCGCGCGGCGGTGATTGGCATAGTCGTAGCCCTTGCGGGTGATGGCTTTGCCGTTCATCAGGTCGGTCACGTCCTGCAAAAGGGCGTCGTGGTCAAAAATGGACGGCTCGTCATAATTGAGCAGGCAGCGCTCTTCAAAGGGGAGGTGGCTGTGGTCCTTGTAGTAGCAGTCCTGCTGGAGCACAAAGCAGCGATTGCCCAGCGCCGCCGCCAGGGAATCTGCCAGTGTTGATTTTCCGCTGCCGCTGGCGCCGCAAATGCCGATGAAGATCATTCGTATGTCCTCCGCGTGCAAGTTTGTGTGGGGTTCATTATGGTAAATGGTACAATACCCGCGCCGATGTGTCAAGGGAAAACCGTATTTCAGCGGCAGATTTCGGCAGGATCTGCGGCGTTTCCGCAAATTGACTGTGACAGGCAGGTCATGTTATGATATGATTACTCCGTAAAAACGGGACGTATGTCCTGACGCGGAGGTGAACGCGGTGTCGACAACCACGCCGCGCACCAAAGAGCGCAAGCTGCGCAGACTTGCCAAGAAAATGATGCTCATGCTGATGCTCCTGATGGTGACGGGACTGTCCGTCAGCTCCGGCGCATACACTACACAAGCCGCCACGGCGGAAGAGGAGGCCCCTATGAACATCCGCAAAGGCCGTACGGTCATGTACATCATGGATTCCTGGGACATGAAGCTCCGCGATGCGGACGCCCATGCCCTGGATCAGCTGAACTACTCCTTCGCCCTCATCAAGGACGGCAAGGCGGACGGCTCCCACTGGGTGGGCCTGAAGCAGGTGCAGTCCTTCCTGAAGAAGCATCCCCATGTGGATGGCGTGGTGTCCATCGGCGGATGGGGTGCAGACGGCTTCTCCGACGCCTGCCTGACGGAAGAAGGCCGCAAAATCCTCGCGGACAGCCTACTGCAGATGATCGACGACTGCGGCTTTGTGGGCATCGACGTGGACTGGGAATACCCCGGCGTGCCTGGAACGGGCATCGTTTCCCGCCCGGAGGTGGACGTGGAGAACTTGTATGCCTTCCTGGAGCTGCTGCGGGCGGGGCTGGATGAGCGCGAAGCCCTCCATGGGCGCGAGTATCATCTGTCCGTGGCCCTGGGGGCAGGGGATCAGCAACTGGAAGTGCTGGATCCGGCGCGCCTGGCAGGGCTGCTGGATCAGTGCGTGCTGATGACCTATGATCTGGCCGGCTTTGACCGCATCACCGGGCATCATTCCGGTCTGTACCCGGATGAGAACCGTCCTTCCTCCGGCGCGAAGGCGGTGCGGACGATGATCGACGGCGGCTTCCCGGCGGATAAGCTGCTGCTGGGTATGCCGGCCTACGGCAAGGTCTGGCGGCAGGTCTCCGGCGGCGGGAATGGACTGGGACAGCGGGCTGCAACGCCCGGCAACAAGTCCATCTCCTTTGACGAGCTGCTCCGCCTGGAGGATCAGGGCTACACCCGCTACTTTGATGAGAAAGCCAAGGTGCCGTGGTGGTTCGACGGTACGAACTTTGTCACCGGCGACGACAGCGAATCCATTGCCTACAAGGGCAAGTGGGTGGTTGACAACGGCCTGATGGGCATGGCGTGCTGGCAGTATACCAAGGATGCTGAGGGCGCGATACTCGCCATGATGGACGCTGCTATGCGGTAATACAAACGAAAAACTTGCCTTGCTTCCTGTTTGGTTGTATAATGAAAACAAGACAACCAACAGGAGGCGTTTTCTAATGAAGGTATCTGCATATCGTGCATTCAATCTGCTCAAGGAGCTGGCCTATGAGCGTGTCAGCTGCTCCGAGGCGGAGAAGCAGGCGGCCCAGAAGCTGCTGGAGGTCGCCCAGTCCACCGGTGCTGAGGCACATATTGAAGAATTCCCTGTGGCCTGCGGCAAGGTCAACCATGCCAAGCTGGTCGTCACCGAGCCCTACGTCAAGGAGTATGAGGTCACCGGCTATGAGCGCGGCCTGTCCACCCCCGAAGGCGGCGCGGATCTGGAATTCTACTATGCCGAGGGCGCGGAGGACGCTCATCTTGCCAATGTGAAGGGCAAGGCCGTCATGGTGAACGGCCGCCTGGGTAAGAAAGTCTATGAGAAGCTGATGAAGGCCGGCGTGGCAGCCATCCTGACCTTTGACGGCACCACCCTTGACCGCCGCAGCGAAACTGACTGCGACATCCGCAAGCTCCGCGAGGTGCTGACCGAGGATTGCGGCGCCTGCACCGCGCTCCACATGCGCACGTTGGATGCGGTGGAGATCGTCCGCCGCGGCGCGAAGAAGATGCACATTGAGCTGGACGCGCAGGACTACGAGGGCATCAGCCAGAACGTCTGCGCGGTGATCGAGGGCACGGAGTACCCCGACGAGATCATCTCCTTCGGCGCGCATTATGACAGCGTGTACTTCTCCACCGGCGTGTATGACAACATGTCCGGCAGCGTCATCATCATGGAGCTGCTGCGTTACTTCGCTGAGCACAAGCCCGCCCGCACGATGAAGTTCAACTGGTACGGCTCCGAGGAGCAGGGCCTGCTGGGCTCCAAGGCCTGGGTCAAGGCCCATGAGGACGAGCTTTCCAAGCATGTGCTGATGATCAACATCGACGTGGCAGCTCCCATCCTGGGCAAGAACGGCTGTCCCGTCCTGGCCACCGAGAAGGCTGTGGGCTATGTGGACGCCCTCATGCGCGAAGCCGGGATCGCCTGCGACGTGCGCATGGACATCTACTCCTCCGACTGCATCCCCTTCGCGGACAAGGGCGTACCCGCGGTGAACCTGATCCGCTTCGGCGTGCCCGGCGCGGGCTACATCCATGACCGCCGCGACAACCTCAAGAGCGGCTACCTGAGCGCCGAGGCCCTCGATATCACCCTGCAGCAGGCGCTGATGTTCGCCAAGCGGGTCGATTCCGCGAAGGTTTTCCCGATCGAGCGCAAGGTCAGCGACGAGATCGTCAAGAAGGTGGACGAATACCTGTTCAAGAAGAAGGATAAGAAATAAGAAAATGTCCGGCGAGGGGAGTGCCTCTCGCCGGATTTTTGTCAGGTGTTCGCTATTCTGAGCCAGGGGGGATTCGTGATGATGTCGCTTACTTCCTCACCAGCGCGGGGAAAGAGCGATATACAACCTTCGTGTATGCAGGATGCAAGAAAAATGCTCCCATCCGAGCGATAGAATACGGGATCTTCTGGATTGTGATATCCCCAGCCATCTATCCATTTGAAGATGCTGTCAGCAACGGAATGGATAGATCCCCGATTATACTGTGACAGGCGGTAATGGTGTATCTGTCCGCCATCTCCATAGTGTTGATAATAAGCCTTGATGGAGGGCGTAAGAGGCAGGCGATATGGTTCCAGTTCGCCGGGAACGACAACTTCAGTGCTTCTTACATAAAAGGAGAAAGATGTGCAGTAGGCAAAACACTTATCAATCAAAGCTTCATATTCGCTTCCCGCGATATCATATTCAGTAAAACCGATTATGTCAGTATCATAGAATCGGTATTCGGCCATCTTACCTCACCCCCTGTTGAAAGCATTATACATCAGATCGTGAAAAGCTGCAACAAAAAAGAGGACGCTCTTTCGAGCATCCTCTTGAAATTCGTCCGATGACGAGCGAGATTACTTGACCTCGACTTCGCCGCCGACTTCCTTGATCTGGGCAGCCAGCTTCTCGGCGTCTTCCTTGGACAGGCCTTCCTTGACGGTCTTGGGGCCAGCAGCAGCAGCCTCAACGAAGTCCTTGGCTTCCTTCAGGCCCAGGCCGCACACTTCGCGGATGACCTTCAGAACCTTCAGCTTGGCAGCGGCGTCGAAGCCCTTCAGGATGACGTCGAACTCAGTCTTCTCTTCAACAGCAGCAGCGGCAGC
>JAFXFR010000079.1 GCA_017513475.1 Clostridia bacterium
CCGAAAGAACTGGAGGAGGCGGCGTACATCGACGGCGCGGGTTTCTTCCGCACGTTCTTCGTCATCGTGTTCCCCCTGGCAAAGCCGGGCCTGGCCACCGGCGCCATCCTGCAGTTCCTGACCAGCTGGAACGAGTTCATGTTCGCGCTGATCCTGACGTCCGACACCAGCGTGCGGACGCTGCCTCTGGCGCTGAACTATTTCACCTCTCAGTTCTCCTTCAACTACACGGCCATGTTCGCTGCCCTGACCATGGTCATCCTGCCCAGTATCGTTGTCTATGCCATCCTGCAGGAGCAGATCACCAGCAGTATGGTGGACGGCGCCGTTAAGGGTTAACCACATGAAGTATGCCGGATCTTCACCGGTGTATGATAAAAATCAAAGCATCCAAATTTTCAAGGAGGAAAAGAAATGAAGAAGTTATTTGCCCTGCTCCTGACTCTGGCAATGGTTCTGTCCCTGGCCGCCTGCGGCGCCAAGGAAGAGAAGCCTGCCGAGACCCCCGCCGAGAAGCCCGCTGAGGCTCCCGCCGAAGAGGCTATCGAGATCACCTTCCCCACCATGTGGATCGGCACCAGCACCATGACTGAGTGGTGGGCTGACCGTATCGCCGCTTTCAACGCCGAGTATGCCGGCAAGATCGACGTCAAGATCGAGGAGATCGCCGGTGACCAGAACTACGTCGACAAGATGAAGGTTCTGTACAGCTCCAACTCTCTGCCCGATGTGTTCGCCTGCGGCGGCTACAACCTGATCGACTCCATGAAGGACCAGCTGGGCGATCTGACCCCCTACATGGACGACGAGCTGAAGAGCCACGGTTCTCAGCTGTGCTGGGATGTTAACTCCCGCGACGGCAAGATCTACGGCGTGCCTCAGGCCCGTCAGGTCATCGGCTACTTCTACAACAAGGACCTGTTCGCTCAGGCTGGCATCGAGAAGCCCGCTGAGACCTGGGACGAGTTCTTCGCTCAGTGCGACAAGCTGCTGGCTGCCGGCATCACCCCCCTGTCCATGGATACCGCTGACTCCGGTTGGGTCACTTCTCTGATGCTGGGCGCCATGATCGCTCAGAACGACGCCGGCGAGGAGTTCATGAACACCCTGCTGCCCAAGGACTACAACACTCCCGAGTTCATCGCTGCTGCCACCAACATCCAGAATATGTTCCAGAAGTACACCACTCCCGATGCCATCGGTGGTGCCTATGAGAACGCTGCTGCCAACTTCTTCATGGAGGAGACTGCCATCATCGCCAACGGCCCCTGGATGGTCTCCGACTTCTATGATCCCAACATGGTCGACGACGGCTTCGCTGAGAAGATCGGTGTTGCTATGTATCCCGGCGGCGTCATGTACAACAGCGGCAAGATCGGCTACAACGTCGCTTCCAAGGATGAGGAGCACATCAAGGCTTCCATCGAGTTCATCAAGTTCATCAACAGCGAAGAGAGCCAGCGCCTGTTCCTGGAGATGACCGGTGAGACTCCCTCCATGGAAGGTATCGTCTCTGATAACGTGAAGCCTCAGGTCAACGAGGTCCTGGCTCTGGGCGATGCTGCCGAGCGCAACATCAATGACTTCCAGAGCCTGTGGTATGCCAACGTTGTCGACGAGATCAGCGTTCAGTATCCTCTGCTGGCCCAGGGTCAGATCACTCCCGAGCAGTTCGCCCAGGCTCTGACCGACGCTGCTGCCAAGAACTGATCTTAACTTCGAACCACAGCAATTACATCTAACTAAGCGGAAACTCCCGCGGCGCGCCCAACTGGGCGCGCCGTGGGAACCCAAAAGAAAGCGGCAAAGGCGTCTGACTGGGCTGCGGAAATGGAGAGATAGGACATGAAAGTTAAAAGATGGAAACTGGCGGCCTTTTTGCTCCCGTGCCTGCTGCTGTTTGCGCTGATCTACCTGATTCCTCTGGGCATGGTGTTCGGCAGCTCCTTCTTCGAGTGGAAGGCGGGCGGCGTATTCAATTTCGTCGGCCTGGACAACTACATCAACGCCTTTACCAACGACCCCCGTATGATCACGGCACTGAAGAATACCGTGATCTGGGTTCTGATGCAGTCCACCATCCATGTGGGCATCGGTACCGTCATCGCCTTTATGCTGGCCCGCAAAATGCGCGGCTGGAAGGTAATGCGTACCATCTATATGTTCCCCAACGTTGTCTCCGCGGCGGCGCTGGGCGTGATTTTCCTGAATGTATTCAACCCCAAGTACGGTCTGATCAACTCCTTTATCAGCCAGATCACCGGCAATGATTTTGTGAAGAACTGGTTCTTTGACCAGAACTCCGCATTCATTACCGTCACCTGGAGCTGGCTGCTCTATACCGGTATGATCATCATCATCGTCCTGGCAGCTCTGCTGGCCATCCCTGAGGATGTGCTGGAGGCAGCCCGTATCGACGGCGCCACTGAAATGCAGCTGAACCTGCAGGTGAAGCTGCCCCTGATCCGCACCACTCTGGGCACCTGCGTGATCGTTGCAGCCACCAGTATGCTGCGCGAGTTTGAGCTCATCTATCTGACGACCCAGGGCGGCCCCGGCGACCTGACCATCAACCTGCCCCTGTATCTCTACAAGACATCCATGACGGACAACAACTACGGCTATGCCAATATGATGGGCGTGGTGCTGATCGTCGCGGGTGTGGTCACGGTCTACAGCATCAACAAGCTGTTCCGTATGAATGAATCTGATTATTAATCTTTGCGAAAGCGAGGCTTTATCATATGAAAATTTCTGTAATCGGCGGCGGCGGTGTCCGCTCCATGTTCCTGGCAAAGAGCCTGGCACAGGCCAGCCGCGAGTTGGGCTTCGACGAGATCGTGTTCATGGACAACGACGAGAAGAAGCTGAATATCTACGGCAAGATGGCCCAGCAGCTGGTGAAGAAGCTGCAGCCCGAGCTGAAGTTTGACCTGACCGGCGACGCTGTGGAGGCCATCCGCGACGCCGACTATATCATCACTACCATCCGCATGGGCGGCGACGATATGCGTATCCGCGACGAGAAGGCTGCTCTGGCTAAGCATCTGCTGGGCCAGGAGACCACCGGCGCTGCCGGCTTCTCCTTCGCCATGCGCTCTGTGCCCGCTCTGGTGGAGTACTGCGAGCTGGCCAAGAAGTACGCTAAGCCCGACGTGAAGATTTTCAACTTCACCAACCCCGCCGGCGTGGTGTCCCAGACCCTGCGCGACATGGGCTACGACTTCACCTATGGTATCTGTGACGCCCCCAGCAGCCTGCTGCACTCCTTCGCCAAGCTGTACGGCGTGGAGCAGGACGCCGTTACCGGCAACTGCTACGGCCTGAACCATCTGTCTTTCTTTGAGAGCGTGAAGCTGAACGGCCGGGAGATCATGCCCGAACTGCTGCAGAACGACAAGATCTACAGCGACACCGATATGCGCTTCTTCAAGAAGGATCTGGTGGAGCACATGGGCTGCATCCTCAACGAGTATCTGTACTACTTCTATTATCGCGAGCAGGCCATCGAAAACATCCTGAATGCCAACATCACCCGCGGCGAGGTCATCCGTGATGTCAACATCCATATGATGGAAGAGCTGTCTCAGATGGACATCGAGAACGATTTCGACAATTGCCTGAAGGTGTTCGACAAGTGGTACGGTAAGCGCGAGGACGCCTATATGTCCAACGAGACCGGTATCAGCCGCGCCAAGGAACCCTATCATTTCGACATCTATGAGAAGGATGCCGGCGGCTATGCCGGCGTGGCTCTGAAGTATATCCGTACCAAGCTGTCCGGCAAGGAGAGCGAGATGATCCTCTGCCTGCCCAACCAGGGCGCCATCCCCGGCCTGCTGGACACCGACGTGGTGGAGATCACCTGCACCCTAAAGGACGGCGAGTGCATCCCCCACAAGATCGAGAATCCCGGCGAGCTGCAGATGGAGCTGATTCGCCG
>JAFXFR010000080.1 GCA_017513475.1 Clostridia bacterium
GGCAACGTCATTGAGACCGTGAAGAACGCCGCGAACGGCAGCTTCGCGTTCGCACCGATCGCATACGATCTGGACGACGCAGGCAAGACCTACACCTACACGGTGAAGGAAGTGAACGACGGCAAGGCCGGTATCACCTACGACAAGACGGTCCACACCGTGACGGTCGAGGTTGAGGACAACGGCGACGGTACGCTGAAGGTGACCGCCTCCGACAACGCCACCGCCCTGAACTTCACCAACACCTACGCAGCGGCGGCATCTCTGCTGCTCAACGCGGTCAAGACCGTTGATGGCGCCGAACCCACTGCGGAACAGGTTTATGACTTCGTTCTGAAGGGCGATGGCGTTGAGATGAAGGCCCAGAATGACAAGGGCAGCATCATCTTCGGTACCCTGTACTTCGATCTGGAGGATGTGGGCAAGACCTACACCTTCACCATTGAGGAAACCACGGAATCCAACGAGCTGCTGATCGCAGACGACAGCATCTACGAGGTTACCGTGACCATCTCCGATAACGGCGACGGCACCCTGAAGGTTGTTCTTGTCATCACCAAGAACGGCGCTCCGGCAAACCGCGTGGTGTTTGACAACAAGCAGATCGGCACCCTGACCATCTCCAAGAAGGTTGAGGGCGTTGAGACGGAGGAAGCCTTCGACATGATCGTTACTCTGTACGATGCGGAGGGCACTGAGCTCACCGGCGAATACGAGTACACCGGCGATGTGACTGGCAAGATCACCAGCGGCGGCAAGATCGCACTGAAGGACGGCCAGACCGTCACGATCAAGGGTCTGCCGGAAGGCGCGAAGTACACGGTCGAGGAAGACGTCAGCGGCGTCTACACCACTACGGTGAACGGCGCGAGCGGCACCAAGACCGAGGGCACGATCAATGGCAATGAAGCCCGTGTGGACTTCGTCAATACGATGGAAACCACGACCTTCTCTGTCACCAAGATTTGGGAAGGCGCTGACCTGGGCGATATCGTTCTGACCCTGTTCGCTAACGGCAAGGAAATCGTGCCTCAGCCCGAGGTTGTCCGTGCGGGCAGCCTGTACACCTACTACGACCTGCCCAAGTACGATGAGGATGGCAACGAGATCGTCTACACCGCCAAGGAACGTGGCATCGAGGGCTACATCCGCATCTACAAGAACGTCGCACCTTACGAGGATGTGACCAAGGTCGTCCACGACGGCGGCACGATCATCAACCGTGCACAGCCCAAGCTTTCCTTCAAGGTTCAGAAGTGCTGGACCGGCCTGGAGGAGGGCGAGGAGACGCCGGCCATCACCCTGACGCTGTACTGCAACGGCGAGGTGATGGACGTGCCCACGCCCAAGCCTGACAGCGACGGCTGGTACAAGTACTACGACCTGCCCGAGACCGTGAATGGTCAGCCTGCAGTTTACACGGTGGTTGAGGAGCCCATGGATGGCTTCGCGGCGACCTACCAGCTGCGTTCGGGCGAGGAAGCTGAGTACGCCGAGAACGGCGGCACCATTACCAACGCGAAGATCCCGCAGACCGGTGACAATACGTCTTTGGCCCTGTGGACGACGTTGACGGCGGGCGCTGCCCTCGCGCTGCTGGCGATGCTCCTGCGTCGTAAGAAGGCGCACTGATCCCAATAAAGCGGGGCTGCTGCAGCTGACAAGCTGCAGCAGCCCTTTGCTCATCAATGCAAGGAGTTGCTATGAAACGAGTTTTGTTTGTGTGCCACGGCAGGATTTCCCCGGCACGATAAAAAGTCCTGAATCTTCTTATAGCGTCCCCAAATGAGCGTTTTCTGTGCTTCAAACTCAGTTTACCAACGATTTACCAATATTTCTGGAGAGTCAGACTTGCAGATATGACGACCAGAATAAGGAGATCAGGAAAATGATTGAGTTGAAGAAACATATCTATGATGAAAGCAATGGCCTTTGGTACGAGCTTGTAGGCGATTACTACATACCGCAGCTTACCCTGCCAGCAGAGACGCAGCGTCCTATTGGAAAATGGGGCAGAATGCACCGGGACTATCTCAAAGAGAATCATCCGGCCCAGTACGCCGATTTGATTCTTCATGGTAACATGGCGGCATATTTGGCAGACCTGAACGAACAGGCACAGCACCGGCTGGAAGTGATCATTAACCAGATGAAAGCAGCTGAAGGCGTCACCGAGTCTATGAAGGTCTGCGACCAGATGGCATGGGTACGGGCGATGAACAGCATCCGCAGCCGGGCAGAGGAAATCATCCTCCACGAATTAGTCTATGGGGAGGATGTAGTATGAGAATACTCGAAGAGCTGTGGTATGGCAATATTGAGCCGACGGAGTATGGATCTTCGCCGAGTCCGGAATACAAGGCGCTGCGCCGACTGGTTGACCGCAACGAAACAGGCCTCCGCGCTACCATGACGGATACGCAGAAGGAGTTGTTCACCCGGTACCTGGAGAGTGTGCTGGAATATAGCCAATACCGACTCATCAACCGAATAACCACAAAGCCGCTGGCAGTACCGCCAGCGGCTCAATTTCATGTACAGCGATTTGGAATTACACGATCCCCATGCCCATCTCTACCAGCAGCGCCACGATCACCACCAGCGCGGAAATGATGAAGCCGTGGATCATGGGACGGATGCCAGCCTTCTTCATGCTGGCGAAGGAGGTGTTCAGGCCGATGGCGGCCAGCGCACAGACCATCAGGAACTTGCTGGCGGTCTTGGTTCCGCTCACCACCTGCGCAGGAATCGGGAGGATGCTCGCCACGATGGACATGGCCAGGAAGCCCAGGATGAACCAGGGGAAGATCTTTTTGATGGAGAACTCGGCCTTGAACTGGCTGCCGTCCTGTTGGAGTGAGAGAGCCTCCTTACGCTTGAGGTTCAGCTGCACAAGGGCGAACACGATCACCGTGGGGATGATCGCCAGTGTGCGGGTCAGCTTGA
>JAFXFR010000081.1 GCA_017513475.1 Clostridia bacterium
ATCAAAGCAGGTGTATCCATAGTGGTGAGTACAAACGACCATTCCGTTGAGAAGGACATCGCAATCCATATATACGCCGTCAAAGCGGAGGGTGACCGCCTTGTCCAGCCACTGTTGCGGTACTGACAGCATGCAGCGATACCAGCCGTCACAGGTCTCATACAGGTCATGCGCCTGATAAATCAAATAATCATGGGGCAAATCGACCTTCTTCCACACGGAGCTTTCTGCATCCGTCAGGGACGATCCGCTGTTGAGCTTGACAAACTCCCAGCCGTGATTGAAGAGTTGTTCCATCGTGTACACACTCCCATTCGTGCAACTTGTTTACCATAACAGGTATTCGCGGCTTTTTTGACGAATCCTGCCATATCGGTCAGATTCAATTCCGTTCCTTCAACACGGAGACAGACTTGCAGTCTGTTTTAGCCGACTTCTGTCCTGTAATATGGACTTGGCGATTTCTGCCGCCATTATGTTTGACATCATCGTTGGTTCGCTGTACAATGAATGCAACAGCAACAACAAGGAGGCCATCCTATGCGTCCGGTGATCGGTCTGACCCATTCCATCCAGCAGGATGAAAAGCGTCTGATGATGCCCATGTCCTATTCCAACGTGATTCGCAAGGCCGGCGGCACGCCCATTCTGCTCCCCATCACCCGTGATACAGAGGTCATCCAGGCCTACGCCGGCCTGGTGGACGGCGTACTGTTTTCCGGCGGCGAAGATGTGGATCCGGCCTATTTCGGCGAGGATCAGCTCTGGGCCTGCGGCGACGTCCTGCCCCTGCGCGATGAATTTGAGCTTACCCTGTGCCGCCTGCTACTGGAGAAGCATCCTAACAAGCCGATCCTTGGTATCTGCAGGGGTGAACAGGTCCTCAACGTCGCTGCCGGCGGTACCCTCTATCAGGATCTGAAGAGTCAGCTTCCCGGCTGCATCGCCCATTCCCAGCACCAGATTGCTCCCTATACCTCCCACAAAGTGACGATTGAAGCCGGCAGCCAGCTGCACGCGATTTACCGCAGCACAACATTGGCTACCAACTCATTCCACCACCAGGCAGTAAAGGATATTGCCCCCAGCCTTACCGTTACAGCCCGCGCATCCGACGGTGTAATCGAAGCCTTTGAGATGCCTGGCCATCCCTACTTTATCGGCGTCCAGTGGCACCCGGAACGCCTTGTGGAACGCGAGGAAAACGCCGCCCACAAGCAGCTGTTCAAGTCCTTTGTGGACGCATGCCGCAAGTAAAAAAGCGCAGCACCCATCACGGATGCTGCGTTTTTCTTATGCCAGATTTGCGTTGATCTCCTCTACCACGCGAACGACCTCGATGTCTCCGTCCGCGAGCATTTCCCAGATATACTCGTTGTCCTCGTTGGGGAGATTTTGCCAGTAATGATCGGCTTTGGCAAGGTTGGCCGCCTTATCCGGTGTACCGTCAAAGCAGTTGCAGGCGTTGCCCACGAAGACCCGGCCAGTGATTTTCAGTTCTACAATCGCGTAGGTCGGGCGACCAACGCGCGCGAAAAATTCACCCCATCGGCGGGATTCCTCCAGCTCGCGGCTGACATACAGGCAGGCCATGCGGGAAGGATACTGCGGGTACTTTTCCCGGCGGACTTCCTCCATCGCCAGCTCGCGGAGGGCTACGTCCAGATGGTGCTCCAGCGGCAACTCGTACTTCTCGGGATGGGCGTACACATCCGCCACGGCATCCGTCAGTGCCATGACACGGCTGTACACGCCGCTGTGGTGAGCTTCGTCAAAGATAATGTGCTGACCAACGGTCATCGGGCGGTCAGTGACAACATGATAGGCAGTGATGGGTTCCATACGTTCCTCCATAAAAGAAAGGAGGGACATAGTCCCCCCCTTGGCTCAGCAATCAATAAATTTGCGGAACTCGGGCAGAATGCCGATGCCGTCCGGATAGTGGGCAGCAAACTGCGGAACCGCGTGGCTCGGGAAAGAATTGCCCTCGATGAAGGTGGGGCCGTTCTCGGTGATGGCCACGTCCCAGGCGATGAAGCGCATCTGAGGCACCTTGCGGGCCGCCTCCATGCACATGGCCTTGGCTTCCTCCCAGTACGGGATGGTAAAGCCAATGATGTCCGTGCCGGTGATGGGGTGCTTGGTGAAGGTGTTGCCGGCCTTGTCCGCGCCGACGGTGAGGAGCTTACCGCTCTCCAGGTCTACGCGTGCCGCCATACCGCCGCAGTCCACATTATCCATCACCTTGCCGTTGCCGATGCGCACAAAGCCGTAGACGATGCCCTCGGCCTTGTCACCCAGCAGCGTTGCAATGCGGCAGGTGTTGACAGATGTCGGGCACAGGCGGGCCATTTCGGGATGCTGGATGACGATCTCCTCCAGGATGCCCACGCCATCAGCCTTGAGACGAGCCAGGAAGGCTTCTGCGCCCTCAGCCCAGTCCTCGGGCGTGTACTTGTAGATGCCCACGCCGCTGGAGCCTTCCAGGGGCTTGCCGATCAGGTTGGGCAGCGTCATCATATCCGCAACCTGCTCGGCGGTGGTGCTGTCGTTGATCAGCAGCCACTTGCGCGGGATCCACTCCTTGAACAGCTCGTTGAACTGAGTCTTATCGTCAAAGAAGTGCCAGTACTCCTTCGGATTCATCCGGCGGACGATGCCGTTGGAGATGCCGCGGGTGATGACCGTGCGGCGCTGGGCGTCGTTGAGGTTGTACATTTGGGCGATCTTGTAGTCCACATAGCCCGCGTTGTACTTGACGGCGCACTTGAGCATATCGCACAGGAGCCAGATGCGGCTCTTGCCGCTGCGCTCCTTGAGGAGGGCCGTGGTCTTCCACATGGCCTTCCAGTCCATCTTGACCAAACGCTTGAAGAAATACGAAAGACGGCTCATGAGGCAACCTTCCTTTCGTGAATGAGTTGCGGTACTGCGTTGCGGAGCGCCCTCCGCGCTCCGTGACTCCTGCTCAGAAGCCATCGCCGCGCGGTAGCGCCCAAACGGGTCGAAGACCCTTAAACGTTGAAACGGAAGAGGGTGATGTCGCCGTCCTTCATGACGTACTCCTTGCCCTCGGAACGGACAAGGCCCTTTTCCTTGCAGGCAGCCATGGAGCCCAGCTCCACCAGGGTGTCGAAGGGTACGATTTCGGCACGGATGAAGCCGCGCTCGAAGTCGGTGTGGATCTTACCGGCAGCCTGAGGCGCCTTGGTTCCGTTGACGATGGTCCAGGCGCGGCACTCGTCCTCGCCGGCGGTCAGGAAGGAAATCAGGCCCAGCAGACGGTAGCAGGCGGTGATCAGACGATCCAGGCCGCTCTGGCCAATGCCCAGGCCCTCCAGGAATTCAGCCTTCTCCTCGGGATCCATCTGGGCGATTTCTTCCTCGATGGCGGCGGAGATGACCAGCACCTCAGCGCCTTCTTCCTTCGCGATAGCCTCCACCTTGTCCAGGCCGGGGATGTCGCTCAGGTCGCCGCCCAGCGCCTCCTCCGCGATATTGGCAGCGTAGATCACGGGCTTGGTGGTCAGCAGGAACCAGCCGTTCACAGCCTCGCGCTCTTCGTCGTCCATCTTGCAGGTACGGGCAGGCTTGCCGGACTCGAGGTGGTTGTAGATGCGCTCGCAGAGGTCAACCTCCACGCCGGCCTTCTTGTCGCCGCCGCGGAAAGCCTTGACCGCCTTGTCCTTGCGGCGCTGCACGGACTCCATGTCCGCGAAGATCAGCTCCAGGTTGATGGTCTCGATATCGCGGGCGGGGTCGATGGAGCCGTCCACGTGGATGATGTTCTCGTCCTCAAAGCAGCGCACGACATGGACGATGGCATCCACCTCGCGGATGTGGCTGAGGAACTTGTTGCCCAGACCCTCGCCGTGGGAAGCGCCCTTCACCAGGCCGGCGATGTCCACGAACTCGATGGTGGTAGGCGTAACCTTCTTGGGGTGATACATGTCAGCCAGTACATCCAGACGGCTGTCGGGCACCATGACCATGCCGGGGTTGGGCTCAATGGTGCAGAAGGGTTAATTGGCGGCCTGTGCGCCCGCCTTGGTGATCGCATTGAAAAGGGTGCTCTTGCCGACATTCGGCAGACCCAC
>JAFXFR010000082.1 GCA_017513475.1 Clostridia bacterium
CGGCACATCATCGGGCCTCATGCCGACCCATGGACAGAAGACTTTATCGGCGTATTTTCCGCGATCCGATCCGTCGCATGGCGCGGCGAGCATATCGGCTATGTGGAGGTCAACGCCCATCTGGACGACCTGGTGGATATCTTCATGTGGCAGGAGCATGACGGCTTCCTTGTTCAGGGCATCTTCGACAACGGCGAGCAGCTGTTCCGCAACCAAGGCGACGACATTGTCTACACCAACCTGAACCCCACCGGCTTTACCCGCGTACAGCAGGACGGCGTAGACCGTCTGGTCGTCGGTCTGTACAGCGATTACCTGCATATGACCGTCTATGTCTCGCAGGATATGTCCGTGTACAATCAACAGGCAGACGCGCTGATCCGCAACTATATCATCGTGGCAGCAGGCATTCTGGCTGTGACGCTGGTGATCGTGGCGCTGTGTTCCCTGGGATTGACCCGCGCCATCCGAAAGCTGACCCGCCGCGTCAGGCACCTGCCGGTGGACAGCGTTCTTGCCCATTCCGATGAGGTGCTGACCGCCACCGTCACTCATCCCGGAGACCGGGAAATCCACAAGCTGGAGACCACCCTCAATCGTCTGATGACCAAGCTGCAGTCCTCCATGCACGCAGAGCTCGCCCTGCGCGAGGGCGCATTGCAGGCTCAGCTTAACGCCCTGCAGATGCAAATCAACCCTCATTTCATCTACAATACGCTGAACATCATCGCCGCAAAAGGCATGGAGTGCGGGAGTGAGGAAATCACTGACATCTGTGATCAGTTTGCACAGATGCTGCGCTACGCCACTGACCTGCGCTCCAAGACCGCGACCCTGGGTGAAGAGCTGCAAAATGCCCGCCGCTACCTGCAGCTGGTGAAGGCGCGCTATGAAGACCGACTGACCTACTGCATTGACGTCCCGGAATCCATGCACATGATGGTGCTGCCCAAGCTGTCCCTGCAGCCCATTGTGGAGAACGCGCTGACCCATGGCTTCGCCGGACGCAGCGACCCCCGGGAGGTATCCATCACAGGCACGGTCGAAAACGACCTGCTGCAGCTGGTTATCCGAGACAACGGCAACGGCTTCTCGGATGAATCGTTGCTGCGGCTCCACGGCGTTTTCCGCGAGATGGAAAACGATCCCTCCGCCTTCTCCTCCGAGGGCGGCGAGCATCTGGGGCTGGTCAACACGTATCTGCGTCTGCTGCACGCCAGCAAAGGCCTCATCCGCATGACGCTGCATAACGACTCCGGCGCCGTCATCACCCTGACGCTGCCCATCCAGCAGGAGAAATGACATGTATAAAGTACTGATCGTCGATGACGAAACGCCCGCGCTGCGCTATCTGCAGACCATCGTGGAAAAATACGCACCCAGCTACGAGATCGCAGGCTGCTGCACCAGCGGCGAGGAAGCCCTTACCCGGCTGCAGAAGGAGCACATCGATCTGCTGCTGACCGACATCAGCATGCCCGCGATGGACGGCATCGCCCTGTCCCTGGAAGCCCGGCAAATGCAGCCGGACATCCACATCATCATCGTCACCGGCTATGCGGATTTCGAGTATGCCAAGGGCGCCATCCAGGCTTCCGTGGATGATTACATCCTTAAGCCCGTCAGCGTCTCCCAGATGAAGGACACGCTGGACAAGCTGCGTCTACGCATGGACGAGGAACAAGCAGCCCGCATCCCCAAGACCCTGAGCGCCATGTTCAACGGCCAGTCCTACGACGAGGCGATCCTCAGCCGGCTGTTCGGCGCAGGACGCTTCCATTTCGCACTCCTGCGCTGGGGGAATCTTGGCGTCAGCCGAGGTCCGCTGAAGGCAACTGCCGTCGTCCCTGCCGAGGATTTGCCATTCCACATCCTCTACGGCCGCGACGAGGACGAGCAGCTGCTGTTCATGCCCTCCTCCACCTCCGCCCAGGAATTCCAGGCACAGGCCAAGCACTACGCTCAGCAGTGCCGCAGCGCTTCCACCATGACGCTGCTGTTCAGTCGCAACGCCGGACTGTTATCCTCCCTGCCGGATTTCTTCAACCGCGCTGCCGAGGTCATGGAGTACACCGTGTCCATCGGCGCGCAGCAATGCGGCTTCCTCTCCGGCGGCCCTGCGCCCGACCTGACCCGACATCTGTCCAATGCGACCCTCAAGCGGCTCGAACATTTCATCACCGACTGCAACACACGGATGATCAAGGATGCCTTCGTGGCCTTGGCTATCGACTGGGCCCGGGAGCGTCTCCCGCAGATGTTCGCCGCGACCATGGTGCAGCAGCTGGTACACCTGGTGCTCACCGCCCGCCCCGTATCCGGCAAGCAGCAGGACGCTATCGCCCGGGAAGTGCGCGAGCTGCTCATCTCCGCCTCCACCTATGGAGATTTGATGGCCAGTCTTTATTCCGTTCTCTTTGACAAGGGCGCGATCAAGGACAAGAAGCTCACCACCGAGGATCTGTACCAGTACGCCATTGCCTATATCAACGAGAACTATTCCAAAGCCATCAGCATCCAGAATGTCTGCTCGGAAATCGGCATTTCCCAGACCTACCTCAGCCGCCTGTTCCGCAAGCACGGCAACACCTCCTTCTCGACCTACCTGACCCAGTGCCGCCTGAACGCGGCGATGGAATTGATCCGCCAGCATCCGGACATGGCATTGCGCAACGTGGCTTCCTGCGTGGGATATGAGGACTATGCCTATTTCAGCAAGGTGTTCCATCAAGTGGTTGGCTGCACGCCTTCGCAGTGGGTGACACAGGAGGACAGCGCGGGATA
>JAFXFR010000083.1 GCA_017513475.1 Clostridia bacterium
AGGTAGTGCATGCGCATTCTGCCGTACTTACCAAGCGGGCGCATGTCCTCGGCAGGGATGCCGATGTTGGGCAGGTAGTAGTCTCCACAGCGGCGATAGGTCAGTTTCATAGGGTATCCTCTCTTTCTGCTGCAACAAAAAAGCAGCTATGTACTTGAAGGTTTCCCTTCAAGCCATAACTGCTTGAATTACTTGTATTTCCCGCGACTCATGACGAGGAGGGGTAAACCTTCCTCTACATAATAACGCGTTGCAGAGGATTCCCTGAATTTCCGCCTTCAGCGGAAGGAATCCTCTGCAAAATCGCCGCTCGGGCTCCTTTGCGGGTTGTCCTGCAGCCGCAGCGGCTTGGAGGAACGGAGAAGACGCGTGGGCTGAAAAAATCCGCACATTCCACAAACAGACAAATTCAATTTTACTGCCGCATGATCGTACGCACTGTTTTCATTGCAATCGGGGCAGGCCCATGCTATAATGAAGGCAATCACTCCCCCGGAGGCACACAAATGAAAGAAATCTACAGCCAGTTCCGCCTGGATGGCCGGGTCATCAGCTGCACCCCCACCGGCGGCGGGCACATCAACCGCACCTACCTCGTCGTGACGGCCCGGCCCCACCTGTACATCCTGCAGTGGCTCAACGGGCAGGTGTTCAAGGATCTGTCCGGCCTGATGGACAACATCGTGGCCGTGACGGACTATCTGCATGCCCGGGTGGCTGATCCCCGCGGCACGCTGACCCTTGTGCCCACCTGCGAAGGCGCTCCCTACCTCATGACGGAGGAGGGCGACTGCTGGCGCGTGTATGAGTACATTCTGGGCAGCGTGTGCCTGGACGCCGCGGAAACGGCGGAGGATCTGCGTCAGTCCGGCGTGGCGTTCGGCATGTTCCAGAACCAGCTGGCGGATTTCCCGGCGGATACCCTCAAGGAGACCATCCCTCATTTCCATGATACGCCCGATCGTTTCCGCATCTTCCGCGAGGCCATCGCGGCGGATCGCGCGGGTCGGCTGGGATCCGTGCAGGCGGAGGTCAACGCCTTCCTCGCCCATGAGGAGGAGGCCGGGGCGCTCCACGCGCTGCTTCAGGCTGGGGAGATCCCCCTGCGCGTCACCCACAACGACACCAAGCTCACCAACGTCATGCTGGACGAAAACACCCGTCAGCCGCTGTGCGTGATCGACCTTGACACGGTGATGCCGGGCCTGGCCGCCCACGACTACGGCGACGCGATCCGTTTTGGCGCGTCCACCGCGGCGGAGGACGAACCCGACCTGAGCAAGGTCGAAATGTCCATGGAAATGTACGAGGCCTTCACCGAGGGCTTCCT
This sequence comes from Clostridia bacterium, assembly GCA_017513475.1. GTDB lineage: Bacteria > Bacillota > Clostridia > Christensenellales > Aristaeellaceae > UBA11524. The sequence continues at coordinate 1,331 of JAFXFR010000083.1, forward strand.
CAGCGCCTGCGGAGATCGCCTGACCCGCAAGGAGATCGAGACCCTCCCCCTGGGCGCGAAGCTCATGACGCTGGAGTGCGGCGTGCGCTTCCTCACCGACTACCTCAACGGCGACGTGTACTTCGCCACCAGCCGTCCGGAGCAGAACCTCGACCGCGCCCGCACCCAGCTCAAGCTGGTGGCGGACATGGAGCGCAAGTGGGACGCCATGCAGGCGGTTGTTGCGCGATATCTGCATTGACAATCCTACCGAATGGGTATATAATCATGGCGCTGTATCCAACATCGGATGCAGCGCCCCATTTTTTGCTGAAGGAAGCGATTTTATGCGGAATCTCTCCGTAAAGAAGCTGACCATGGCCGGCGTGATGGCGGCGCTGGTGTTTGTGATGACCTACATCCCCAAGGTGCCGGTGCCCGTGACGGGCGGTTATGTCCACCTGGGGGACGGCGCGATTTTCCTGGCGGCGCTGCTGCTGGGGCCGCTGGGGATCCCGGCGGCGGCGATCGGCTCCGGCCTGGCGGATATCCTGGGCGGATATCTGGTGTACGCCCTGCCGACGATGCTCATCAAGGCCCTGATGGCCCTGATCGCCTGGCGGATCTGGAAGCCGGACTCCTGGCTGCGGGCAGCAATCGCCTTTGCCGCAGCGGAAGCCGTGATGGTTTGCGGGTACTTCGCCTTTGAGGCGATTCTCTACGGCGCGGCAGCGGCCTGGGCGGCTGTGGGGCCGAACTGCATCCAGGGCCTGATGGGTCTGGCGCTGGGCATGGCCTGCCATGGGCTGTATCCCCGGATGAAGCAGCTGATCAAATGAAAAATGCCGTCTCCGACGCAACCGGAGGCGGCATTCTGTTTTATTCGATCACTTCCAGCAGGAAGCTGACGGGGCGGAAACCGTCGTTGCAGGAGATCATGGCAGAGCGGGGGTTTTTCATCCACCCGTCGTAGAAGTTGCCGCCGCCTGCGCCCAGCGTCCGCACAAAGGCGGACATGCTCTCCCAGGCGCTTTCACACAGGCCGTCGGGGCGGTTCCAGCCGTCGCTGATCCAGGTAGAGCCCACCTGTACGTCGCAGGTGTGCTCGATGGGGTTCTCGTACTGCGCCATCAGGTCGGGATAGACCGTCTGCCGGATGGCGGTGATGCGGACTTTGTGCATGGGGCCTCCTGTGTCATTTGTTCCAAGGGTGTCCGTCGGGATAGCGCGCGTTCAATTCGGCGCGGAGCCACGCCTTCCGATCGCTGCCCAGCAGGGGGTATACCGCAGCGAAATCCATCTGCGCGGATTCGCTTTCAGGCTGTGCTGCCTTGTACAGCAGCGCGGCCTCCGGGGCCAGGATGGGCAGGCCGTATGGGGAATGGCAGATCTGCGGCATTTCCGGGCTGAACAGCAGATCAAGGAAGTTCAATTCCGTCATGCCGGGGGTGAAACGGTGGTACAGCAGGCCTTCCTCCTCACAGGGGAAGAAGGATACCAACCCGCAGCCGTCCCTGAGCGCCATCAGGTTGCGGCCTGACTCGCTGTCGGCAGGAGAGCGCAGGGGCTTTACCTTGCCCATGCCCCGGTATTCATAGATGTGCCAGCCCTTGCGGAGCAGAAAGCGGATGATCTCTCTGCGGGCGGATTCCGGCAGGCAGAGGTCAATGTCCCCGTGCGGGCGGATGGTCTTCCCGGCGAAGACCTCCAGCGCGTATCCGCCGCAGACGGCCCAGGGAGAAGCAAAGTCACCCAGAAGAGCCTGGAGCTCCGGCAGCAATGTCATGGTGCCTCCTTTGGGGGATGGTCATTCCCGGGTGAAGCGGAAGTCGCACTTGTCTCCGCCGGTGCCCAGGGTCGTCGTGCGCTCAAAGCGGATGCCCGGCAGACCGCCGTAGGTGGCGAAGTCGCTCTCGCAGAAGGTGGGCATCAGCGCCTCCACGTCCATCTGCCTGGCGTATTTGCAGTAAGGGCAGACCGTGGTGTCCATCGCCAGATGGGTCTTGTCGGCGGAAAAATTCGTGTAGTCAAAGCCGGAATCCCGACCGAACATCTTCAGCGCCATCTTCGGCAGCATGCCCATGAACAGCCCCTTCATCCCGGGGATGCGCAGGATGATCTGCATTGCCCGGTTGCCTGTTTGGCACAGGCCGATCAGCGCCTCATGGGTGACGGCGAGGGCGTGTTCGCTGTCCGTCTCCAGCAGCGCTTTGTAGATGGCCGCGGTGGGGAGGATGGTGTTGTCCAGGTGGAATTGCTCGCCGGGGGCCGCGTCGGCGCATTGAGCGGCGAGAGCGGCATAGTGGCTTTCGGCGCGGCGCAGGATGTCGGCCAAAGCGGCTCTGTCATACTTCTTCGCAAGCGCGCTGCGGATGAAACGGTGTTTCGCGTTCTTGCGGAGGCTGGTGTTCATCGCTGGTACTCCATGGGTTTATTGTGTTCGCTCAAGGTGTGAACATACTATCGAGTTCCCAGCGATATGGGTTGTTGTCGATATATTCCCAGATCTCCTGGAAATCGGCAGGCGTGCGGACAACATGATCGTGAAAGCCCTTCTGCCATACGTTTATACCGACCTGCTTCGTCACCGCACCCTTCATTTGAGCAACAACGGTTGATACCGTAGGGGCGACCATTGGTCGCCCGCTCTCGTCTGCTTGAATACGCAGCAGCAGGTGAATATGGTTCGGCATGATCACATAGTGTTCAAGAATGTATGCGGGATAGCGCTGGGGAATTGTTTCGATGGCGGAGCGTACAACCTGCCCGCATGGGCTTAGCGGGAGGTCGGGCGGGCGACCAATGGTCGCCCCTACGGTATCCCAGAACAGATTTTTCTTTTGGCATGTGCAGATTGTGATGAAATACGCGTTTGGTGAGCTGTAATCGAAACCGGACAGCCGGTTCCTTTTCCGAATGGGGAAATTCGGCGGGATGGTCACAAATCACGCCTCCTTCATCCCGTAGGGGTGACCATTGGTCGCTCGTTGCACACAATTTCACCTGCCAGTGGGATTTTACAGCTCCTTCAGCGCCTCAATGAACTTGTCCACATACTCATCCGGCGTGCACCAGGAGGTGCACACGCGCAGCACGACGTGATCTTCGTCCAGGCGGCCGTTGAACTCCAGCTTGAAGCCCAGCTCCTCGATCTTCTCCCACTGCTCGTCGGTGAAAATGGGGAAGATCTGGTTGGTGGGGGAGTCCACATGGAAGGCGAAGCCCGCCTCCATCAGCGCGGTGCGGATGCGCATGGCCTGGTCGACGGCCTTCTTGCCGGTTTTGAAGTAGAGGCCGTCCTCCATCAGCGCCAGGAACTGCAGACCCAGCAGACGGCCCTTGGCCAGCATGCCGCCCTTCTGCTTGATCATGTAGCGGAAGCGCACGTTGAGCTCGGGTTGTTGATGACCACCGCCTCGCCGAAGAGCGCGCCCATCTTGGTGCCGCCCACGGTGAACACGTCGGAGAACTTGGCGATGTCGGCGGGGGTCAGGTCACCGGTGGGGGCGGTCAGACCGTAGCCCAGGCGCGCGCCGTCGATGAACAGGTACAGACCCAGCTGCTTGCAGGTGTAGTACAGGTCCTTGAGCTGGCTGCGGTTGTACACCGTGCCCACCTCGGTGGACATGGAGATGTAGACCATGCCGGGGCGGACGGTATGCTCATCGTCGGCCTGGGTCGCGGCGGCGACGGCCACCTGGCTGCCGGAGATCAGGCCGTTTTGATGGGGCAGGGCCAGGCACTTGTGGCCGGTGGACTCGATCGCACCGGTCTCATGGACGTTGATGTGGCCGGTCTCGGCGCAGAGCACGCCTTCGTAGGGGCGCAGAGCTGCCGCGATGACGGTCATGTTGGCCTGGGTGCCGCCGACGAGGAAGTGCACCGCGCTCTCCTTGCAGGAGAAGGCCTCGCGGATGGCGTCGGCAGCTTCCTTGCAGTAGTGGTCGGTGCCGTAGCCGGGGGTCTGTTCAAGGTTGGTGGCGGTCAGCTTCTCCAGGATGGAAGGATGGCAGCCCTCCAGGTAATCGCAGTTCAGACGGATCATATATGTCATACTCCTTTGATTGAAATCAGTGTATACCTATTCATTATAACGTTTTCGTAAAGTGCCGTCAATGGGTAAATCTTGCGGCCCGGCGGCAGGACTTTTCCCTGCCCAAGGCGAAATAATTATGTTGAATCCTGTCGGAACGGAGCGTGTTATCACGATGAATCATACATACTGGCTGAACAAGATCAAGGCGTCCCTGGCGCCGTCCACCGGCTGTACCGAGCCCGCGGCGATCGCCCTGAACGCCGCCACTGCCCGCGCGAATGTCAAGGGCGACGTGAAGCGCATCGTGGCGCGGCTGGACGCCTACCTGTTCAAGAACGCCATGGGCGTGGGCATCCCCGGTGCGGACGAGCGCGGCGTGAGCCTGTGCGTGGCGCTGGGCGTGACCGCCGGCGACCCCGATGCGGGCATGAACGCCCTGCACACCGTCAAGGCCGAGCAGCTGGCTGCGGCGAAGATCCTCCGCGAGCTGGTGACCGTCGAGATCGCCGAGGAGGCCCGCGGCCTGTACATCGAGACCACCATCACCACCGGGGAGGACGAGGTGCGCGTCATCACCAGCGGCGAGCACGACTGTATCGCCCGCATTGAGCATGCGCCCTTCACCCCCTTTACCGAGCATGCCGCCGAAGCTGCCGAGGCCGCCCATGAGGGCTCCCTGGGCGAGTTCATCGAGTTTGCCCGTACCTGCCCGCTGGAGGAGCTGACCTTCCTGCGCGACGCCCTCAACATGAACCGCGTGGTGTACTACCGCGCCATGGAGGAGGGTCTGGCTCACCATGTGCTCCCCAATATGCTGCTGCAGGACGGTTCGCTCTATGCGCAGGCCAAGAAAATGGCCGGCACCGCCAGCTACGCCCGCATGCACGGCATCCCGCTGCCCGTGATGACCGCCACCGGCAGCGGCAATCAGGGCCTGACGCTTTTCCTCACGGTGGATGCGGCAGCCCGCACCTTCAACGTCTCCGAGGAGCGCCTCCTGCGGGCGCTGGCCTGCGCGGCCCTGGCCAACATCTACATCAAGAGCTTCATCGGCCCGCTGTCCAGCGTGTGCGCCTGCGGCGTGGCGTCCGGGCTGAGCGCCTCCATCGGCGTGGTGTTCCTGATGGGCGGCGGCGAAAAGGAAATGCTGCAGGCCTCGCGGAACATCCTGGGCAGCGTCAGTGGCATGATCTGCGACGGTGCGAAGGAGGGCTGCGCATCCAAGGTGGCGCTCTCTGCCGGCCTTGCGGTGGAGGCGGCCTGCCTCGCCATGGAAGGCGGCGGCATCCATGCCCAGGACGGCATCCTGGATGATAGCTTCGACCGGCTGATCGAGCACCTGGGCGAGCTGGTCTGCGTCGGCATGGGCAGCACGAACGACACCATTGTCCACATCATGAAGGACGAGAAGGTCAGAAGGCCGAATTGCTAAACAAAAATATGAGAAAATGAAATATTTTTCATCGGGATGGCGTCTTTATAGGTGAAAACCATTCCACCAAAGGAGGAATCTCCGTGAAGAAGATCACCCCCGCTGCGATCCTGCGGGCTCGCGCTTTGGATGCGCTGAAGGCGACCTGGCCCACGGTGCTGGCAGGCAGCGCCCTGATCAATCTGGCGAGCTATGTGCTCAATCAGGTGCTTGACGTGATTCCTGGGCTCGGCGCGTTCCTCAGCATCTTGGTGATGGCATTGCTCACGGTGCCCATGATGGGCTTGACCAGCGGCGTTCTGGGCTACTATCGCGGCAAGCCCCTGACGTTTGACAGCGTGAAGGCCATGTTCCCCCATTGGCAGAAGGTCTGCATGCTTTACCTGTGGACGATGCTGCGCCTCTTTGGCTGGATGCTGCCGGGCGCAGCGGTCATGGCGGTTGGTGGTGCGATGCTTGTCCTCGGTACCGATGGTACGGCGATCATTGCGTTCGGGGGTCTTCTGCTGATCGCGGGCATGATTGTGATGATTATCCCGGCGTGCCGGGCGGCGTTTTCCTACAGCATGTCCAACTGCATCCTGATCGACGACCCGTCCACCGGCGCCCGCGATGCGCTCAACAAGAGCAAGGCGATGATCCACGGCTACCGTTGGCACTATGTGAAGGTCAGCCTGCCGGTGTTCATCGTTCTCTTTGCTGTGATTTTTGTCATCGGCGCGCTGACGGCGGCGCTGCCTGCCTGGCTTGCCTCGCTGATCTCCTCTGTGATATCGGTCTTCACCGGCATGCTGAGCTACTACTTCATGCCCGTGATGTACGAGGAACTCAAGCGAATCGGGCGCTGATGCAGGGCGGGCGACCAAAGGTCGCCCCTACGGGCTCCATAGCGCCAAAGCCTCCCTCTCGCGGGAGGTGGATTCAGGAACGGATGAATATCCGTGACCGAAGACGAAGGGAGTTCCCGTACACGAAAAGAACAATCCCTCCCCTTGACAATCCTGTATACAGAGTGCTATCATCACTCCACAAGGAGGTCAGACATGGATTTATACCGTGGTTGACCGAAACTGGAGGACATTGTTATGCTGTATTCTTCTATCTTCGCGTTTACGTTCCCGGCTGCTTTTGCAACCGGGTTAATTGACGTTTCGTGAAGCCAGCATAGCCTCATGTCACCCTGAACGGGGAAATGTGCGCGGATGCTCCTTTGCGGAGCGTCCGCGCTTTCATTTTATCCACATTACTGCTATAATAGGGGAGGAAACACATTATGATTATCGTCATGAAGCAGGGCGCGACCCGCCAGGAGATCGACTACGTTGCCAATATCATCACGGCCAAGGGCGGCATCACCGTCAATCCGATGTACGGCTCCGACCTGACCATTCTGGGCCTGATCGGCGATACCAGCCGCATCGACCCGGCTCAGCTGGAGTCCTTCCGCTGCGTGGAGCGCATCATGAAGGTCGCCGAGCCCTTCAAGAAGGCCAACCGCATGTTCCACCCCGGCCCCAGCGAGGTCAAGATCGGCAACACCGTCGTGGGCGGCACGAAGCTGAGCATCATGGCCGGCCCCTGCTCCGTTGAATCCAACGAGCAGATCGAGGAGGTCGCCAAGGCCGTCAAGGAAGCCGGTGCGACCGTTCTGCGCGGCGGCGCGTTCAAGCCCCGCACCAGCCCCTATTCCTTCCAGGGTCTGGAGTACAAGGGCCTGGATATGCTCTGCCATGCCCGCGAAATGACCGGTTTGCCCATCGTCACCGAGCTGATGAGCCCCTACGACATCGACAAGTTCGAGGACAAGGTGGACTGCATTCAGGTCGGCGCGCGCAACATGCAGAACTTCGACCTGCTCAAGCGCCTGGGCAAGACCAACAAGCCCATCCTGCTCAAGCGAGGCCTCAACGCCACCGTCAGCGAGTGGCTCATGAGCGCCGAATACATCATGGCCGCCGGCAATCCCAACGTCATCCTCTGCGAGCGCGGCATCCGCACATTTGAAACCTACACCCGCAACACCCTCGATCTCTCCGCCGTGCAGGCCGTCAAGCAGCTCTCGC
>JAFXFR010000084.1 GCA_017513475.1 Clostridia bacterium
ATCATCTGACTTGTCAACCGCTTCTGAGTGGCGGTCAACAAACTTATAAACGCCGTTGTTGATAATAGGCCAATGTGCTTCTTCTGCAAGGTCATAAGCGTAGCTCACGCCGTTTTTTTCACCGCCATACATAATTAGTTGCAAATTCTCTGTAAGAGGAAGTGGTTTCCAATCCTTAATAAGTTCCGTCGCTTGTTCTTTTCTTTCTGAACAATCCAGAATTAGATAATATGTGCCATCACCAAGAAAACCACCATGTGTGTCTTTCTCCTCAATAACAGTAAACGCACTTGTTCTAAAACCAAAGTATCCTACTGTGCTGCAAGAAGAAAAGACAACGCAAACAATGATAGTTACTATGATTAGCTTTACATATCTCATGATAAAACCTCCTCCGTCAAATTCAAGTTTATCGCTTTCATTCTATCACGCAGAACAAGAAATCACAAGCCAGCTAAGGTTTACGGTTTCGCTTTTTCGTATGATGTAATGTAAAGGATAACTTCATCCTTTCCATCACTCTTCCTGCGGGGCTTCTTTTTGTTGCTTGAATGGGGTTATTCGGGCCGTTGGGTACCCGGGGCAATGGCCGACTTGCCGTATCTGCGCCGCAAGCCGTCCACGGCCTGTTCAAGCCGGGTTTGACGGGGGTCATCCGGCTTTACCGTATTCAGGAAGGAAAGCTGGGCTGCGGCTTCTTCGTCCTCGCGGCACAGGGCGGAGGCAGTGACCGTCAGCAGGCGGATGGGGGCATCCTTGCTCCAGCACTGATGCAGGATGGCCAGGGATTCCCGGAAAAGTACCTTCGTAAGGCTGGTGGGCATGGGCAGCGTCTTCTGGCGGGAGATCACCTTGAACTGCGGATCCTTGATCTGCACGGTGACGGTGCGGCACTTGAGATGCTGCGCCCGCAGCCGGCTGCCGACGCTGTCGCACAGGGGCATGAGGCCGGCTTTCCAGGCTTCCTCACCGACCAGATCATGAGGAAAGGTCATGCCGTTGCCGACGGACTTGACCATCTCGCTTTCACCCCAGCGGCGCACGGGCGAATCGTCCAGGCCGTTAGCCATTGCGTGTAAACTATCGCCCTGCTTGCCCAGCCATTTGACGAGGCTTTCACGGGGCGCGGCAGCCAGCATGCCGATGGTCATGACACCGTGGCGGCGCAGCACCTCCGCGGCGGCGTGGCCTACAAAGAGCATATCCTGAATGGGCAGGGGATAGAGCAAATCTGCCACATTTTCCCGGGTGATGACGGTGGTCGCGTCAGGCTTTTTGTAGTCCGAGCCCAGTTTGGCCCAGGATTTGTTGTCGCTCACACCGACGCTGATGGTGATTCCCAGCTCCTCGCGTACCCGGCGGCGCAGCTCATCCGCGATGGTCTTGCCATCGCCAAAAAGCTGCCGGGAGCCGGTCACGTCCAGCCAGCTTTCGTCCACGGAAAAGGGTTCTACCTGGTCGGTGACGCTGCAATAGATCTCATTTACCCGCTGGGAGACGGCCTCGTATTCATCGTGGTGAGGCGGCAGCAGCACCAGGCCGGGACATTTGCGCTTTGCCTGCCAGATGGTCTCGGCGGTTTGCACGCCCATGCGCTTGGCGATCATGTTCTTCGCCAGGATGATGCCGTGCCGGCCTTCCGGATCGCCCGCGACGGCCACAGGCTTGTCCCGCAGCTCCGGAAACTTGAGCAGTTCCACCGAGGCATAGAAGTTGTTGCAGTCGCAGTGAAGGATCGTCCTGCGGCCGGAGCCCTGTTGGCAGTAATCAGTAAGCATCGTCGTCTTCGGGCTTGCGAGCGAAGTTGGCGGCGATGTTGTCCGGGTTGAAGCGGGGATCGAAGGCTAGTGCCTTGATGCTCTCCCGGCTGACGACGGTGTTGGTGCCCAGGCAGTCGGTACACCGGTAGAAGCACTCGGGGCACACGCAGCCCAGATGGGGCGCGTCCGCCTGCACCATGTAGATTCCACATTCCTTGCAGCTGCAGCGCATAAGTCGAACATCCTTTCGTGGGGGATTACCTATATTATAGCACGGTTGCAGCGGAATGCAAGGGGAACACGGCCCCACAAATAACGGCGGATCAGCGTTGGGCTGATCCGCCGTGAGGTATTAGAGAACTTTGGTGTCGCCGCCCAGGTCCTCCACGACCCGGATGACCTTGCGCAGCGCATCCGCCACTTCGCCCTCGCCGGGGGTGAGGATGCACAGGCTGACCGGCTTGCCGGTGCGCTCTGAGAGGCAGTCGTAGAGTGCATCGGCGTTGCAGCCGTAGTATTCGGGGAGATCGAGCAGCATCTTCAGGGCCAGGTGGAGCTCCTTTGCGGTGGCGTAGCGCGCCGCATCAATGAAGATCGTCAGGCTTGTCATTTGCACTCACCGTACCTTTCTTGCCGTCCATGGTGACAATTGCGCCGGACTTGAGGATTTCCGTTGCGTGGGATGCGCCGATGATGACGGGAATATCCAGCGTCATACCGGCGATGGCGCCGTGGCCTTCGGGGTTGGCGTCCTCCAGCACCAGACCGGAAGCCTTACGCAGCAGGGGGAACATGGCGCCGGTGGTCTGGTGGCAGACGATGATATCGCCGTCATCGAAGGCGGGCGCGTCCTTCTCAAAATCGTTGATGACGCACAGGGGCGCGACGATCTTGCCGCCGTGCAGACCCTTGCCCTGAGTCAGCATGTGGCCGACCACATGGACTTTCATCAGGTTGGTGGTGCCGGAAATGCCCAGGGGCACGCCTGCGGTCAGCACGACCAGCTCGCCGTCATGGACGATACCGGCCTTGAGGGCTGCGTCCACTGCATGCTCAAACAGATCGTCCGTGTTGGATTCCTTGCCGATCATCAGCGGGACGGTGCCCCAGGAAAGGCTCATCTGCCGCCACACGCGAGGTACACTGGTGCAGCCCACGATGACGCTGCGGGGACGGTAACGGCTGATGGAACGGGGCGTGGAGCCGGAGAGCGTCACGGTGATGATCGCGCTGGCGTTCAGATCCTGTGCGGAGGTGACGGTGGCGTGGGAAATGGCGTTGGTCACATCCGTGGCAACCGGGTTCTGACGGGTGAAGCCGCGGATGTTCTTGATGTCCGCCTCGGCAGCCAGGGCGATCTTGACCATGGTCTTGACAGCCTCCACGGGGTATGCGCCGACGGCGGTTTCGCCGGAGAGCATGATGGCGCTGGTGCCGTCATAGATGGCGTTGGCCACGTCGGTGGCTTCGGCACGGGTGGGGCGGGGGTTCTTGATCATGGAGTCCAGCATCTGGGTGGCGGTGATGACCGGCTTGCCCATGGCGAGGCACCGCTGGATCAGCTCCTTCTGGATGGAGGGAACGACCTCCAGGGGCACCTCGACGCCCAGATCGCCGCGGGCGACCATCACGCCGTCCACCACGCGGAGGATCTCGTCGATGTTCTCCACGCCCTCCATGTTCTCGATCTTGGCGATGATGTTGATGCCCGCGCCATCGTTCTCCTTGAGAATTTGACGCATCTGCAGGATGTCATCCGCCGAGCGGGTGAAGGAGGCAGCGATGAAGTCAAAGCCTTCCTTGGCGGCGAAGATGATGTCGGAGCGATCCTTTTCGCTGATGAAGGGCATCGAGAGGTGCACATTGGGGATGTTGACGCCCTTGTTGTTGCTGACCACGCCGCCGTTGTTGACGCGGCAGATGATGTCATTGCCCTCGACCTTCTCCACGACCATGCCGATCAGGCCGTCGTCGATGAGGATGGCGATGCCGGGCTTCACGTCCTGGGGGAGGTTCTTGTAGGTGACGGAGGCACGGGTTTCGTCGCCTTCGCAGTCATCGGCGGTCAGGGTGAAAAGCTGGCCGGGCTGCAGGGTGACCTTGCCCTCCTTGAAGGACTTCACGCGGACTTCGGGGCCTTTGGTGTCCAGCAGGGTCGCCACCGGCAGGCCCAGCTCATCGCGGATGCGGCAGACCTCGTCATGATTGCGCTTGTGGCTCTCATGATCGCCGTGGGAGAAATTAAAACGGGCGACGTTCATGCCGGCCTTCATCAGGTCGGCGACAAGGCCCTTTTCAAACAGGTTGGGGCCCATGGTGCAGACGATCTTTGTCTTGCGGATGGGGGTGGTCATGGTGACAGTCCTCCAAATATATGTATATCAACAGTTAGTTTGGTGCATACCATGACACATTATACAACATTTTTCGCCCCTTGTGAAGGGGGCGGGGGCGATTGGCATGAAAAAGAGCGCACCCGCTTTCGCAGATGCGCCAGGTAGTTAATAGCCTGTATTGTAGAAGCTTTCGATCTTCCACCCGGTCTGGTCGGATTCCCATTCAAGCTGCGGGAACCAGATTTCACCGTCCTCTGTGAGGACCTTGTACTGATCATCGAAATCCAGCGGGAGGATGGACACGGCGGGATCGGGGCGGATGGTGTCCAGGTCGTATACATCGCGCCAGTAGAGGCCGATTTCGTGGGCGGTACCCAGCCGGGACAGCAGCCCATCAATGGTCTCCAGACGCGGGTCATGGGACTCGGAGTATCGCTGGATGACCTCCTCGGGGGTGAGTGCGGCCAGGTCAGCATCCGGAGCCGAATGGGACAGCAGGTAATCGCGGATGCCGTCCTCGCCCAGCAGGTCGATGGCAGTGCGGCCATCAAGGCTCATCAGGTTGCTGCCGTCCCATGACAGCGCCATCAAATATGCACCGATGATCTCGCCCTCGCACTCCAGCACGATGGCTTTCATGCTGTACAGCACGCCGCCGGTGCCGCCCTCGGTGAGGAAACGCGCGTCGGCAGGCACCCACCTGACCCGGTTGACCGGCTCCACCAGGTAGTACATGTAGGGCAGCACGGTCTTGCCCAGGTAGGGGGTGATGTCATAGCCTGCGTCCTGCAGGAACAGGGCGGCCCAGGTGAAATGCAGGGCTGTCGGGTCAGTGCGGGAGGCGATCAGCTCTGCGGGCAGGGTTTCAAACATGCAGCTGCGCCGGAATGCGATCGTCCAGCCGTGCTCTGCCAGGAGGGCACGGTGCTCATCCGGGATGGTGAAGGTGGGGGAATCCCAGAGGGTGTTCTGCAGCAGCAGAGGCAGCTCGCAGCCTACGCGGAAGGTCTCGCCCGTGGGAGCCAGCAGCCACGCCTGGTTGTACAGGTCATCGTGGAATACCTGGTAGATGACATATTTCTGCTCGCCCAGGTGGCAGTGCACCTCGTAGGCGCTGGCACTATTGGGCAGCTCAGGGAAGTCGCATTGCTCCGTGGGCGCGGTCAGCATGCTCATCAGCAGGTCGATGTAGGCGGCGTCGGTGATGGTCTGGCTGACTTGCCCGGCCTTTGCGTTGACGATGGTGACGTCCTGCACCGGGAACTCCGCCAGCGCAGTCAGGGGCAGCAGGGCGAGGAGCATCAGCAGGCAGAGCAGTTTTTTCACAGGAATCATCCTTTCACGTTGCATTCACCTATAAGACGAATCAGTGGAGGAAAATCCTTCAACGACCAGAAAAAATCTGAAAAAAGAGCGCACCCGCCAGTGCGGATGCGCTCCATGGGTGAATCTTCGTATGGTCGCGGCGATCAACTCAAGTACCGCGCACGATGTCGGAAAAACGGGCCGATGCCCCTCACTTGAGCAGCTTGTGCATGATCTTGATCATCAGGAAGAACAGGATCAGCACCAGGAACACGCCGCCCAGGCCGCCGGCAGTGACGATCAGGCCCTTGGTCATCAGGGACGACAGGCTGGAGGCGGTTTCCGCGCCTTCTTCCGCCAGCGCGGGGGCTGCCATGAACAGGGTCAGCAGGGAGAAAAGCAGCTTCTTCATTGTTGTTTCCTCCTTCTATTAGCCGCCGATCAGCATGGTCACCAGGGTGATCACCATGCCGCCGGCTACGATGGAGCCCAGCTGGCCGGAAACGTTGGCGCTGGTGGACTGCATCAGGATGAAGTTGCTGGGATCCTCCTTCAGGGCCATCTTGGCGATGACGCGGGAGGACATGGGGAACGCGGAGATGCCTGCAGCGCCCACCATGGGATTGATCTTCTTCTTGCGGAAGAGGTTCAGGAACTTCGCGAAGAGTACGCCGCCGGCGGTGTCAAACACGAAGGCGAACAGGCCCAGCGCCAGGATCAGGATGGTGGTGGGGTCCAGGAACTTGTCGGCGACCATGGTACCGCCGATGGTGATGCCCAGGACGATGGTGACCAGGTTGGCCAGCTCATTCTGCGCGGTCTTGCTGAGGCGCTCCAGCACGCCGCACTCGCGGATCAGGTTGCCGAACATGAGGGAGCCAACCAGGGGCGCGCTCATGGGCACCAGGATGCCGGCGACCACGGTCACGATGATGGGGAAGAGAATCAGGGTCGTCTTGGAGCAGCGCTCCTCCTGGTAATCCATACGGATCATGCGCTCCTTTTTGGTGGTCAGGAGCTTGATGACCGGAGGCTGGATGACGGGCACCAGCGCCATATAGGAGTAGGCAGCTACCGAGATGGGGCCCATGTAGTCCTTGAGATGGAAGTGGTTGGCGACATACAGGGTGGTGGGGCCGTCTGCCGCGCCGATGATGCCGATGGCGGAGGCGAGCTTCATGACCATGTCACTGTCCCTGAGGGTGGCCAGCGTTTCATTGGTGGGGAACAGGTCAGGCAGCAGGGGGAGGAGCAGCAGGGAGAACAGGAAGGTGGCGAAAATGCCGAACTGAGCCGCCGCGCCGAAGAAGATGGTGGAGGGATCCTTCAGCAGGGGCGAGAAGTCGATCATCGCGCCGACCGCGATGAAGATCAGCACGGGGAAGAGCTCGTTGGCGATGCCTGCGTTGAACAGCACGGACAGGAAGCCCGCCTCGCCCAGCACGGAGGGCGCGGTGATACCGGTGGTGGCTTCAATGACGGGGGGCAGGTTGGCCAGGATGCAGCCAAAGCCGATGGGCAGCAGCAGGGTAGGCTCGTAGTCCTTCACGATGGCCAGCGCAATCAGAATGCCGGCGATGATGAACATGATCAGCGTCTTGATGCCGTCACCGGACATCATGTAGAAAACACCGCTGAACAGCTCTTCGATGAGCTTTGCAAAGTCCATGGTTTTCGTCCTTTCTTGGTGTCGGGATGGGCGGAGGGATTCATCAAAATAGACCCACAGACAGGCTTCCAAAGGAAGCTGTCCATGAGTCTCATCATTTCAAGCGGCACCGGGTGCTTTGACGCGCCGGATTGACGATGCGGCTGTGCCAGCCTTGCAGCTGTACACTGATTACTCCCTCAGGCAACATCAACAATTATACCCTTTTCCGGGAAGGCTTGTCAAGTGCATGAGAAAATATTAATAGGAAGGAAATGCATTGATGGAAATCAAAAACCCCGGTGCGCAGGCAGCGTACCGGGGCATATTGTCCGAATTAGTCGCGGATATCGTTGACCAGGTCGTACAGGTCGTGACGGAAGGTGCGCTTTTCCTTAAGGGCGTCGGCCATGTCCATGTGGAACACGCGGCCATGACGGGTGCCGATGACCTGACCGGTGTAGCCCTTGCACAGCAGGGACACAGCCAGATGGCCCGCTTCGAAGGCGAAGGCGCTGTCCTTGGCCACGGGCATGCGACCGCGCTGGGTATAGCCCACCACGGTGGAACGCACTGCCAGCTCATCACCCTCATCGTGATAACGGGTGGGAGAGCCCTCGTTCAGGCCGAGGATATCGATGCACTTGCGCTGCAGGATGGATGCCAGGAAGCTGGCGTTCATCTTGTCGTCCTCGCGGAACTTCTTGCCGCGGGGATTCAGGTAGGAATAAGCGTCAAAGGGCATCATGGAGTCCCAGCAGCCCTCAGCGATGACGATGGTGGCGCGGGGGTTTTCCTTGCGGATCTGATAGCAAAGACGCTGAGCCACGGTCTCGATATCCCACTTGACCTCGGGAACCAGGACGATCTCAGCGCCGGTGGCGCAGGCGGCCTTCAGGGCGATGTCGCCGCAGTGACGGCCCATGCACTCCACCACGTGGGGACGATTGTGGCTGCGGGAGGTCGCGCGGATATCGCGGATGGCCTCGGTGCAGACCTGAACGGCAGTCTCATAGCCCAGGGTCATCTCGGTGAAGGCCAGGTCATTGTCGATGGTGCCGGGGATACCCACGCAGGGGATGCCCTGCTCCACCAGACGCAGCGCGCCCTGGAAGGAACCATCGCCGCCGATGACGACCACAGCGTCCACACCCAGCTTGCGGAGGGTATCGGCACCCTTCTTCTGGAATTCGGGCTTGCGGAAATCGTCGCAGCGGGCGGTACGCAGCTGGGTACCGGGACGATCGGCGTTGTCCAGCACGGTCTCCAGGTCGAAGCGCTGCAGATCCTTCTGATTGTCATCGGAGATGGTCAGCAGACCGTTGAAACCGCGCTTGATGCCGATGCACTCAATGCCGCGGCGGGCAGCAGCCTTCACGACGGCGGTGATCGCTGCATTCATGCCAGGCGCATCGCCGCCGGAGGTGATAATCGCAATCTTCTTCATGGGAGAATCGCTCCTTAATATTGGGTAAAGTATGTCAATGGCGGCGGCAGATCCGCATCGCCACGGGCGTCCAAATCACATTATAACATAAAGTGCGCAAGGTCGCAAGAGCAAAAAGCTGCTGAAGGGGAGCGTTGTTGCTGTGCTGTAAAAACTTTCTTTGGAAATGCATTTTGACTATTGACATGTCTGTGCAGACGTGGTATAATCCCTGTGTTTGAAGCAGAGGCTTGCCCGTCTCTCACCTCGTGTGGCTCATGCTGCCGGGTATCATGGCATCTCATCTCGCAAGAGGTGGATACTGCGCATGTTTGAGGACGGGATGTAGCATCCCGTCCTTTTTCGTTGAAAAGGGAAGCTTCAACAGGATTTGCAACCTGGAACGCAAGTTCCGACAAATATGGAGGTGCATGGACATCGCTACCGAACTGATGATTAACGAAGAGATCCGCGACAGAGAGGTTCGCCTGATCGACGAGAACGGCGAGCAGCTCGGCGTCATGCCTACGCATAAGGCACTGGAGCTGGCGGAAGAACGCGGTCTGGATCTGGCCAAGATTCAGCCCCAGGCCAAGCCCCCGGTGTGCAAGCTGCTGGACTATGACAAGTACCGCTACGAGCAGTCGAAGCGGGAGCGCGATAACCGTAAGAATCAGCGTGTTGTGTCCATCAAGGAAGTTCAGCTGTCTGCCACCATTGAGGAGAACGACGTTCTCACCAAGGCCAAGATGGCGACGAAGTTCCTTGCCGATGGCGACAAGGTCAAGGTTTCCATCCGCTTCCGTGGCCGCCAGATCACCCACAGCGAGATCGGCCTGAAGGTCATGCAGAACTTTGCCGAGCGCTGCGCGGAGGTCTCCAGCGTGGAGCGCCGCCCCACCATGGATGGCCGCCACATGATCATGATCCTCGCGCCCAAGGCCGCCAAGGCTTCCTTCGCTGAGAAGAAGGCCGCCCGCGAAGCCCGCGACGCCAAGGAGAAGAACACCCAGGAGTAAAGAAACATCGCGGGGTCGCGCCCGCTGATGAGGTCGGCCTTCGGGCCGACTAGCGACAGCCAATGCTGGCATTGGCCGAGCGTAGCCAGCGCTGAGCTTGCCTCAGTGATGGCCGAAAACAAGGTCGGCCTTCAGGCCGACTAGCGACAGCCAATGCTCGCATTGGCCGAGCGTAGCCAGCGCTGAGCTTGCCTCAGTGATGGCCGAAATTTGGAAGGAGGACTACACCATGCCTAAGCAGAAGTCTCACCGTGGTGCTGCCAAGCGCTTTTCCTTTACCAAGTCCGGTATCGTGAAGCATAAGCAGATGAACGCCAATCACCAGGTTCGCCTGAAGACCACCAAGCGTACCCGTCACCTGCGCAACGACGGCATTGTGGACAACGCGGCCGAAGCCCGTACCATCCACAAGCTGCTGCCCTACAAGTAATTTCGCCCTTTAGCTGGCAAGGAGGATACTAAGAAATGGCACGTATTAAGAGAGCTGTCAATGCTCAGAAGAAGCGTCGCAAGATTATGAAGCTGGCCAAGGGCTACTGGGGCGCTAAGTCCAAGCAGTACCGCGCCGCGTCCGAGCAGGTTGCTCGTTCCCTGCGCTATGCCTTTGCAGGCCGTAAGCTGCGTAAGCGTGATTTCCGCTCCCTGTGGATCACCCGTATCAACGCTGCTGCCCGTCTGAACGGCATGAGCTACTCCACCTTCATCAATGGCCTGAAGAAGCAGAACATCACCGTCAACCGCAAGATGCTGGCTGACCTGGCTGTGAATGATGCTGCCGCTTTCGCCAAGCTGGTGGAGATCGCCAAGGCCTAATGGTCTTGTCTGATCGCTGATACAGCAACATACCCGGCTGTCCGATGAGGATGAGCCGGGTTTTTTGTTGGATTGATCGGAAAAACGGCTGTAAGCTCTTGCCAATTCAGCAAAACAGGCGTATAATAGCCGACGTTGTGACAAAATGGATGAAAAGGTGGCTTTCATCATGACGCATGATTCCAACTATATGCACATCTCCCACGGCCCCTTCCATGTGGGCCAGCGGAGCATCAAAACGGCCGTTGCAGCGACGCTGTGTGCCCTGCCCTACCTGATTTTCGGGGCAGATCCGTCCTTCGCCTGCATCGGTGCGATCTTCGGCCTGGGCAGCGACATGTCCATGTCCAAGCTCAACGGCGGCAACCGCTTCTTCGGTACGGTGATCGGCGGCTTCATCGGCATCTTCCTGTACAGGCTGTATCTGCTGCTGGTTCCCGAGGGCGGCCGTACGCTGTGGCAGCTGCTGTTCCTGTTTGTGGGCGTGGTGGTGCTGATCATGTGCTGCCAGCTGTTCAAGTGGCCGGGCGGCATCCAGCCGGGCGGCGTGGTGCTGTGCATCGTCATGTTCCAAAAGGATCCCAGCATCTACCTGGAGTACTCCGTGATGCGTATGATCGACACCGGCGTGGGCGTAGCCTGCGCGCTGTTCGTCAACTGGTACTTCACCCGCCCGAGGGTGGAGCGCATCCTGACCAAGCTGCATATTCCGCATAATGCTGATGGCAGTGTGTTTATCTTCAAGCGTGAGGAAGAAAAGCCTGCTGATAATGAAGACGTTGCATAAAACGGATGAAAGACATAACGCCTCTGCATGAAGTGCTCATGCGGAGGCGTTTTCATTGCAGTGTTATTGCGTTTTTTCCAAACGCTTGATCAAACCGGCGTAGCTCTTTGCATTCTTGTACCAGCCAATCAAGAGCATGATAAGGCCGATGATGATTGCGGCAGTTCTTTTGGCAGAATCAGGTGAAAACAAACAAGAAACCAGAATGCCGGTGCCAGCACCCGTGAAGAAGTCAATGAAAAACTTTTCCTTTCTGATTGTGCCGGTGATTCTTTCCTTGTCAATGGTCTTGACCATTTCAGTATCTCCTTTCAACAGCGTATCAAGTGAAATCTCAAAGCGGTTGCTGATCTCAACGAGAGTTTGCAGATCAGGATAGCTTTTTGTGTTTTCCCAATTTGAAACAGTCTGACGCGTGACATGCAGCAATCTGCCAAGCTCCTCCTGTGTCAGCTGATGCTTCTCCCGAATCTTTGATATTTGGCTTCCGACATTCATGCTATCCCTCCTGCTTGGCTGTCTGCGAAATTGGCAATCTCATTATGCGCTCGAAAGGCGGAAATGTAAAGCAAGGGGACTTCAACATGGGCGGAAAAGGACGCAAAGATTCTTTGACAATCCACAGTTCAACAAAAAACGCACCTGCAGTTCGGCAGATGCGTTTGGGTAAGCAATATTTTACTTGGTCCCGTGCTTGACGCGGTCGCGCTCCTCGGCGCGCTTGGCGTTGTTGAAGCGATCCAGGGTACCCACCAGGTAGCCGGTGATGCGGCGGATGCGCTCGAAGCGGCGGTTGCCGTCGGCTTCAGTGCGGCCGCAGTGGGGGCAGCTGTCGCCGATGATGCCGTTGAAGCCGCAGACGGGGTCGCGGTCAACAGGGTGGTTGATGGAGCCGTAGCCGATGCCAGCGTCATGCATGAAGCGGACGATCTTCTCGAAGGCGTCCAGGTTCTGCATGGGATCGCCGTCCATCTCCACGTAGGAGATGTGGCCGCCGTTGGTCAGCTCGTGGTAGGGCGCCTCGATGCTCAGCTTGTGGAAGGCGCTGCAGGGGTAGTACACCGGCACGTGGAAGGAGTTGGTGTAGTATTCCTTCTCGGTGACGCCGGGGATCACGCCGAAACGCTCGCGGTCCATGCGGATGAAGCGGCCGGACAGACCCTCGGCGGGCGTGGCGATCAGCGCGTAGTTGAGGCCGCGTTCACGGCTGATGCGGTCGGTGAAGGCACGCATCGCACCGATGATCTCCATGCCCAGGTTCTGGCTCTCTTCGGATTCGCCGTGGTGGGCGCCGCGCAGAGCCTTCAGGCACTCGGCCAGGCCGATGAAGCCGATGGTCAGGGAGCCGTGCTTGAGCACCTCGCCGACCTCGTCATCCCAGTTCAGCTTCTCGGAGTCGATCCACACGCCTTCGCCCATCAGGAAGGGGAAGTTGCGGACCTTCTTCTTGCTGATGATGGCGAAGCGCTCATCCAGCTGATCCACCACCAGCTGCATCTTGCGCTCCAGCTCCTCGAAGAACCAGGTGATATCGCCGCCGGACTTGATGGCGATACGGGGCAGGTTGATGGAGGTGAAGCTCAGGTTGCCGCGGCGGGGAGCGGTCTCGCGGGTCTTGTCGTAGGTGTTGCCCATCACGCGGGTACGGCAGCCCATGTAGGCGATCTCGGTCTCAGGATGGCCGGGCTTGTAGTACTTGAGGTTGTAGGGCGCATCCAGGAAGGAGAAGTTGGGGAAGAGGCGCTTGGCGCTGGTCTTGATGGCCAGACGGTACAGGTCGTAGTTGGGATCGCCGGGGTTGAAGTTGATGCCTTCCTTCACGCGGAAGATCTGGATGGGGAAGATGGGGGTCTCGCCGCCGCCCAGACCGTCCTCGGTGGCCAGCAGGACATTCTTCATGACCATGCGGCCCTCGGGGGAGGTATCGGTGCCGTAGTTGATGGAGGAGAAGGGCACCTGCGCGCCGGCGCGGGAGTTCATGGTGTTGAGGTTGTGCACCAGGGCTTCCATGGCCTGGAAGGTGGCCTTGTCGGTCTCCTGCTCGGAGCGGCGCTGGGCGAAGGCCATGATGCGGTCAGCCACATCGCCGTCCATGTCCATACGGACGAGCAGCTCCTTCAGGGCAGCGCGGTTCTCGGGCTGCTCCTGCAGGGTGGGAGCCAGATCCTTGTCCTTCAGGGCGGAGATGATATCCGCTGCATGGACGTCAGCCTCGGTGTCGTTCAGGATCAGCTCCAGCGCGCGGGCCAGGTTCAGACGGTAGCGCTTGATGAAGGTCTTCTTGACGCCGGGGGCCATGCCGTAATCGAAGTCCACGATGGCCTGGCCGCCGTGCTGATCGTTCTGGTTGGCCTGGATGGCGATGCAGGCGAGGGCCGCGTAGGAGGTGATGTCCTGGGGCTCGCGCAGGTAGCCGTGGCCGGTGGAGAAGCCACCCTGGAACAGGGTCTTCAGCTCGATCTGGCAGCAGGTGGTGGTCAGGGTGTAGAAGTCCATATCATGGATATGGATATCGCCCTCGCGGTGCGCCTCGGCAAAGCGGGGATCCATGACGTAGGTCTCGTAGAACTGCTTGGCGCCCTCGGAGCCGAACTTGAGCATGGAGCCCATGGCGGTGTCGCCATTGATGTTGGCGTTCTCGCGCTTGATGTCGGAGTCGATGGCGTCCTTGAACACAATGTCCTCAAAGGTGCGCATGAGGCGGGTGTTCATCTGGCGGATGCGGTTGCGCTCGGCGCGGTAGAGAATGTACGCCTTGGCGCTGCGGACGAAGCCCTTCTCGATCAGCACACGTTCGACGGTGTCCTGCACCTGCTCGACGGTGGGAGTGCCGGAGATGTTTTCGTCATTCTCCATCTGACTGACGACCTGCTGGGCCAGCATGGCGCTGGTCTCGTGGCCCTTGGCGCTGCCGGAGGCCTTGAAGGCGGCAAAGATCGCCTGTTCGATCTTCTGCTGGTCGAAGGCGACCTCGCGGCCGTCGCGCTTGCGGATGTTGCGGATGCTCATGTGTGAATCCCCTTCCTCGTGTAGCGATGAAACATCATC
>JAFXFR010000085.1 GCA_017513475.1 Clostridia bacterium
GTGCCGGCGCGAAGGTATCAAGACTGCCGTTGCGGGCCGTCTGGGCGGCGCGGACATCGCGCGCTCCGAGGGCTATCACGAGGGGTCCATCCCGCTGCAGACCCTGCGCGCCAACATCGACTATGGCTTCGCTGAGGCCAAGACGACCTACGGCCGCATCGGCGTCAAGGTATGGATCTACAAGGGACAGATTCTGCCCAAGGACGGCAAGAAGGTTCTGCAGGGCTACACCGATCTGAAGAATCCCTTCGGTGGCCGCAACGACAGGAGAAGGAACGACCGCGGTCCCCGCGGTGAGCGCAGGGGCCGTCAGGATCGCCCCGAGCGCAAGGAAGGAGGCAACTAAGCAATGCTGATGCCCAAGAGAGTCAAGCACCGCAAACAGCAGCGCGGTCGCATGAAGGGTAAGGCCCAGCGAGGCAACTTCATCGCCTACGGCGAGTACGGTCTCGTGGCGACCCAGCCCGGCTGGGTGACCTCCAACCAGATAGAGGCTGCCCGTCAGGCCATGACCCGTCGCACCAAGCGTGGCGGCCAGGTCTGGATCAAGATTTTCCCCGACAAGCCCATCACTGCCAAGCCCGCTGAGACCCGAATGGGTTCCGGCAAGGGCGCTCCGGAGTACTGGGTGAGCGTCATCAAGCCCGGCCGTGTGCTGTTTGAGATGGCCGGTATCCCGGAAGAGACGGCCCGCGAGGCTCTGCGCCTGGCCGCCCACAAGCTGCCCATCACGACGAAGTTCATCAAGAAGGAAGTTGTGACGGAAGAGGCCAATACTGAGATAGGTGGTGAAGAGCAGTGAAAACCAAGGACGAACTGAAGGCCCTCCAGGCCAAGACCATGGCCGAGCTCGACACCGATCTGAAGGACAAGAAGAGCGAGCTGTTCAACCTGCGCTTCCAGCTGGCAACCGGTCAGCTGCAGAACACCGCCGCCATCCGCGACTGCAAGAAGAGCATCGCGAGGGTGAAGACCGTCATCCGTCAGCGCGAGCTGGCCGGCAAGGCATAACGCGAAAGGAGGCAACTGAAAATGGCTGAAGCAAGAGGCATGCGCAAAACTCGTATCGGCGTGGTTGTTTCCGATAAGATGGACAAGACCATCGTCGTCGCGATCCGCACCCGCGTCAAGCATCCGCTGTATGGCAAGATCATGAACCGCACCAACAAGATCAAGGCTCATGACGAAGAGAACCAGTGCGGCATCGGCGATACCGTGAAGATCATGGAGACCCGCCCGCTGTCCAAGGACAAGCACTGGCGCCTGGTTGAGATCATCGAAAAGGCGAAGTAAGCCGCTTTAACAGTAAGCAAGGAGGAAGAAAAATATGATTCAGCCTCAAACTCGTTTGAAGGTAGCCGATAACTCCGGCGCTAAGGAAATCATGTGCTTCCGCGTGCTGGGCGGCTCTTTCCGCCGCACCGGCAGCGTGGGCGATGTGATCGTCGCTTCCGTGAAGTCCGCCAATCCCGGCGGCGCCGTGAAGAAGGGCGAGGTCGTGAAGGCCGTTATCGTCCGCACGCGCAAGCAGTATCGTCGTCCTGACGGCACCTATATCCGCTTCGACGACAATGCCGCCGTCATCATCAACGAACAGAAGCAGCCCAGGGGCACCCGCATCTTTGGGCCCGTGGCTCGCGAGCTCCGCGAAAAGGATTATATGAAGATCGTTTCGCTGGCGCCCGAAGTGCTTTAATGGAGGTGCTACCATGGCAGCAAAGCTTAAGGTAAAGGTCGGCGATACCGTCAAGGTCATCGCGGGCCCCGACAAGAACAAGAAGGAAAACACTGGCAAGGTCCAGAAGGTCTTCCCCGAAACCGGCAGGATCATCGTCGAAGGCATGAACATGGTCAAGAAGCACCAGAAGCCCCGTGGACAGGGCCTGCCGGGCGGCATCATCGAGAAGGAAGCGGCCATCGACGCCTCCAACGTGATGGTGATCTGCCCCAAGTGTGGCAAGCCCACCCGCATCGGCCATGTGTTCATCGATGGCGAGGGCAAGGCCTCTCGCCGCAAGCGCCGCGTGTGCAAGAAGTGCAAAGCGGTCTTCGACAACTGATGTTAAGGGAGGATTAGCACAGTGGCAAGATTAAAGGATAAGTACCGCGCGGAAGTGGCCCCGGCGCTGAAGCAGCACTTCCAGTACAAGAACGTCATGGAAATTCCGCGCCTGGAGAAGATCGTTATCAACATGGGCCTGGGCGATTGCAAGGACAACGCCAAAGCCCTGGAGGTGGCTGTCAACGAGCTGGCGACCATTTCCGGCCAGAAGCCCCTGGTGACCAAGGCGAAGAAGTCCATCGCAAACTTCAAGCTGCGCGCCGGCATGAACGTTGGCGCCAAGGTCACCCTGCGCGGCGACAGAATGTATGAGTTCACCGACAAGCTGGTCAGCATCGTGCTGCCCCGCGTGCGCGACTTCCGTGGCGTTTCCACCAAGGCCTTCGACGGCCGCGGCAATTACAGCCTGGGCGTTCGCGAGCAGCTGATTTTCCCCGAGATCGAGTACGACAAGGTTGAAAAGATCCGCGGCATGGAGATGATCTTCGTCACCACCGCCAAGACCGACGAGGAAGCACGGGAACTGCTCCGCCTTCTGGGCATGCCGTTCCAGAATGCTTGATTGAAGGAGGAAATTCAACGTGGCTAAGACAAGCATGAAGATAAAGCAGGCCCGGCCCGCAAAGTATTCCACCCGCGCCTACACCCGCTGCCGCATCTGCGGCAGGCCCCATTCGGTGCTGCGCAAGTATGGCGTGTGCCGCATTTGCTTCCGTGAGCTGGCCTACGCGGGCCAGATCCCGGGTGTACGCAAGGCAAGCTGGTAATCCGGCAGTTTAAGGAGGTAACAAAATGGCTGTTATTAATGACCCCATCGCGGATATGCTGACCCGAATCCGCAATGGCCTGATTGCCAGACACGACAGCGTGACGATGCCCGCTTCCAATATGAAGAAGGCCATCGCGAAGATTCTGCTGGACGAAGGCTACATCAAGTCTGTCGACTATGTGGATGACGGCTTGCAGGGGCAGATCAAGATCGCTCTGAAGTATGTTCAGGGCAGGGAATCCGTCATCAAGGGCCTCAAGCGCATCTCCAAGCCCGGACTGCGCGTCTACGCTAAGAATGACGAGATCCCGAAGGTCCTGGGCGGCCTGGGTATCGCAATCATCTCCACGTCCAAGGGCGTGATGACCGACAAGGAAGCCCGCAACGCGGGTGTCGGCGGCGAAGTTCTGGCCTATATCTGGTAATTAATTTGGAGGTGCACTAGAATGAGTCGAATCGGTAGACTTCCGATTCAGGTTCCCGCCGGCGTGACCGTGACCATCGCGGATGACAACACCGTGACCGTCAAGGGCCCCCTGGGCGAGCTGAGTCAGAAGGTTAACAAGGATATCAAGGTCGAACAGGTCGGCACCGAAATCATCGTGTCCCGTCCGTCCGACAGCAAGCCCCACCGCTCGATGCATGGTTTGTACCGGTCCCTGATCAACAACATGGTCACCGGCGTGACCAAGGGATTCGAGAAGAAGCTGCACATCGAAGGCGTCGGCTGGCGTATTGCTGAGTGGAACAAGAACCAGCTGACCGTGGCCGTGGGCTATTCCCATCCCGTGATCGTCGACGCGCCCGCGGGCATCGAGTTCGACGTTGACAAGAGCAACGTGAACTTTTCCGTCAAGGGCATCGACAAGCAGCTGGTCGGCGCCATCGCCGCAGACATTCGCGCCATCCGCAAGCCGGAGCCGTATCACGGCAAGGGCATTCGCTATGAGGGCGAATACGTCCGTCACAAGGAAGGCAAGGCCGGTAAGAAGTAATGAGGGAGGTTACCGCAAATGTTTAATAAGCGTGATCGCAACGAGGTTCGCAAGATCCGTCATGAGCGCGTACGCAAAAAGATCAGCGGGACGCCCGATCGTCCCCGGCTTTGCGTGTTCCGCAGCAACAAGCACATCTACGCTCAGATCATTGACGACGTGGCCGGAAACACCCTGGTCGCCGCCAGCACCGTGGAGAAGGATATCGCTTCCCAGCTGACCGAGTGCGACAAGAAGGGCGAGGCCAAGATCGTCGGCAAGATCATCGCTGAGCGCGCCGTCAAGGCCGGCATCAAGGAAGTCGTCTTTGATCGCGGCGGCTACATCTACACCGGTCGCGTGGCCGAGCTGGCAGCTGGCGCTCGCGAAGGCGGTCTGGACTTCTAAGTAGGAGGGTACAACGCAATGCAGCGTAGAGAAGAAGACAACAGATATTTGGAAAAGCTGGTTGCCGTAAACCGCGTATCCAAGACCGTCAAGGGCGGACGCAACATGCGGTTCTCTGCCCTGATGGTGGTGGGCGACACCGAAAATCCCGGCACGGTGGGCTGCGGCATGGGCAAGGCCGTTGAAATTCCCGAGGCCATCCGCAAGGGCCTTGAGGAGGCCAAGAAGTCCATGATCACCATCCCCCTGAACGGCACCACCATCCCCCATGAGGTGGTTGGCGTGTTCGGCACCGGCCGCGTGAAGATGCTGCCCGCGCCCGAAGGCACCGGCGTTATCGCCGGCGGCCCGGTCCGCGCCGTCCTGGAGGCCGCCGGCATCAAGGACATCGTGACCAAGAGCATCGGCTCCAACAACAAGATCAACATGGTTCGCGCCACCCTGGCAGGACTCAAGCAGCTTCGCAGCGCCGAACAGGTTGCGGCCATGCGCGGCAAGACCGTCGAAGAGCTGCTCGGTTAAGGGGGTACAACGAAATGAAGCTTAAGATTACGCAGACCAAGTCCACCATCGCGTGCCTGAAGGATCAGATCGCCACGATCAAGGCGCTGGGCCTCCATCACATCGGCCACACCGTCGTGAAGGAAGACAACCCGGCCATCCGTGGCATGATCTTCAAGGTCAAGCATATGGTTAAGGTCGAAGAGATTGCAGAATAAGGAGGTCTGGTTACCATGAAACTTCATGATCTCAAACCCGCCGTGGGCGCTACCACGGCCCCGAAGCGCCTTGGGCGCGGCACGGGTTCCGGTCTGGGCAAGACCTCCGGCAAAGGCCACAAGGGCGCGAAGGCCCGTTCCGGCGGCGGCAAGCGGCCCGGATTCGAGGGTGGCCAGATGCCTCTGACCATGCGCCTGCCCAAGCGTGGCTTCACGAACAAGTGGCGCGTGGAATACGCAACCGTCAACGTCGAGCGCCTCAACATCTTTGAGGACGGCGCTACCGTTACCCCCGTCGAGCTGGTGGAATCCGGCATCCTGAAGAACGTTCAGGACGGCGTGAAGATCCTCGGCAATGGTGAAATCACTAAAAAACTCACGGTCAAGGCGACGAAGTTCACCGAGAGCGCGAAGGAAAAGATCGAGGCGGCAGGCGGGAAAGTAGAGGTGTTCTGATATGCTCGAGACATTGAAGAACGCTTGGAAGATCGCGGACCTTCGCAAGAAGATCCTGTACACGCTGGGCATGCTGCTGATCTACAGGCTGCTGTGCTACGTGCCCACCCCGGGCGTCAACACCAGCCTGATCGCTTCGGCGCTGGAGCGCTACAGCCTGCTGGGCTTCATCAATTCGATGACCGGCTCCGACCTGTCCAACTACACCATCATGGCCATGGGCATCACCCCGTACATCAACGCGAGCATTATCATGCAGCTGCTGTGCGTGGCGATCCCGAAGCTTGAGGAGATGCAGAAGGAGGGTGAAGAGGGCCGCAAGAAGATCGCCCAGATCACCCGTTACGTCACCGTGGGCCTCGGCTTCATCCAGGCCATCGCGCTGACCATCGGCCTGCACGCCAACGCCACCAACGGCTTCCTGGGCCTGCTGACCATCGGCTTCTGCCTGGCCGCCGGCACCGCGATTGCCATGTGGATGGGCGAGCGCATCACCGAGAACGGCATCGGCAACGGCATCTCGCTGCTGATCTTCGCCGGCATCATCTCCAACCTGGCCCGCAGCGTGGGCACCAACATCGTCAACATCTTTACCCATCCCGAAGCCGTCAGCATCCCCGCGGTCATCGCTTCCGTGGTGGTGTTCATCATCCTGGTGGTGGGCATCGTGCTGGTGGACCTGGCCGAGCGCCGCATCCGCATCCAGTATGCCAAGCGCATGGTCGGTCGCAAGATGTACGGCGGCCAGAGCACCCACATTCCCCTGAAGCTGAACGCCTCCGGCGTGCTGCCGCTGATCTTCGCCAACGCGATCATGCAGTTCCCGGCCACGATCCTCGCGTTCTTCCCGAACTCCGCGGCGAACCAGTGGTGGACGACCCACGTCAGTTCCACCCACCTGCTCTATCAGGTGATCTTCGCCCTGATGATCTTCGGGTTCACCTTCTTCTATTCTGAGATTTCCTTCAATCCCGTTGAGATTGCCAAGAACATCCAGAATAACGGCGGTATGATCCCCGGCATTCGCCAGGGCAAGCCCACCAGCGACTACATCAAGAAGATTACGCACCGCATCACCATGTTCGGCGCGATCTATCTGGCGATCCTGGCCGTCATCCCCATGATCATCTACGCGATTGCCGGTGTCAGCCTGCCCTTCGCGGCATCTTCCCTGCTGATCGCCGTTTCCGTCGCGATGGAGACCATGCGCGAGCTGGAAAGCCAGATGCTGATGCGTCACTACAAGGGATTCCTGAACTAATCCCTCGGAGGAAACCATATGAAACTGATCTTTCTGGGCCCTCCCGGAGCGGGCAAGGGCACACAGGCAGCCGGTGTGAGCGCGCATTTGGGCGTACCGCACATCTCCACGGGTGACATGTTCCGCTCGGCCATCCAAAACCAGACCCCCACGGGTCTGGAGGCCAAGCGGTACATCGACGCCGGTGAACTGGTTCCCGACAGCGTGACCATCGCGATGGTGAAGGAACGCCTGAGCATGGACGATTGCAAGCCGGGTTACCTGCTGGATGGTTTTCCCCGCACGGTGGAACAGGCGATTGCGCTGGATGACATCAGCGCGCCGGACGCCGTAGTGGATATCGACGTGCCCGATGAGCGGCTTATGGGCCGCCTGACCGGGCGGCGGATCTGTGGCAAGTGCCAGGGCACCTTCCACATTTCCAAGCTGGACGACGAAAAGGTTTGCCCCGTCTGCGGCGGCGAGCTGTACCAGCGCAACGATGACAAGCCCGAGACGATCGATACCCGGCTGAAGGCCTACCACGAGCAGACCGAGCCGCTGATCGGCTATTACAAGGGCCTGGGCAAGCTGCGCACGGTCAACGGCGACGGCCAGCTGGAGGATGTCTTCAAGGCCATCCTCGCGACACTGGAGTAAGACAAACATGATCACGATCAAGAACGAATCACAGATAGAGAAAATGCGCAACGCGGGCGCTCTGCTGCACGAAGTGCTGGAGGCCCTGCGCAGGGAGATCGAGCCGGGTGTCACTACCCATCACCTGGATCAGATGGCCGAAAGGCTGATCCGCGCCGGCGGGGGAATCCCTTCCTCCAAGGGCTACAACGGCTTTCCCGCTTCCATCTGTGCTTCTGTTGACGATCAGGTGGTTCACGGCTTTCCCAACCGAAACAAGCTCCGCAAGGGGCAGCTGCTGAGCGTCGATTGCACCTGCATATTGGACGGCTGGCAGTCCGACAGCGCCTTTTCAGTGGTGGTGGGCGGCGGCAATGACGAAGCCCAAAAGCTGGTGGACGCGACGGAATACTGCTTCTGGCTGGGCGCGCGTCAAGCGGTGGCCGGCAATCACCTGGGCGACATCGGCAACGCGGTGCAGACTTATGCCGAGGCCCACGGCTACGGCGTGATCCGCGACCTGTGCGGCCATGGCATCGGCACCGAGATGCACGAGGATCCCAATGTGCCCAACTACGGGCGGCCCGGACGCGGCGTCAGGCTGCAGGCGGGCATGACCATCACCATCGAACCGATGATCGCCATGGGCACCTGGAAGGTGTACCAGGAGGACGACGGTTGGACCATCGTCACCCGTGACGGCAGGCCCTGCTCCCATTACGAGCACACGCTGCTGATCACCGACGGCGAGCCGGAGATCCTCTCCTGGCCCGGGAAAAAGGTGTCGGAGGTCCTGAAATGATGAACGCATGGCCGATTGAAATTGGCAGCGTGGTCATCTCGAAGGCCGGCCGGGACCGGGGGAGACCCTTCCTGGTCGTCGGCGTGGTGGATGATGATTTCGTGATGGTCGCCAACGGCGCCCTGAGAAAGATGGATCGACAGAAGAAAAAGCGGCGCAAGCACCTCAAGCCCACCGGGCGGGTGGTGACCGAGCTGCGGGATCGGCTTTCACAGGCAAAGCCGGTAGAGGATCATGAATTGCGCACCTGGTTGAGCGAGGAGGAGGAAAAGCTTGTCCAAGTCTGATGTTATCGAAGTTGAAGGCGTTGTCACGGAAGCCTTTCCCAACGCCATGTTTGAGGTTCAGCTGCCCAACGGGCACAAGATACTGGCCCATGTCTCCGGCAAAATGCGCATGAACTACATTCGCATCTATCCCGGCGACAAGGTTACCATAGAGCTATCGCCCTATGATCTGACCCGCGGTCGCATCACCTGGCGCTCGAAGAGCTGAGCAATATTCCTGTCAGATCGTTTCAGCCGCACGGTTGAACGGCTGGCGCGATCCGATGAAGATAGGAGGTACTGTCATCATGAAAGTGAGACCTTCCGTAAAGCCCATCTGCGAGAAGTGCAAGATCATCAAGCGCAAGGGCCGCGTCATGGTCATCTGCGAGAATCCCAAGCACAAGCAGAAGCAGGGTTGATCATACCCAAATCAAATCCTCCGCACACAGTGTCTACTGAGTGCGGAGGATTTATCTGTGAAGCAACACGCGAAGTAACGATTATTGCGCCCATCCGGATGACAGGCGCAGATCCTTCGCTTTGCTCAGGATGACACGATTGCGTCGACCGTCACCCTGAGCGAAGTGAAGGATCTTTGCCAAACCAATACAAGGGGCATGCCAAATGAAAAACAATATCGACAAGCGAACGCTGTTTGCTGAAACGCCGGCGCCGAAGGCGCTGATGACGCTGGCCATACCCACCATCATCAGCCAGATGATCAATCTCATCTACAACATGGTGGATGCCTTCTTCATCGGCCGTACCGGCAATTCCTACATGATGGCCGCCACCACCGTAACGCTGACAATGGTGATGATGAACGTGGCCCTGTCCAACCTGTTCGGCATCGGCGGCGGCAGTCTCGTGGCCCGCCGCATGGGCGCGGGCGCGCCGAAGGAGGCCCGGCAGGTCAGCGCCTTCAGCGTTTACGCGGCGACGGCGCTGGCGCTGGTGTACTCGGCGCTGATCGGCCTGTTCCTCGATCCGATCCTCCGTTTCCTGGGGGCGTCCGAGGCCACCATCGATTACGCACGGAGCTATGCCCTGATCGTCATCGTCCTGGGCAGCCTGCCCAGCATACTCTCCCTGACCCTGGCCCACCTGCTGCGCAACGCCGGCTTTTCCAGCCAGGCCAGCGCGGGCCTGAGCATGGGCGGCATACTCAACTGTGCCCTGGACCCGCTGTTCATGTTCGTGCTGCTGCCCCGGGGCCAGGAGGTCACCGGCGCGGCCATTGCCACGGCGCTTTCCAATCTGCTCGGCTGCGTCTATCTAATATGGGCTTACGCAAGGGCCACGCGGGAAGCACCCATGAGCTTCAGCCTCCGGGAGGCCCTTGCGCTGGATCGGGGAAACCGCCGGGCGCTGTTCGCCGTGGGTGTGCCCTCCGCGATCCTCACCGGCCTGTTTGACCTGGCCAATATCTGCGTGAATATCATCGCCGCCGCCCACAACGATTTGGTGCTGGCGGGCATGGGCATCGTCATGAAGGTGGAGCGGGTGCCCAATGCCGTGAACATCGGCATCTGCCAGGGCATGCTGCCCATCGTGGCCTTCAACTTTGCCTCGGGCAACCACAGGCGGATGAAGGAGGTCATGCGAACGGCCCGGTTCAGCGGACTGGTCATTTCCTTCATCTGCATGATTTTCTTTGAGATCTTCGCCGACAAGGCGGCCGGCGCGTTTCTCAGCACCAGCGCGGGGGACACCGCCACCGCCGTGGCCACCGTGGGCTACGCGGCGCTGTTCCTGAGGATACGCTGCCTGGCCTCGCCGGTGCAGTTCATCAACTACTCCACCTCATACAGCATGCAGGCCATGGGCAACGGCAAGGGGACCCTGCTGCATGCTTTCGTGCGTGAGCTGGTGTTCTACATTCCGCTGATGTTCTTGCTCGACCGCCTCTTCGGCGAGGTGGGCCTGGCGGCGGCCCTGCCCGTGGGCGAGGCCTGCGGCGCGGCGTTCGCGCTGTGGCTGATGAACAGGTGGCTGAAGGCGCACAGTGTTGAGGGGGAGGGGGGAGAATTCTATTGACTTACCAATAAAAGCTTGAAAAGTACAATCGTTTATGGTATAATGATTCCGTGGAAAACGAGCTGAAATCCGATGCTCTGAACATCGGATCCAAAGGGCAGCACGACCTCCGCAAAACAATCATACGGATGCTGAAGGACGGCAAAAAGGGCAACGAGATTGCAA
>JAFXFR010000086.1 GCA_017513475.1 Clostridia bacterium
AAGCGGTTCCCTGGAAAACTCCCATACCTGAACATCTACCCTAGCTATGCGGTCAAGGGAAGCAACACGCCGCAGGAAATCGCCGCGCAGCTTGGCACAAACAGCTATCAGAATTACATCGACCGCTATGTCCGCAGCGTCAACACGCCATACATCTGCTTCGATTACTATCTGTATTCCGCCGACCTGCCCGGCTTGTACGAGAGTCTGACGGTCGTATCGGACGCATGCCGCAAGACGGGCAGAGAGATGTGGATGGTGCTGCAGGTAAACTCCAATCAGCCGGAGGTGTTCATTTCTGAGGAACAGCTCCGCTTCCAGGCGGGCTGCGCGCTGGCCTTCGGCGCGCAGACGATCATCTGGGCATGCGACTGCGCGGGCTGGTGGCACAATCATGTGCTGGACCGACAGGGCAACAAGACAGAGCAGTATGAGAAGCTCAAAGCTGTCAATGCCGGACTGCACCGTCTGGGTGAAACCTATATGCAGTACCGGCATACAGAGACGCACTTTGTCGGAGGCTTCTCATCCGAAGAACTGAGCAAAAACGGCAAGGCAGCGATAGCCCGACTGGATACCACCTGCATCCGCGGCCTGCACGCCGGCGGCACTAAACTGCTTATCGGGCAGATGCAAACTCACCAAGCAGAAATGCCTGGTGAGTTCTTTTTGCATGGACAGTATTCATTGGAAGCGCATATGCATATCGCAAGCGCCAGCATCTTGGCGTGGGTATTCTGATCAATCGTCTTCCTTACCGTATTCGCTGAATCTGATGTATGGCGGCTGAAACCCGATATGACGGCAGAATGGCTCAATTATACAGAAAAATCCCGCTCTCCGAAAAAGGAGAGCGGGACGGGGAATGCTTTGACTGCAGACGATTATACGCTGCCGGTGAGAAGTGTCGGAACCAGCAGGGTAATCTGCGGGAAGGCGTTCAGGAGAATCGGCGTAATGAGCAGCGGAATGAGGAACGGAATGATGCCCTTGACCAGCGTCTTGAACTTCATATTGCCCACGCGTGCAACAACGAAGAGCGCCGTGCCCATCGGCGGGGTCAGGATGCCGATCATCAGGTTGAAGATCACGACAACGCCGAAGTGGATCGGGTTGATGCCGTAAGCCAGAACGGCCGGCAGCAGGATCGGAACCAGGATCATCTGCAGCGGCAGCGCGTCGATACAGGTGCCCAGGATCAGCAGGACGATGTTGATCATCAGCAGCAGCATGAACTTGGAATCGACGAAGCTGGTGAAGAAGGTCGCGATCGCCTGCGGCATCTGCTCGCGGGAAATCACGAACTGGAACAGCGTAACGCCCAGAATCATCAGCACGATGGTGCCGCTGGTCTTGATGGAATCCAGACAGATCTTGAAGAAGCTCTTCAGGTTCAGCTCCTTATAGACGAAGAAGCCCAGTACCATCGTGTACAGCGCGGCGGCCACGGCAGCCTCGGTCGGCGTCAGGTAGCCGGTAAAGATGCCCACCAGGATGATGACGGGAGTCAGCAGCGCCCAGAAGCTCTTCTTGAAAGAGTTCAGCCGGTAACCCCAGCTTCTCTTCGGCTCAGAGGGGTAATTCCTCTTGTGCGCCAGGAAGGCACACATGGCCATCAGCGCGAGCGTGGTCAGCAGGCCCGGCAGGAAGCCGGCCATGAACAGCTTCTCAACGCTCTGGTTGGACAGAACGGCATAAATGATCAGCGGCGTGGACGGGGGAACCAGCGGGCCGATGATGCAGCTGGCAGCGGTGATGCCGCCCGCGAAGCCCTCGTCAAAGCCGGCGTCCTTCATGCTCTTGATTTCCAGCTGGCCCAGGCCGCCCGCATCGGCGAGCGCAGAGCCGGACATGCCGGAGAAGATCAGGGAGGCCAGCACGTTCACGTGCGCAAGACCGCCCTTCTTGTGGCCGATCATGGACGCGGCGAAGTCAAAGATGCGGGTGGTGACGCCGCCGCCGTTCATCAGGTTGCCGGCCAGAACAAAGAAGGGAACCGCCAGCAGCGTCTGGCTGTTCACGCCGTTGAACATCTGTTCCAGCGCGAACGGCAGCAGATTCAGGCTGTCAGAGATCACGAAGAAGAAGATGGAAGACATGATCAGGGCGTAGCCCACATGCGTTCCGACCATGATCAGGACAAACCACAACACAAATGTCAATGCCATATTCATATTATGGTTCCTCCTTGATGTCGTAGAAATCGTTCTTGACGTCTTCGATGACCCACGCGCGGACAACCTCGCCGTTCTTGACGACGTTGATGATCTGCGCGATCATTTCAAAGACAGTCAGCGCAGTCCACAGGAACATGGCGCCATACAGCCAGCTTTCAGAAATGCCCAGCGTGACCAGCGGCATGTAGGACTTGCGCGCCACGATGGAGAAGGTGTGGTAGAAAATCCAGGACAGCAGGCCGATCATCACAACGTTGATCGCCACTTCAATGACCAGCTGAACCTTCTTGGGCAGCGACAGCAGAATCGCGTCGATGCGGACATGGATGTTCTCGCGCTGCGCGAGGTGGCAGCCGAGGACGCCCATCCAGACAAACAGAAGACGGCTGGTCTCATCCGTCCAGGAGGCGGGAGAGCCGATCTTTCTGGTGAACGCCTGCCAGAAGAGGGAGAACAGAATGATGTTGAAGAGCACAACGGCCACAAACTGTTCTGCCTTTTCAAGCGCGTGAACTGCATCAGCAGGCGTCTTGATAGAGAACTTCTTCATAACTTGATTCACTCCTAAATCCGGAATGTAGGAAAATAAGGGATCCTGTTCAGATCCCTTATTCATTCAAGATTACTTTCTGGCTTCTTCGATCGCCTTGACAGCCGCATCGCCGAACTCCTTGACGTACTCATCGTACATCGGAGCGCAGGCAGCTCGGAACGGAGCCTTATCCGGCGTGGTGATGGTCATGCCATTCTCAGCAAACTTGGCGAGCAGGGCCTCTTCGTCAGCCTTGAAGGTGTTGGTGTGGAACTCAGCAGCCTCGACGGTCGCCTTGGTGATGGCTTCCTGCTGCGCCGGGGACAGCTTGTCATACACGAACTTGCTGATGATGTAGTTGTTGTCGTTGATGATGTGGCCGGTCAGCGCGCAGTACGGCTGAACCTCGTAGAACTTCTGCGCATCGATGGTGGACAGCGGGTTCTCCTGGCCATCAACAGCGTTGGTCTTCAGAGAGAGGTAGACCTCGGCGAACGCCATCGGGGTGGCGGCAGCGCCGGAGTACTTGGCGAACGCCAGGTTGGCCTCGGCGTTCGGCACGCGCAGCTTCAGGCCGGCCATGTCTTCGATGGACTCGATCTTCTTGTTGGAGGTCGTCTGGCGGGTGCCGTTGTAGGCGTTGGCCAGCACCTTCCAGCCGCGCTGCTCGAGCTGAGCGTAGATGCCCTGACCATATTCGGTCTCGGTCA
>JAFXFR010000087.1 GCA_017513475.1 Clostridia bacterium
CGTTCTCCAACATCGAGCATCAATCCATCGACTTCGCCGTTCACACCATCCGTCCTTGGCTGGTGCGTATTGAGCAGAGCATGAACCGCGCTCTTTTCACAGACCGTGAGAAGGGCGTTTATTATGTCCAGTTCAATATCGACGGCCTGATGCGCGGCGACTACAAGAGCAGGATGGAGGGCTATGCCATCGCCCGTCAGAACGGATGGATGAGCGCCAACGACATCCGCGCCCTGGAGAACCAGAATCCCATCCCCGCAGAGGATGGAGGCGATGCCCTGCTCGTGAACGGGAACATGATTCCAATCACCACCGCCATGCAGGCGCGGGCGGAGGACGCCACGCGCAGCACACATACAACCCAAACCAACAATCGCAAAGGAGGTTAAGCCTATGCGCCATTTCTGGAACTGGGCCAAAAACGCGGACGAGACCCGCACCCTGTTCCTGGAGGGCGTCATCGCAGAGGAGAGCTGGTTCTCCGATGAAGTGACGCCTGCCATGTTCAAGGAGGAGCTCTTCGCGGGCAACGGCCCGATCCTCCTGCACATCAATTCGCCCGGCGGCGACTGCATCGCGGCCAGTCAGATCTACACGATGCTCATGGACTATCCCCACGATATCATCGTGCAGATCGACGGCATGGCGGCGAGCGCAGCCAGCGTGATCGCCATGGCGGGCACGAAGGTGTGCATGAGCCCCACCAGCATGATGATGATCCACAATCCCTTCACCTGCGCCATGGGCGACAGCGACGAGATGCGCAAGGCCATCCAGCTGCTGGACGAGGTGAAGGAGAGCATCATCAACGCCTACGAGATCAAGACCGGTCTCAGCAGGACGAAGCTGTCGCACCTCATGGACAGCGAAACCTGGATGAACGCCCTGAAGGCGAAGGAGCTGGGCTTCTGCGACGAGGTGCTCTACACCGGTACCGGCGACGGCAAACCCGACGATGTGTCGGGCTTTTCTTTTGCCCGCAGGACAGCGGACGCCTGCCTGATGAACCGGGTAATCGCGTCGATGCCCAAGCCTGCGCCGGTCGAGCCGGAGCCCGAACCCAACATCCCTGGAGCCGAACCCGACAACCGAGTGAAGGCGGCAGACCTGGAAAAGCGTCTGGCGCTTTTGAAATGATGAAATGGAGGATATCGCTATGAATAAGATTCTCGCTCTGCGCGAAAAGCGCGCTACCCTGTGGAATGAAACCAAGGCTTTCCTGGACAGCCATCGCGGCGAGGACGGCATGATCTCCGCCGAGGACAACGCCACCTACGAGAAGATGGAGGCGGACGTGGTTGCCCTGGGCAAGGAGATCGAGCGTCTGGAGCGTCAGGCGATCATCGACCGTGAGCTGGACCAGCCTACCGCTTCCCCGCTGGTCTCCCGGCCCACCGCCGCTACCAACCAGAAGCAGGGTCGCGCTTCTGACGAGTACCGCAGCGCCTTCTGGGGCATGATCCGCAACCGCACCGCCGCGCCCAGCGTGATGAACGCGCTGCAGATCGGCACCGACTCTGAAGGTGGGTACCTTGTGCCCGACGAATACGAGAGCACCCTGGTGCAGGCGCTGGAGGAGGAGAATGTGCTCCGCTCCCTGTGCACCATCATCCAGACCAGCTCCGGCGACCGGAAGATCCCTGTCGTGGCGTCCCACGGCACCGCCTCTTGGGTGGATGAGGAAGGCGCGATCCCCGAGAGCGACGACGTCTTCGGCCAGATCACCATCGGCGCTCACAAAGTGGCCACGATGATCAAGGTGTCCGACGAGCTGCTCCAGGACTCCGTGTTCAACATCGAGAGCTACATTGCCGCCGAGTTCGCCCGCCGCATCGGCGCAGCCGAGGAGGATGCCTTCATCAACGGCGACGGCACTGGCAAGCCCACCGGCCTGCTCCACGCCACCAACGGCGCGGGCACCGGCGTGACCACTGCCGGAAACACCATCGCTGCCGATGAGATCATTGACCTGGTGCATTCTATTAAGAGCGTGTACCGCAAGAAGGCCACCTTATTGATGAACGACAGCACCATCAAGGCCATCCGGAAGCTCAAGAGCATCGAAGGCCAGTACCTGTGGCAGCCGGGCCTGAAGGAAGGCCAGCCCGACATGCTGCTGAACTACCGCATCGTGACCTCTCCCTACATGCCGGAGGTGGCTGCGGGCAATAAGGCCATCCTGTTCGGCGACTTCAAGTCCTACTGGATCGCTGACCGTCAGGGCCGTTCTTTCCAGCGCCTGAACGAGCTGTTCGCCGTCACCGGTCAGGTCGGCTTCCGCGCCACTCAGCGTGTGGATGGCCGACTGGTGCTGCCCGAGGCCATGAAGTGCCTGGCGGTCAAGGGCGCTTGATCGTTCTCACATGGGAGCTGCCTGCTTAATGGCGGCTCCCGCTTCCATTGGAGGTGTTTTTCATGTCTGATGCTCACAATACCAGAAACTATTTTGCCCACGGCGGCAGCGAGCTCGTCA
This sequence comes from Clostridia bacterium, assembly GCA_017513475.1. GTDB lineage: Bacteria > Bacillota > Clostridia > Christensenellales > Aristaeellaceae > UBA11524. The sequence goes on from JAFXFR010000087.1 coordinate 2,474, forward strand.
TCGGCGGGCGGCTGACCTTCCTGCCCGGCGCAAGCGTAGAGGGCGCGGACGGCTTGTTCGACCTGCCCGCAGGAGGCGGTGTGGCACAGCTGCCCGCGTTGCCCGACAGCGAGGCGTCCACCGTAACCGCGCTGCGGCAGGATTACAACAATCTGCTGGCGGCGCTGCGCACTGCCGGGCTCATGGCTTCCGCACCTGCGGACGGGGGCGGTGATGGATAATGATCGTCACCGTTGATGAGGTAAAAACTCATCTGCGCATCCAGCACGATGAGGAGGACGAGTATATCGCCGGGCTGATCGCGCAGGCGCAGACGGCTGCGGAGGACTACTGCCGGGTACAGTTTGAGCCTGAACCCGACGAAGAAGGCCATGTGCCGGACGTACCGGAGCCCGTTCGCCTCGCCGTCATCCTCATGACCAGCTTCTACTACGAGAACCGGGATATTCCCGACATGACCACATACAAGGCCACGCGAATGGCCTTTGACAGCCTGCTGTACCCATACCGCGACCCTGAAAAGATGTTCTGACGGAGGTGATGCGCTTGCGGGGATACAAGAACTTTGAAGGCAATCCACATCCGGGGGATCTGAAGCATCTGGTGGAGATCGGGTATACGAAGAACACCGTGAACGCCAACGGCTATCCCGAGCCCGAGGATGTGGTGCTCTGCCGCGTGTGGGCATCCGCGACGGATGCCGGTAACCAGCATTACCGCTCTGCCGACGTCATGAACACCGAGGCTGTGGTCAACTTTACCATCCGCTGGCGCAGCGACGTGAAGCCTGGTATGTGGGTGCGTTTTCAGGGAGAGAAGTGGGACATTTCCACGCTCGGCGAGTACGGCTTCGCCCGGAACTATCTCGGGCTGAAGGCCAGCATCGCAAAGGGTGTGAGCGGATGAGACAGGTACAGGAAGCCCTCGCCAACATCGGCATCCCGGTCATGGCCGGTATCTGGCGGGCGACGACGGAGAACCAGAACCCAGCGACTCAATACGTCGTGTATTCTTCCACCACCACGGAAGCGGAGCATTACGACGATCATGTCCGCGCCCTGCGCACCTATGTGTATCTGAATCTGTGGAGCGACTTCGATCCTTCCGAGATGGCGGAGACCATTAGGGAGGCGATGTTCGGCTACGGCTTCGGCATGCTGGAGGAGTCGGACAAGGGCTACAATCACCCCGCGTATGACCCGCCTACCAAGACCTACACGGTGCAGTGGACATGGGTATGGTTTGAGGAGGTGGATTATGGCCGTTGAGTTGACAGGCTTTTCCGAGCTCATCGCTGATCTGGCGGGCATGGCGGCTGACTTGGACAACGGGCCCGGTGTAGATCGGGCGTTGCTGGCCGGTGCCGTGCCGGTGGAA
>JAFXFR010000004.1 GCA_017513475.1 Clostridia bacterium
GTGCACCATGACCGGTATCTTCGGATACCGGTTTTTTCTATCTTCTTTTTTTCTTCAGCCGTGATTTTTGCGCCGGGACTGCGATTGGGCATCCCGGCTTTTATTATGCAGCAGATGGAATTGGCGGCAGGGGGAAGGATAAGTCATATGATGTCTGATGAATATTTGGTGGGTTCGATCAATGGATGTTATTAATTTAGATTCAAATTCTATTTTGATGAAAATGAAAATGTTAAATTTCTGTAGAATGTACCTAAACGCCTTGACTAATCGTCTGGTTATGATATAATGTTACCAAACTTAGGAGTTAAACGTTTAACTCCATCCCGCAAACCGACGCTTTGCGGGTAAACCCAGCGGTTCGCCGCAGAATAAAAAGGAGGTTCCCCTATGAAGAAGATCGTATCCCTGGTCCTGGCTCTTGCCATGCTGCTGTGCGTGGTCGGCGCTGTCGCAGAGGAGAAGATCACGCTGAACGTGTGGTCCTTCACCAACGAGCTTGAAGGCATGATCAATGAGTACTATCTCCCGTCCCATCCGAACGTAGAGATCAAGTACACCATCTATCCGACCGACGGCGGTGAGTACACCTCTAAGGTTGACACCATCATGGCTGCTGACGCCGCTGGCGAAGAAGCGCCTGACATCTTCACCCTCGAGGCTGCTTTCGTTAAGAAGTATGTCAACAGCGACGTGACCGCTGACCTCATGGGCACCGTCGGCATCACTGAGGAAGAAGTTGCTGCTGCGATCCCGGTCATGAAGCAGATCGGTACCAGCAACATCAACGGCCAGCTGAAGGGTCTCTCCTGGCAGGCCACCCCGGGCGCGCTCATGTATCGCGCTTCCCTGGCTGAGAAGTACCTCGGCGTCACCTCTCCGGAAGAAATGCAGGAGAAGGTTGCTGACTGGGATCTCTTCATGGAGACTGCCGCCGAGCTGAACGAAGCTTCTGAAGGCGCTGTGAAGATGGTCGTCGGCGCTGGCGACATCTGGAACGCTTACAACTACGGCCGTGAGCAGGGCTGGGTTGTCGACGGCAAGCTCGTCATCGACCCGATCCTCTACGACTACCTCGATCTGTGCAAGGTTCTCGAGGAAGACGATCTGTCCAATAAGGGCACTGCCTGGTCCGAGGCCTGGTTCAACGGCATGAAGACCGACACCACCCTGTGCTTCCTGCTCCCGACCTGGGGCCTGCACTACACCCTCAAGCCGAACTGCGGCCTGACCACCAACGACACCATGAACGACGAGCAGATGAAGGCTGCCTGCGAAGCGGACGGCGGTACCTATGGTGACTGGCGCATGGTCGCTGGCCCGGTCGGCTACAGCTGGGGCGGCACCTGGATCGGCGCGAATGAGGCCAAGGTTGCTCAGATGGACGAAGCTACCAAGGCTGCTGTGAAGGACTTCATCCTGTTCTTCACCATGAGCGAAGAGTTCCTGTACACCTATGCGAAGGACTCCGGCGACTTCGTCGGCTCCAACGCTGTTGTTGAGAAGATCCTCGCCGAAGGCGGCACCCCGAACCCGTTCCTGGGCGGCCAGGATCACTATGCGATCTTCTCCGAGGCTGCTAACCTGGCCAACGGCGCGATCATGACCGACTACGACGAGAAGATGAACTCCCTGTGGAGCGACTATGTCACCACGCCGTACTCCAAGGGCGAGGTTGAGCTCGACGCCGCGATCGCCGAATTCAAGGCGCAGGTTAAGGCTCAGTTCCCGGATCTGATCGTTGAGTGATCTGACATCAAACAACTGAATCGCAGCTTGATTTGATCCAATAGGGGCTGCCTCTTGCAACGAGATTGGGGCAGAGGCAGCCCCTTTCATTTTCTCTTTGGCAGCGCGCCGTTCCGCCCCGACCGGGGTGAGATTCTCAGACAAAGGGGTGGACATATGCTGGGTAGATCCAAAAAACGCAAATCCATCAACTATGACAAATACGGCTACTTCTTTGTAGCCCCGTTTTTCATCACGTTCCTGATTTTCCAGCTCTATCCGATTTTCTTTACGTTCCGTACATCGCTGACGGACGCCGCAGGCTGGAGCAAGGTTCTGGATAACTCAATCGTAGGCTTTGACAGCTTCGTCAAGCTCTTTACCGTGGGCAGCGACGTCTCCAGATTCTTCTGGCAGGCCTTTGGCAACACGGTCATCATGTGGCTGTTTAACTTCATTCCGCAGATTGGTCTGGCACTGATCCTGGCAAGCTGGTTCACGGATACGCACCTCAAGCTTCGCTTCCAGGGCGCTTTCAAGGTGATGATCTTTATGCCGAATATCATCACCGCTGCGACGATCGCCATGCTCTTCTTCTCCCTGTTCAATTTCCCGATCGCGCCGATCAACACGCTGCTGCAGCAGTTCGGCCTGATCTCTTCTCCGATCGAGTTTTTCCGCTCCACAGCTGCGTCCCGCGGTCTGGTATCGCTGATTCAGTGGTGGATGTGGTATGGCAATACAATGATCATCATGATCGCCGGCATGCTGGGCATCAACCCCGTCCTCTTCGAGGCGGCGCTGGTGGACGGTTGTACTTCCAGACAGGTGTTCTGGAAGATCACGATGCCGCTGATCAAGCCCATTCTTTTGTATAATCTGGTCACTTCCCTCGTCGGCGGTCTGACCATGTTCGATATTCCGCACCTGATGACCCAGGGCAACCCGAACTACACGACCAATACCGTTGCCCGCTTCATTTATCAGCAGGGCTTCGAGACGCCGAACAACTTCAATGTTGCCAGCGCCGCTTCGGTCGTGCTGTTCATCATTATCGTGATCTGTTCGCTGATCCTTGCACTGCTCATGCGTGATCGCGATGCGGCGCCGAAGAAGAGGAGGGCCTGAAAATGACCAAAATGACAAGAATCATTTGTGCTCTTCTGCTGATCGTGACGGCGGGTCTCATGTTTACCCCGGTTGCAACGTTCAAGGATAATTCTGCGGCTGCGCTGCAGGCGGATATTGACAAGCATACCGGCCGCCTGGAAAGCGAGCAGGCGAAGCTTCAGCGCTATATCGATCAGGGCAAGGCCCAGAAGGATATCGATAAGCAGCAGGCCAAAGTTGAAAAGCAGCAGGGCGTTGTGGACGAGCTGCTGGCTGAGCAGGCCGCTCTCGCTGAAAAGTCCGAGGCCGGCGGTCTGCAGTA
>JAFXFR010000088.1 GCA_017513475.1 Clostridia bacterium
CACTTGCCGATGCAGAAGCTCCCCGCGAGGGTGACCTCGCTTTCAAGATGATGCTCGGCAACAGCAGCCTGCAGCAGCTCCACGATTTCGGCAGAGCCCTTGATGTGGCAGGAGCTGCCCACGCAAATCTGAATGATCATGCCTTACACCTTTTCCTTGACGTTCTTCTGGAAGAAATCGGCGACGGTGTCGGGGGTGACAGAGAAGAACTCGCCGTCCACGGTGACGCAAACGCCCTTCTGGCACTGACCCATGCAGAAGGTGCCGCCCAGCTCCACCTGATCGCCCAGGTTGTTTTCCGCGATCAGCTTCTGCAGCTGGGTGACGACCTGACGGGAGCCCTTGATGTGGCAGGAGCTGCCGATACAAACCGTAATCTTCATTTCTTTTGTCCTCCCTTACATTCAGCCTCCCCCGGTGCACAAATCGCGCCGGGGGCAGGCAAAAAGTTCTTATTCGTAATCCACAACGTTGACCCAGGACAGCAGGAACTCGCGCTCCTTCTCGTTGCCCTTCACGGACTGGGAAGCGGCCACGATGGGCATCCACTTCTGCACGTACTGCTTGGCGGTGTCGCTCTTCTTGCAGAAGAGGTCGAGGTACTTCTTCGCGCCGTCGATGTCGCCGTTCAGCCAGAAGAGCAGGTAGGTACGCGCCGCATCGGCGGAAGCGTTGCCCTGGGTGGCATGAGCCCAGTCCAGGATGTAGGCCGTGCCGTCCTCGGTGATGATGACGTTGGAGGGGTTGAAGTCGCCGTGGCAGACCTTCTTGTGCTTGGGCATGCCCTCCAGACGGGTATGCAGCTCATAACGGGTGGTGGCGTCCAGCTCGGACATGCTGATCTTGCGGTTCATCTTGTCCTTGAGCTTGCCCAGCATGGGGCAGGTCTTGCTCTGCACCTGCAGCTGGATGTCCACCAGCATTTCGAGGTACTCGTCCTTCTTGGCAGGCTCCTCCTGCATCATCTGTGCCAGGGTCTTGCCCTTGATGTACTCGGACACGATGGCCCACTTGCCGTCCACCATGGTGACTTCCAGGACGGCGGGAATGTTCAGGCCGGTTTCCTCAATGCGGGCCTGATTCAGCGCCTCATTGAGCACGTCCGCCTTGGAGTAGTCCTCGCTGAACACCTTGATGCAGCGGTCTCCGTCGCGGTAGATTGTTTTCTTGTTTCGAACGGCAATCACACGGTCAAGATTCATTATACTCTCCTCCTTTTCCCTCGTCAATTCTTTTTGCCATAGTAGGCATTCAGGTACATCTGCTTGATTTCGCTCATCAGCGGGTAGCGGGGGTTGGCGCCGGTGCACTGGTCGTCGAAGGCCTGCTCGACCATCTCATCCAGGTTGTCCAGGAAGACCTTCTCGTCAATGCCGTACTCGGCGATGGTGTCCTTGATGCCGACCTTGTGCTTCAGGTCGTTGATCATGGCGATCAGGCCCTCCAGCTTCTCCTCGTCGGAGTTGCCCTTCACGCCCAGGTAATCGGCGACCTCAGCATAGCGGGCCAGGGTGTGGGGATGGTCGTACTGGGAGAAGGTGCCCATCTTGGCGGGAGCCTCGGCAGCGTTGAAGCGCAGGACCTCTTCGATCATCAGCGCGTTGGCAACGCCGTGGGGCAGGTGGTGGAACGCACCCAGCTTGTGGGCCATGGAGTGGCACACGCCCAGGAAGGCGTTGGCGAAGGCCATACCGGCCATGGTGGCGGCGTTGGCCATCTTCTCGCGGGCCTCGATGTCAGTTGCACCGTTCTCGTAGGCACGGGGCAGGTACTGGAAGATGGTCTTGAGCGCCTTGAGGGCCAGGCCGTCGGTGTAGTCGGTGGCCAGCATGGCGGCGTAGGCTTCCAGCGCGTGGGTGACCGCGTCGATGCCGGAGGCAGCGGTCAGGCCCTTGGGCGCGGACATGTGGAAGTCGGTGTCGATGATGGCCATGTTGGGCAGCAGCTCGTAATCGGCCAGGGGGTACTTCACGCCGGTCTTCTCATCGGTGATGACGGCGAAGGGGGTCACCTCGGAGCCGGTGCCGGCAGAGGTCGGGATCGCAATGAAGTAGGCCTTCTCGCCCATCTTGGGGAAGGTGTACACGCGCTTGCGGATGTCGATGAAGCGCATGGCCATGTCCATGAAGTCGGCTTCGGGATGCTCGTACAGCACCCACATGATCTTGGCCGCGTCCATCGCGGAGCCGCCGCCCAGGGCGATGATGGTGTCGGGCTTGAAGGCCGCCATCTGGGCCGCGCCGTTCTTGGCGTTCAGCAGCGTGGGATCGGGCTGCACGTCGAAGAAGGTGGTGTGCACGATGCCCATCTCGTCCAACTTGTCGGTGATGGCCTTGGTGTAGCCGTGCTCGTAGAGGAAGGTGTCGGTGACGATGAAGGCGCGCTTCTTGCCCATCACGTTCTTCAGCTCGTCCAGAGCCACGGGCAGGCAGCCCTTCTTGATGTAGACCTTTTCAGGCGCACGGAACCACAGCATATTTTCCCTTCTTTCAGCGACCGTCTTGATATTCAGCAGATGCTTCACGCCCACGTTCTCGGAAACCGAGTTGCCGCCCCAGGAGCCGCAGCCCAGGGTCAGGGAGGGAGCGAGCTTGAAGTTGTACAGGTCGCCGATGCCGCCGTGGGAGGCAGGGGTATTCACCAGCACGCGGCAGGTCTTCATGCGGGCAGCGAAAGCGTCCAGCTTGTCCTTGGCGGTGATGGTGTTCAGGTAGATGGAGGAGGTGTGGCCGTAGCCGCCGTCAGCGACCAGCTGGGCCGCCTTGTCGAGAGCCTCCTCGAAGGTGGCCGCCTTGTACATGGCCAGCACGGGGGACAGCTTCTCGTGGGCGAACTCCTCGCTCAGCTCCACGCTCTCCACCTCGCCGATGAGGATCTTGGTGCCCTCGGGAACCTTCACGCCGGAGAGCTCCGCGATGCGGGTGGCCTTCTGGCCGACAATCTTCGCATTCAGCGCGCCGTTGATGATAATGGTGTGGCGCACCTTGTCGATCTCGTCGCCCTTGAGGAAGTAGCAGCCGCGGCGGGCAAATTCCGCCTTGACGGCCTCGTACTGGCTCTCCATGACGATCACGCTCTGCTCGGAGGCGCAGATCATGCCGTTATCGAAGGTCTTGGAATGGATGATGGAGTTGACCGCCAGTAGCACATCCGCGCTGTCGTCGATAATGGCGGGGGTGTTGCCCGCGCCGACGCCCAGAGCGGGCTTGCCGGAGGAATAAGCAGCCTTGACCATGCCGGGGCCGCCGGTGGCGAGGATAATATCCGCCTCGCGCATGACGGTGTTGGTCATCTCCAGGCTGGGAACGTCGATCCAGTCGATAATGCCCTCGGGCGCGCCGGCAGCCACAGCAGCTTCCAGCACCAGCTTGGCAGCGGCGATAGTGCAGCCCTTGGCGCGGGGGTGGGGGCTGATAATGATGGCGTTACGGGTCTTCAGGGCGATCAGGCACTTGAAGATCGCGGTGGAGGTGGGGTTGGTGGTGGGGATAACGGCGGCAATGACGCCGATAGGCTCGGCGATCTTCTGGATGCCGTAGGCCTTGTCCTCCTCGATCACGCCGCAGGTCTTGGTATCCTTGTAGGCGTTGTAGATATATTCAGCAGCGTAGTTGTTCTTGATGACCTTGTCCTCAACAACGCCCATGCCGGTTTCTTCCACGGCCATCTTGGCCAGCGGGATGCGGGCCTTGTTGGCAGCGGAGGCCGCAGCCAGGAAGATCTTGTCCACCTGCTCCTGGGTATAAGTCGCGAAGATCTGCTGGGCCTTGCGGGTGCGGACGATGGCCGCCTCCAGCTTCTCCACGCCGTCAATGATGTCGTACACTTTCGTTTCCATCACACTTCTCCTCCTTGAATCAATCGCGCTGCCAGCGGGTGGCGCGCGGAGTACTGCACCTCTGGGCACGTTAATATTTTAACAAACAAATCCGCAAATGGGTATTACGAAAAACATGCAGAGGTATTATCATTTCTGATAACCGATGGAGGAATCGGCCAAACACCGCCCAGATCACAGATGCTTGCGCTTGGCCTCGCACAGTGCGGTGATAAACTGCTGATCCAGCCCAGTAAGCTTGTAGCCCTTGCGGTACACAAGCATGTCCTTGTAGACGCGCTTGTTCTCCTCGCACCGGCGCTCCACCAGCCCGAAGCGCTCCAGCATATCGCTGGGAACGGGCGACACCCACATAAAGGTCTGGGGATTCTGGGAAAGGAGTTCGAACTGACTGGCACGTTCAAAAACGAAGATACGCCGGTCGATATTGTCCGGATGCTCCTCCTTGAGGACCCTGGCCATGGACAGCGAGGGCACGTAAGGATCCGCATGGGCGATCTCGATATATCCGGACAGATCGTCATAAGTGATCTCGTCCTTCTGTGCCAGGGGACATTCGCGGCTCATCACCAGCAAGTAGGAGAACTCCGTCACCAGCTCGAAATTGAGACCCTTCTCCTCGAGCATGGCCTTGAAATGCTTGTCGTAATTCTCCGCATAGCGGATGATGCCCAGCTGGTAATCATGCTCCAGGATGTTCTGGATGGTGCGCTTGGAGTTGGTCTCCTTGTAGAATATCTCCGCCGGAGCGTCGCTCAGGGCACGGGAGAACTGGGCAAATGCGTCGGAAATATAGCAGGCGCGGGGCACGGAAATGGAGAACTTCTGCTTGCCGGGCGCGCCGTCCCTGTAAAGGCGCTCCACCTGTTCGATCTGCGCCAGAATGCCCTTGGCATAGCCGATGAACTCCTCGCCCTCCGGGGTGAGGGTCATGCCGCGAGCAGAGCGGTCAAAGATCGTGATGCCCAGGTCTGCCTCCAGCTCCCTGATGGAGCGGCTGACATTGGGAAGCGCCACATACAGGCTCTCCGCCGCCTTGTTCAGCGACCCCACCCGGGCTACCTCCACGGCATATTTCATGTGAAGAATATTCACGCAATTCCACCCCACACACTTGTTATTTATCTTCGTTAAAATTATCGCATACTTTTCGAAAAAAAGCAACCTGCAGCGGCGTTCATTCTATGTTCTCCTTCCGCCGCCGGAACATGCATTTTCATGCACGCCGCTGCATGGCTATTGACGCTTCCCTCGCCCGGATGATATAATCCTTTCAACGCATCCGTAATTTACCGTTTCACATATATGGAGGCCCTATGAAGAGACTTGTCGCCTGCCTGATGGCCCTGATTTTGCTGCTGCAGACCGGTGCCGTCTGCGCAGCAGAAGATCCCGTCACCACCACCGTCATGATCTACATGTGCGGCAGCAATCTGGAAAGCGAATACGGCCTTGCCACCGGCGACATCGCTGAGATGGGCAATTCAGGCTTCACGCCCCGCACGGTCGACGTCGTGCTGATGACCGGCGGTTCCTCCCAATGGTCGCATCAGGACGTCCGCGCCGACGCTTCCGGCATTTACGAGGTGCGCGGCAGCTCCCTGCATCCCCTGTGGGAGGGGGAACCCTGCAATATGGGCGACGGCGACACTCTGAGCTTCTTCCTGAACACGGTGTATCAGCAGTACGATTCGGACCGGTACATCCTTATCTTCTGGAACCACGGCGGCGGCCCGATCAGCGGCGTGTGCTGGGACGAGAATTTCAGCAAGGATTCCCTGACGCTGCCCGAGATCATCCGCGGCCTGGAGAACAGCCCCTTCCGGGACCGCAAGCTGGATATGATCGGCTTTGACGCCTGCCTGATGGGTTCCGTCGAGACGGCCTGGCAGCTTTCCGGCTACGCGCATTATATGGTGGCCTCCGAGGAGACCGAGCCCGGCAGCGGCTGGAATTATTCCTTCCTGCAGGGCATCGAGTACGACGCATCCCCCACGGATACCGCCCGGCGAATCATCGATCTGTACATCGATTCCGCCGATCCGTCAAAAAACTACAGCCTCACCCTTGCCTGCATCGACCTTGGCAAGATCCATCTGGTGATCGACGGGATGGATCATTTTTTCAGCGAGCTCAACAGCATGATGTCTCCCAGGCTCTTCCTGGACATGTCCAACCTGCGCTACAACGCCCAGAGCTACGGCCGCGATTTCCGCGCCGCCGAATCCGCGGACTATGACCTGGTGGATCTGCACAGCCTGCTCCAGTCCTTCGACAAGTACGGCATGGCTTCCGGCGCCGCCCTGAAGTCCGCCCTTGAGGAGGCAGTCGTCTATGCCCGCAGCACCCATGGCGACAGCTGCGGCCTGTCCGTTTACTTCCCCTACTTCAACCTGGGCAGCTATGCAGCTAAGGGCTTTGCCCTGTATGATCAGCTTGACTTCTGTCCCGGCTATGCCAGCTACATCAATACCTTCCACGGCTTCATGACCAGCGGCGTCCAGGTGGACTGGACGGGCCTGACCCCCGCCGTTGTCCGCACGGAGGACGGCTTCGAGGTAGTTCTGCCCCTGACAGAGGAGCAGCGCAGCAACATGATCTCCGCCAGGCTTGTCGTCTTTGAAACTGACTACCTGCCCGACAGCGCCAATGCATTCTACTACCGCATCTACGCCTCCACGGACATCACCGTGCACCCGGACGGAGCACTCACCGCGCCCTATCACGATGAATGCCTGGTAGTCAACTGCCGCAGCGACGCCGGTTTGGACACCTATTCCGACAGCGGTATCCCCTTCTATCTGCTGGACAATGGCTCCTTCCATGTTCCCGTCATGGCCGCCAACATCAAGGAAGACTACATCCACCTCGCCGCGGATGACGAGCCCGGCGTCAGCCATCTGATGCAGATTTCCCTGACTTCGCCGGACGCCGACGGCCTGATGTACTTCAGCAGCGTCCAGGGCTACGACTCCATGACCGACTCCTTCACCTCCCGCATGAACGACGCCCCGGAGAACTACCAGTACCTGCACTTCGTCAGCGCCGCCGCCGTCCCCACCCGCAGGAACGGACTTCTCCTCCCCTACGAGCTGTGGACGCCAGACTTCTCCGACTACGTTGTCAGCCATACCAACAGTTACCCGGCCGACAGCAGCTTCTCCTATCAATTTCGATCGGACATCTCCGGCATCCGCTGCGCAGCCTTTGAGATCACCGACCGCTACGGCAACTCGTTCACCACCGAGCTGGTTCCCCTGCGCCCGCTGGAGGAGGTCACCCTTTACGAATGCGACCTGCTCATGAGCGGACTGCCGCTGACCATCCACTGCCGCATCATCGCCGTTTCCGGCACCGAAATGGTCGTTACGATCGACATGGAGAATCACTCCGGCACCGATTATGCCTTCAATCTGGCCGATCTTGTCTTCAATGACGTCAGGGTCAATCTGACGGATGACGCCAGGGCTGTATGGCTGATTCCCGCCCAAAGCACGAGTTCCGTCTGCATTCCCTATACCCTTGAATCCGCCTTTTTGTACGGCACGGTGATCTCCGACATGGCCTTCGTACTGAATCTGTTTGAAGGCAGTGGCAGCACCATCGGCACCACGCCGCTCCTGACGCTGCATCCCAATGTAAATTACCGGCGTCTGGGGAGCTTCTTCCGCTGAGCATGGCGGACCTGCATACATGGACGCAAATGACCGGAATCCACTGCTTTTTTCGCAGCAAGCAAAAGCTCTTGCCTCCCGGCAAGAGCTTTTGTATTCGGGTCTTTTGATCGATCTGTGACCGGGGCCGAACGGAACCCGGGTTGAAAGCCGGCGGCTTAATCCGTATATCCCTGCTCCCTTGCCCGCTCATACCAGTAGGCTGCCTGCTCCGGGTCAACAGGTACGCCGGTGCCTGATTCATAGCACATGCCCAGGGCAGCCATGGCTTCCATATGATTCTGCTCGGCAGCCTTCTTCAGCCAGTAGACGCCCTGTTCGGGATCCTCCGGCACGCCTTCTCCCAGGACATAGCACATTCCCAGATAGCACTGGGCATCTACATAGCCGTTCTCCGCAGCCTTCTGGACCCAGTAGATCGCCTTCTCAGGATCCAGAGGCACGCGATCGCCTGAATAGTAGCACAGCGCCAGATAGAACTGCGCCTCCGCATTGCCATTCTCAGCAGCTTTCATGATCCAGTACATCGACTTGTCGAGGTCCTTCTCGACACCGTATCCGCGCTCATAGCAGATAGCCAGGTAGCGCTGAGCCTTCGCATGGTCCTGTTCGGCAGCCTGCGTGAGCCAATAGGCGACCTGCTGCTTATCCTTCTCCACGCCATACCCCAGATCATAGCAGTTGGCCAGCATGTACTGTGATTCCGCATGCCCCTGCTCCGCTGCCTGCTTGTACCAATAAGCCATCTGCTCCCAGTCCGCCTTGATGCCCCGGCCTGTTTTATAGCACTCTGCCAGGATATACTGCGCATCGACATGGCCCTGCTCGGCAGCCAGCCGGATCCAATAGACGCCTTTCTCGTTGTCCACAGTCCCTGCCTGACCATTGAGATAGCACCGGCCCAGGGCCCACTGGGCTTCGGCAACACCCTGGACAGCAGCCTGTTCAAGCCAGTATATTCCCTGTTCCGGATCCGCTTCCACGCCCTGGCCCAGTATATAGGCAACGCCCAGCTTGGTCTGAGCGATCCCATCGCCCTGCTGCGCCGCCTGGGTAAACCAGTAGACAGCCGTTTCCATATTTTTTTCCACGCCGATACCGTTGGCATAGCACACGCCCAGGTTGTTCTGGGCTTTCATGTGCCCCTGATTCGCAGCCAGCGTATACCAGAAGACGGCTTTGTTGGCATCCTTCTCCACGCCATTGCCCATATGGCAGCACAGGCCCATATTGAACTGCGAGCTCGCATGGCCGCGCAGCGCTGCCTTCTCGAACCAGTAGCAGGCCATTGCCATGTCCTGCGTTACGCCATAGCCCTCCGAATAGCATACGCCCAGGCGGTACTGAGCGCGCATTTCACCCTGTTCAGCGGCCTTACCGTACCAGTACGCCGCCTGAACCAGATCCACCTCCACGCCATCGCCGTTTTTATAGCAGGTCGCCAGGTAGTACTGGGCATACATGCCGCCCTGCTGGGCCGCAGAATACCACCACTGGACCGCCTTCTGAAGGTCCGGGGTCACACCGTCGCCGAAAAAGTACTGAAGCCCCAGAAGAGTTTTTCCCCATACATCCGTCTGGGATGCAGCTTCCGTTGCGTAATACGCCGACAGATCTTCGTCCTTGGCCACACCGGTGCCCAGGAAATAGCACGAAGCCACCCGCAGCAGCGCCTGCGTATGTCCTTGCTCAGCAGCCCGCATATACCAGGCGAAAGCCTGCTCGTCATCTTGCTCCACGCCGCGGCCCTTGGCGTAACAGCGTCCCAGCTGATGCTGTGCGTCCGCGTTGCCTGCTTCCGCCGCTTTGGTATAGTGAGCCACCATCTCAGCAGCTCTTCCGCCTTGCGCACGGCAGATTTCGCCCAGCATGTATTCCGCTTCCATGTCGCCCTGAGCCGCAGCCTTCCTGTACCACGCCTCGGCTTCATCATAATCCCTTGCCACGCCGTAGCCGTAGAAGTAGCGGTCGCCCAACTGTTTCTGCGCATTGGGGGTGGTCGGATTTGCCGTCAGGCTAACAGCCATCACATCGTCCGAATCGTCCCCATCGATGCCCATGTCCATCGAGTTTCCATATTTCTCGCCCTTCTCTGTCACTTCCAGTAGCCAGTACGATGCCCGCTCCATGTTCTTTGGCACACCGTGACCGTTGTAGTAGCACATGCCCAGCTTATACTGGCCTTCCATGTACCCCTGTTCGGCTGCCTTCTGATACCATTGGGCTGCAATGGTGTAATTCAGCTCCACGCCCCGGCCTTCATAGTAGCAATCGCCCACCGCCACCTGGGCGGCAGGGTCGCCGGCTTCTGCGCGGGCCAGCAGATCCGTCAGTTCCTCTGCGCAGCAGACGCCTGCCGCCAGCAGCAGGACCAGCAGCATACCCAGCAGCTTCTTCATCCGTTGTCAGCTCCTTATCATTCTTCGGTGTAGCCATTTTCAGCAGCTTTGGCGTACCAGTAAGCCGCCTGATCGGGATCGGCGGGAACGCCCTCGCCGCGCTCGTACATCTCAGCCAGCGCGTATTGGGCAGCCGCCAGCTCCCGCTCTGCAGCCAGGGTGTACCAGTACACGGCCCGGGCAGCATTTACAGGGGTGCCGATCCCCTGCTGATAGCAGTATCCCACATTGTTCTGCGCCGCCGCATGACCCTGCAGTGCAGCAAGCGTCAACCAGTACAGCGCTTCCTCTTCATTCTTCTCCATGCCGATGCCGCTGTAGGCGAATTCGCCCATGTAGTACTGTGCATCCACATGTCCCTGCTCCGCAGCCCGACGCAGCCAGAAGATCGCCTGCGTCTCGTCCGCTTCCACGCCTGCACCCACGAACCAGCATATCGCCAGGCTGTACTGTGCGTCTGCATTGCCCTGCTCTGCCGATACCCTGTACCAGGCAACGGCCTGAACATCATCCTGCGGGACCCCGGTTCCTTCCGCCAGGCAGGAACCCAGATAATACTGGCCCAGCGCATTGCCCTGCTCTGCCGCGCAGGTAAACCAATACACTGCCTGCGCCTGATCCCTGGGGACGCCTGCGCCGATGTACAGGCACTCGCCCAGCGCTACCTGCGCATCTGCGTTGCCCTGCACGGCAGATTTCTCGTACCATGCAGCAGCAGCCTGCGGATCCTTCTGCGTTCCCGTGCCGCTCATGCAGAATTTGCCGGCAAGGTACTGGGCCTCCGGATGCCCCTGCTCCGCAGCGGCTTGCGCCCAACGGAAAGCGAGGGCGTCATCCTGTTCCACGCCGTAGCCATGATGGAAGTAAACCGCCAGGTTGTACTGAGCGCGCGCATCGCCCTGCGACGCAGAACGTTCATACCAGTATGCCGCCTGAACAGGATCCTTCTCCGTACCGTCCCCCGCTTCATACAGCAGGGCGAGGAAAAACTGAGCCTCCGGGTCGCCCTGACGGGCAGCCATCCAGAACCATTGGAAGGCCTGCGCAGCGTCCGGTGCAACGCCCAACCCCTGATAGAAGCAGATCGCCAGATTGTACTGGGCGCGGACGTCGCCCTGGACAGCCGCTTTTTCGAACCACTGCACCGCCAATGCGTAATCCTGTTCCACGCCGCTGCCATCGCAGTAGCGCACCCCCAGGTTATACTGGGCCTGAGCGTCCCCCTGCTCAGCAGCCTGCCGGAACCAGTAGGTTGCCTGAACGTCATCCTGCTCCACGCCGTAGCCGTTGGCATAGCAGAGCGCCAGGTTATACTGGGCGTCCGCAAAGCCCTGCGCCGCGGCAGAAGCAAACCACTGTGCAGCCTGCACACGATCCTGCTCCGTGCCTTCGCCGTTGAACAGCCCGACCGCCAGAGCGTTTTTTGCCCGCATGTCCGCGTGGGACGCAGCCTCCGCGAAGCACTGCAGCGCCAGTTCGTCGTTTCTGGGCGTGCCACGGCCATCCATGTAGCACCAGCCCAGGCTGTACAGCGCCTTTGTGTGCCCCTGGCTCGCAGCCTTTTTGTACCACTGGTAAGCCTGCGTCATATTCTGCTCGACGCCCCAGCCATACTCGAAGCATTGCGCCAGCATGTACTGAGCTCCCGAATGGCCTGCGTCAGCCGCCCGCTGGAAGCACTCGGCTGCCTGCTTTGCATCCGCCGGAACGCCAAAGCCATAGAATAAGCAGTTGCCCAGCATGTAGACAGCCTTCTGGTTCCCCATTTCCGCCGCGATGCGATAGAGTTCCACCGCCCGGGCCTCATCCTCAGGGACGCCATCGCCGAAGAAATAGCGATCTGCCTGCTGCAGGTATTCCTCTGCGCTTTCAGGCGTCTGCCGCAGCATCACCACCATCACGGGAGCCTCGTCGTCAGGCTGCACGACCTGAGGCTGCTCCTCGTCGCCGGCCGCCTGCAGCATCCAGTGCGCAGCGCGCTCCATATCCTTGCTCACGCCCCAGCCATTCAGATAGCATACGCCCAGGAAGTACATGGCCTCGGTACTGCCGGCCTCCACAGCCTTTTCGTACCAAGCCACAGCCATACGGTAATCCTGTTCGACGCCCCAGCCGTACCGGTAGAAATTGCCCAGCACCACCATGGAACGCACATGGCTCTGCTCCGCGCTCAGGCAGAGCCAGCGGAAGGCCTGCGGGTAGTCCTGCTCGACGCCTTCGCCTCTGTAATAGCACATGGCGACATTGTACTGCGCCTTGTCCAGGCCCTGCTCTGCGGCCTTCAGAAACCACCGGTACGCCTGGCCCCGGTCCTGCGCCACGCCGTCGCCCTGATCGTAGCAGACGCCGACATTGTACTGGGCGTCTGCCACGCCCTGTTCAGCCGCCTGCAGATACCAGTAGAAGGCCTGCTCCGGATCGGCAGCAGTCCCCGCTCCCTGGCTGAAGCATACGCCCAGATTGTACTGCGCGCCTGCATGCCCGTTTTGGGCCGCGCGCAGATACCAGTAGAAGGCCTGCTCCTCATCCTTTTCCACACCCCAGCCTCTCATGTAAAACACGCCCATGTTGTACTGGGATTTCACCACGCCCTGCTCAGCTGCCTTCAGCGTCCAATGCGCTGCCTGCGCCAGGTCTTTTTCCACGCCGGTACCGTTGATATAGCAGGCCGCCAGGCTGTACTGAGCCTCCGCATGTCCCTGCGCGGCCGCCTGGGCGAACCAGTGCACCGCCTGCGCGTCATCCTGTTCAGCGCCCGTACCGAAACTCAGACACAGGCCCAGCTGATACTGCGCCGCCGCGTGTCCCTGCTCCGCTGCACGGGTGAACCATTGGACAGCTAGGGCGTCATCCGCCGTCACACCGTTGCCTGCCAAATAGCACAGCGCCAGATTGTACTGCGAATCTGCATTACCCTGCTCAGCGGCCTGGGTGTACCAGTATACCGCCAGGACATCGTCCTCCGGGACGCCGCGCCCGAAATCATAACAGATCGCCAGGTTGAACTGGGCCGTCACCTCACCCTGCTCCGCTGACCGGGCGTACCAGCAGGCAGCCAGGGCGTCATCTTCCGCAACGCCGCGCCCGAAGTCATAACAGATCGCCAGATTCAGCTGGGCCGTCATATGGCCCTGCTCCGCTGCCAGTGTGTACCACCGGACGGCTTCCTGCCAGTCCTGGGGCACACCCAGCCCATGCATATATGCAACGCCCATGTTGTACTGCCCTCTGGCATACCCCTGGGCCGCCGCAAGACCGTACCAGTAAACGGCCTTGTCAAAATCCACGGCCACACCATCCCCAACGGCGTAGATATACCCCAGCCGGCACTGCGCTTCGGCGTCGCCCTGTTCGGCGCGGGCCTGAAGCTCCGTCAGTTCATCCGCTGCCTGTGCTGCTGCAGCGCACATCGCCAGCAGCAGCACAAGCACCATGCTCAACCATCGTTTCATGTATATTTCCTCCGCCGCAGTACAGGTTATCGTTTATTCTTAATCATATATAATTCAACAGCCTTTTTCATTTTCCTTGTTTTTCCTTCGCTTTGATGCGTGAGAGGAAATACCTGTCAAAATGTAGATTTTTCTTGCTTATCCGGTGCATTTCGACTATACTGGGTGCAGCATACCGGCCGCACACGACCGGAAGCAGCGTTGTTATCAGAACAAATCACCCGAAGGGAGCAATACGATGTTCATCAAAGGGTACACCTATGGTTTTGACGGCCGCCGGGGCTCTTACCAAACGGAAGAAGCCGCAGCCTCCATGGAACGGCTGGCTGCCCTGGGCGGCGACTGGGCCGCGCTGGCCTTCGTCATCCGGCAGGATACCTTCTACTCCACCGTCATCCGCCCGGATTATCGCTATACCGTCACCGACAAGGACGTCACCACCGGCGTCAACCGGCTGCACGCCCTGGGCCTGAAGGTCTGCATGAAGCCCATGGTCAACAGCGCGGACGGCGTGTGGCGCGCTCACATCTCCTTCCCCGAGCGCGAATGGGGCGACAAGGACTACTGGAAAGAGTGGTTCTCCTCCTACACCGCCTTCCTGTGTCACTACGCTGAGATCGCCGAGGAAACCGGGTGTGAGATGTTCTGCGTAGGCTGCGAGATGCTTGGCACCGAACACAAGGAGCAGCTCTGGCGCGAGGCCATCGCCGCCGTACGCAAGGTCTACCACGGGCCGTTGGTATACAACACCAACCACGGCAAGGAATTCGGCGTGAAATGGTGGGACGCAGTGGACTACATCGGCACCTCCGCCTACTATCGCGTGGCGGACGAGCCCGGCGCCAGCATGGAGCAAATGAAGGCCCGCTGGGACGCCCAGAAGGACCGTCTGGCCGAGCTTTCCCGCATGCATGGCGGAAAGCAGATCATCTTCATGGAGATCGGCTGCCGCAGCGCCCGCGGCTGTGCCATGATGCCCTACGATTTCAGCCATCGCGAGTTCCCCTATGACGAGGACGAGCAGGCCAACTTCTACGAATCCTGCATGCGCTCCATGTGGAATGAGGACTGGTTTGCCGGCTTCTTCTGGTGGGACTGGTACACCCGGTTGCCCCGGCACCAGCCGGAAATGGGCTTCTCCATCGCAGGTAAAAAGGCAGAGCAGGTCGTCCGGGAATGGTACGCCAAGGAACGCTGACGCCTGCCGGACAAAAACAAACGCATCCCCTTCGCACACGACGGAGGGGATGCGTTTTTGTCAGTTTTTGAAGATCATGGGCAGGAAATCGTGAATGCAGCGGCGCCAGACGCTCCAGTCGTGGCCGCCGGGGAAGGTGCGGCGGGTCATGTTCAGGTTCTTGTCCTTGAGCATCTCGTCATCATTGGCGAAGGACTGGTAGAACTGGTCCTCCGTGCCCATGGCGCGGTAGAACACCCGGAAGCTCTCGTTGAACTTCTCCGCATCCTCCAGCAGAGCCAGATGCTTCTCTTCGCCGCCGCGGGGGAAGCGCAGGAAGCCGCTGAACACACCCGCATAGCCGAACTTGTCCGGGTTGGACAGCGTCACGATGCTGGTCTGATAGCTGCCCATGCTCAGGCCTGCCATCGCACGGTGCCACTTGTCGGTATACACGTTGAAGCGTCCTTCGATGTAGGGGATCAGGTCCGTCAGCAGCACCTGCGGGAAGAGCATCCTCTCGCTCTTGGCGAAGTTGATCTGGGTCATGCCGTTGCCCATGACGATGATCATCTCCTGCATCTCGCCCTTGCTCAGCAGCTGATCGGCAATGCGCAGCAGATGGCCCTGATAGACCCAGCCGGTCTCGTTCTCGCCGTAGCCGTGCTGCAGGTAGAGCACCGGATATTTCTTCGCCGCGTCAAAGCACGGCGGGGTGTAGACCAGGCAGCTTTCAACCTTGCCCGTTACCGTGGAGGGATAATAATGCCGGGCCACGCTGCCATGGGGGATGCCCTCCAGGCCGTCCCAATCCTCGCCCGTGACGGGGATATCCACAAAGTTCATCGGACGGCAGCAGCCATAACCGATGGGCAGATAAGGATTCAGCACATCCGCGCCGTCGATCTTCAGGAAGAAATACTTGAAGCCCTCCCCGAAGGTCACCGTACCCTCCCACATTTCCTCATCGACCTTCTGCAGCTGCTGCATATGGCCGAACTGATCAATCGCCACTTCCCGGGCGTTGGGCGCCTTGATACGGAAAAACACCTTGCCGCCCTCCAGGATCTCATAGCCCTGGTCGCCGTCGCGGTTGGGCTCGCCTGCATAAGGATCAAAAGAAACTGCGGTATCCAAAGGCCATTGCTTGTTCATCATGCTTCCTCCCGTTCTGTCATACGCTTTGTCAGAGGTGATCTGTGAATACTATAGCACACTTCCGGCGTCTCTTCAAGATGCTTCTGCGCGGCACGTGGGCGCCCCGCCAAAATAAAAAAGCCCGCTCCCCGCAGGGACGGACAATGGCACACCCGGCGGGATTCGAACCCACGGCCTACCGCTTAGGAGCACTGAAAATTGTCTGATCCACGCTGTGCTACGATGTCTTGCCATGTCTTGCAATCCCTTGAAATACAAGGGTTTCAGCCGAAACTCGTGCTATTTGGTGTTGTGCGATTTCGTCCCTTTTTCCCGTGTTATTTTGCGTCCTGTTAGCAAAATGTTAGCAGAATCCAGGAGCAAAATGCGTGGGAATCGAATCCGGACGAACGCTGCTTCGTTTCCGCTGGTTAGCAAATCGCCACCCTTATAGCAA
>JAFXFR010000089.1 GCA_017513475.1 Clostridia bacterium
GCAAGTGGGTGGACTTCTGCAAGGAGCGCGGCCTGGGCTGCGACTTCAACCCCACCTTCTTCTCCCTCCCCAAATGCGATCCGCTGACGCTCTCCTCCCCCAACGAGAACACCCGCAAGTTCTGGATTGAGCACGGCAAGGCCTGCATCCGCATCAGCCAGTACCTCGCCGAGGAGCTGGGCCAGCCCTGCATCATGAACATCTGGACCGGCGACGGCTTCAAGGACATCCCCGCTGACCGCCTGGGTCCCCGCGTACGCTATAAGGAGTCCATGGACGAGATTCTCACCGAGCCCTTTGACTTCGACAAGGTCAAGCCCTGCGTGGAATCAAAGGTCTTCGGCATTGGCGTGGAAGCCTACACCGTGGGCAGCGCGGAGTACTCCCTGGCCTACGCAGCCATGAACCCCGGCAAGTGCATCCCGCTGATGGACAACGGCCACTATCACCCCACCGAGGTCGTGAGCGACAAGATCCCCGCGCTGCTGGCCTTCTTCCCGGAGCTGGCGCTGCACATCACCCGCCCCATCCGCTGGGACTCCGACCATGTGGTCCTGCTGGACGATGAAACCAAGGAGATCTGCAAGGAGATCGTCCGCTGCGGCGGTCTGGACGGCAGGGTGCATATGGCGCTGGACTACTTCGATGCGTCCATCAACCGTGTGAGCGCGTGGGTCGTGGGCTTCCGCAATGTGCAGAAGGCCCTGCTGATGGCTCTGCTGACGCCCAGCGCTGACCACAAGGCGCTGCAGGACAAGGATAACTGGACGGCCCTGATGGTCGCGCAGGAGGAGATGAAGACGCTGCCCTTTGGGGAGATCTGGAATGAGTATTGCCGCCGCTGCGGCAAGCCCGAGGACGGCCAGTGGTTCCAGAAGGTGCTGGAGTACGAGCAGGAAGTCCAGCTGAAGCGCGTCTAAAGACAACAAACAAGGGAAAGGACAAAAAGGGGTCAAGGGGCGAGTGCCCCTTGCGGGGTCCAGGGCCGCGGAGGCCTTGGTGGGGTACAGGGGTGAAACCCCTGCTCCGGCCCGCAGGCCCAGGAAGCACGCGCCTTTCGAGAATCCCCCGGATTCGAGAAACAGCTCGCGCGACTCCAAGAGGAAAGACCATTGTCCCGGTACCTGATATGTTCCAATATTATCGCGCCTGTTCCACTGCGGCTGGTCGTGGGTGGGACGTTATGTCCTTTCCTTTGCGGCTGCGTGAGCTGTTTGAAGAATCCATAGGATTCTTCAAAGGCGCGTGGAGGTTTTCGGGCTGCGGCCCGGAGCAGGGGCCTTGCCCCTGTACCCCAGGAGGGACCCTGCCCCTCCACCCCGCGAAGGGCCATCGGCCCTCTCGACACCCTTTTTCCCGCTTCCTTGCAACTTGACTTTACAGGAGGATAAACCTATGGGCATGCTTGATATCTCCATCGTCAAGAAATACATCCGCATGGCTGATGACGGCTGGCATCAGGGCTGGCATGAGCGCAACGGCGGCAACCTCACCTACCGCCTCACCGACGCGGAAGTCGCCGAAATCACCCCCTTCCTCGACGCCGAGCCCCATCCCTGGGTCGCCATGGGCGTCACCGGCGAGAACCTGGCCGGCTCCTACTTCCTCTCTACCGGCTCCGGCAAGTTCTTCCGCAATGTCATCACCGACCCCGAGGATTCCATCTGCGTGGTCGAGATCAACGACAAGGGCGACTCCTACCGCATCCGCTGGGGCCTGGTGAACGGCGGCAAGCCCACCAGCGAGTTCCCCAGCCACTACATGAACCACTGCGTCCGCGCCAAGGCCACGAACGGCGAGCACCGTGTGATCTACCACGCCCACCCGGCGAACATCATCGCCATGACCTTCGTGCTGCCGCTGACCGACCGCGACTTCACCCGCGCCCTGTGGAAGAGCGCGACCGAGTGCCCCGTGGTATTCCCCGGCGGCGTGGGCGTTGTGCCGTGGATGGTCCCCGGCGGCGCTGACATCGCCCTGGCCACCTGCAAGAAGATGGAGGAGTTTGACGCGGCGGTGTGGGCCCATCACGGCCTGTTTGCCTCCGGCCCCGACTTTGACATCACCTTCGGCCTGATGCACACCATCGAGAAAGCCGCGGAAATCTGGGTGCTGCAGAAGTCCACCGGCCTGCCCGAGCTTTCCACCATTCAGGACGACGAGCTGCGCGCCATCGCCCGCGACTTCAAGGTACAGCTCCGCGAATCCTTCCTGGACTAAGGGCGCTGCCCTTAGAACCCGGCAGGGGGGCGATGTCCCCCTGCACCCCGGAGGGCAGGGGCTCTGCCCCTGGAACCCCGCCAGAGGGTGTTACACCCTCTGGACTCCCCTTTCGCGAGCCGGCCTGCGCGTTTCCTTTCGGGTACGCGCGCGTGGGGATTGGCCCGGCGCCGGAGTTGTCCTTTCACGCGCTCATCGCGCGGGCTGCATGGTTGCGCATTCCTGTGGGTATATACACCGTCCCATTCCGGGACGGTTTTTTTGTTCCCATAATGTTCCTGCGAATTTATGTTCGCGTTGTGGGAGGAGTTCTGGAGTTGTCGGAGAATACTATACTATGAACGTATGTTCGCATTTTGGGACAAGGTGGGAAATCCTCCGTGGAAAGGCAGTACATCGCTATCGACCTGAAGAGCTTCTATGCCTCGGTGGAGTGCATCGACCGGGGGCTGGATCCGCTGTCAACGCACCTCGTCGTGGCAGATGAGGCCCGCACGGAGAAGACCATCTGCCTGGCGGTTTCGCCGTCGCTGAAGGCCTGCGGAGTATCCAGCCGGCCCCGGCTCTTCGAGGCCATCCAGCAGGTCAGCGAGGCCAATGCTCTGCGTCGCATGCAGGCTCCCGGACGGCATTTCACCGGCGCCTCCTGGGACGCCAAAGAGCTCGCCGTCCGGCCCGACATGGCCATCGACTTCATCCGGGCCGTTCCCCGCATGGCCCGCTACATCGAGATCAGCACCCGCATCTACGATATCTACCTCAAGTACGTCGCGCCGGAGGACATCCATGTGTACTCGGTGGACGAGGTGTTCATGGACGTCACCCCTTACCTCATGGCCGCGAAGATGACCGCCCGCGAATTTGCCGTGCACATCATCCGCGATGTGCTGTCGACCACCGGCATCACCGCCACGGCGGGCATCGGCACGAACCTGTATCTGGCCAAGGTCGCCATGGACATCGTCGCCAAGAAGGCCGCCCCCGACGCCCAGGGCGTACGCATCGCCGAGCTGGACGAAATGTCCTACCGGCAGCTGCTGTGGGATCATCAGCCCATCACCGATTTCTGGCGCATCGGCGGCGGATATGCCCGCAAGCTCGCCCGGTACAACATGTTCACCATGGGGGACGTGGCCCGCTGCTCCCTGGGCAAGCCGGGCTCCTACTTCAGCGAGGATCTGCTGTACAAGCTCTTCGGCGTGAACGCGGAGCTGCTGATCGACCACGCCTGGGGCCACGAGCCCTGCACCATCGCACAGATCAAGGCCTACAAGCCCGTCAGCCACAGCGTGAGCATCGGTCAGGTGCTGCACTGCCCCTACGAGCACGACAAGGCGCGGCTGATCGTGCAGGAGATGACCGACCTGCTCTCCCTCGACCTGGTGGACAAGGGGCTCGTCACCGACCAGCTGGTGCTGCACATCGGCTACGACATCGAGAGCCTGACCGACCCGAATATCCGCGCTGCCTACACAGGCGAGGTCGTGCTGGATCACTACGGACGCGCGCTGCCCCGCCACGCCCACGGCACGGCGAATCTTCCCCGGCTGACCTCCTCCACCCGGACGCTGGTGGACACGATGGCGGCGCTCTTCGACCGCATCGTGAATCCGCTTTTGCTGGTGCGCCGGGTGAATGTGGTGGCAGCCCGCGTCTTCCCGGAGAAGGAGGCCTTCGCCCGGCCTGCCGCGGAGCAGCTTGATCTCTTCACCGATTACGTCGCCGAGGACGCCCGCCGCGCCGCCGAGGACGCCGCCCTTCTGCGTGAACGCAGCTGCCAGCGGGCCGTGCTGGACATCCGCCGCCGCTTCGGCAAAAACGCCATCCTCATGGGCATGAACTTCCAGGAGGGCGGCACCACCATCGACCGCAACGCACAGATCGGAGGCCACAAGGCATGAGACCCCTTCACCGCAGCTACGACGACATCATCGACCTGCCCCGGCCCGTATCTTCCCGGCGGAATCGCATGCCTCCCCTGGGGCGGGCGGCCCAGTTTGCGCCCTTCGCCGCCCTGACCGGCTTCGAGGAGGAGATCGACGAGACCGCCCGCCTCACCGACCGCTGCCCCGTGCTCACCGAGGAGGACTTCCTGCGCCTGAACGGGCAGTTGTGCGAACTGATGGGCTGCCTCCATGAGCAGCCGGAGGTCGCCCTCACCGTTTTCGAGCCAGACGAAAAAAAGCCCGGCGGCGCGTATCGCAGCGTCACCGGGGCAGTCAGACGGATTGATGAAACAGGGCAGACGGTCATCCTCACGGATGGGCGGATCATCCCCTTCGGGAAGATCCACGGCATTGAGCGGCTGCACCGGGCGGGATAACCGCGAAGCTTATTGCGGATAGAACCAGGGGGCCATCCAGCCAAGCTCCTCCGGGGCCACGCCGCCGTTACATTCCAGGCAGAAGGGAATGCGACAGTAGGTCAGCGCCCCCCACAGACAGCCCGCCGCTGCCAGCACACCCAGGGCCAGCCACAACCAGCTTTTCGCCCGGACGCCCTGCACGATCTGCATCACCGCCAGCACGGTGCTCGCTGGCACGAGCGCAGCCATCAGCAGGATCATCAGCGGGTTCTCCTCGTGGGGCGTCCAGTTTTCCAGGCGGTAAAAGGTGATCGCAATGGCGAAAACCGCCATGCCGGTCAGCAGTGCAGCACGTTTTTTCAGCTTCATTTGCTCCCCTCCAACGGCATCATACCATTCTTTTCCGATCGGCACAAGCGCAGGGGGCAAATTGTTACAATCGCACACGAAAAGGCGGCACGACTCGCACCGCGCCGCCTTTGTTATGTCATTTTACTGAAGAATCGACACCGCATCGGAGATGGTCTTTTCCATCGCCTCGCGGCCGTACTTGTCCACGTCGTTCTTGTTCTTCTCGCCGTGGGTCAGGCAGCCGGCGCCGTTGATGCAGCCGCCCAGGCACGCCATACCCTCGATGAAATTGCCGCCCAGGATCTTGGGATTCTTGGAGAGCTTGAGCAGCGCCATGCGGCATTCCTCGATGCCGCTGCAGATGACGGGCTTCGCCTCGAAGTCGATGTTCTGCTCCTTCAGCGCCTGCGCCACGGCCTCGGACAGGCCGCCGGAGCGGGCGAAGATGCGGCCGAAGTAGGACGCGTTGTCCAGCACGTCCTCAGGCAGCTCGGTCAGCTCGATCTCCTTGGAATCGAACAGGGCCTGCAGCTCCTCGAAGGTCAGGACGGCGTCCACATATTCCTTCACGCCCTCCAGCTGACGCTCCGCCTTCTTGGCGGTGCAGGGGCCGACAAAGACGACCTTCGCGGTGGCGTCGGTGGACTTGATGTACTTGGCCAGCGCCGCCATGGGGCTCATGTTGTGGCTGACGAAGTCCGCCAGCTCGGGGAAGGCGGTCTTGATGTAGCGCACGAAGGCGGGGCAGCAGGAGGAGGTCATCGCGCCCTTCTCTTCCACCTTTTCCACCAGCTCGCGGGACTCGGACATGGCCACGATATCCGCGCCCAGGGCCGCCTCGATGACGGTGTGGAAGCCCAGCTGCTTCATGCCGGTGATGGCCTGGCCGACCTTGGCATGGCTGAACTGGCTGGAGAACGCCGGCGCCACGATGGCATAGACCTTGTAAGCCTTGTTGCCCTCGGACTTGTTGATGATGTCAATGACGTCCATGATAAAGCTCTTGTCGCTGATCGCGCCGAAGGGGCACTGATAGACGCAGGCGCCGCACTGGATGCACTTGTCGTCATTGATCTGAGCCGCGCCGTCCTCGCGGATGTCGATGGCCTTGATCTTGCAGGCGTTCTGGCAGGGGCGCTTGCGGTTGACGATCGCGCCGAAGGGGCAGACCTTCGCGCACTGGCCGCACTCCACGCACTTGGTCTTGTCGATGTGCGCCACATGGTTGTGGTCAAAGGAGATGGCCTTGCGCTTGCACACGTCCTCACAGCGGTTCGCCAGACAGCCGCGGCAAGAGCCCGTCACCTCATAACCGGCGGCAGGGCACTCATCGCAGGCGATGTCAATGACCTCAATGATGTTGGGGTTGTTTTTGTCGCCGCCCATGGCCAGCTTCACGCGCTCGCCGAGGATGGCGCGCTCCTTGTACACGCAGCAGCGCATGGTGGGCACCTTGCCGGGAACGATCGCCTTGGGGATGTCCAGCACTTCTTCCGCGGTCAGGCCGTCCCAGGCGCGGCGCGCGACTTCGCGCAGCACCTTGTACTTCAGATACTGTACTTTCGTGTCGAACTTTCTCATGATCTTTCTCCTTAGAAGTAACTCACCTTGATGCGCTTGCCCATTTCCCGCAGGCACTTAGACAGCTCCTCCACCAGATTCATCTTGATGTTGAAGTTGATGGGCAGCTCGGGGTTTTGATGGGCGGGGTTGATCGCGCGGCCAACATAGAAGTTGATGTCCGTCGCTTCCTCAAAGAGCAGTCGGCTGATCTGGGACGCGCCGTCCCGCTTCATGCTCCATTCTTCGTAGAACTTGTTCTCCCCCAGATAATCCTTGGCATACTCCACCACCTTGTTCATGGTGATGACGCCCTCGGTGACCAGGTCGACGCCCTCGATCTCCGCCGTGGGAGGCAGGTCGGAAGAGAAGTCCAGCTTGGCGCGCAGGGGCTTGCCCAGGTACTTGGCCGCGATGGAGGAGGTCGTGCCGCCGCAGACGATGTGCTTGCCCGCCTTGGAGAAGAAGAGCGACATCATCCGGTCCGCGTCGTCACGGTTGAAGGGCGGGCCAAAGAGCAGGTTCATCGGCTCGCGCTTGCGGATGCGCACCACGCAGGCGGTGGCGTCATCGCCGGGGGCGTGGCCGTAGAGCTCGTCGCACTCGTCCACCAGCATGGTGGCCAGGGTCTTGGCGGTGTAGCCCACGGGCGCCAGGGTCTCCATGAAGTCGATGATGTCCTCCCGCTTCCAGCCGAAGTTGTAGGCCATGCCGATGCCCGCGTGGGGGCAGCCGTCGGACATGGCGATGAACATGTCGTTCTCCCGGAGGCTGATGACCGACTTGAGGATCTTCTTGCCGCCGATGTTCATCTCGATCTTGGGGTAATCGAAATTCTTCTCGTTGCGGATGAGGATGAGCTGCGGGTTGTCATACTGGATGATCTCCGCGGTCTCGTTGTTCTTGAGGTGGATGATGGTGAAGGTGGAATAGGCCACGCCGCGTACGGAACAGACCGGCAGGGTCTGGGCGACCGCCTCCACGCAATCCTCCAGGGGAAGGCCGGCTGCCAGCATGGTGGAGAAGATCTTGGAGGTCAGCGTGGACAGGATGGAGGCCTTCACGCCGCTGCCCAGACCGTCGGACAGCACGATCACCGTCGAGTTCTCGTCCGGCTCCACGATGTCCACATGGTCGCCGCACAGCTGCTCGCCGACGTGGTTGATGCTCTTGTAGCCGATATCAGCGCAAAGGTCATTCATTGATGATCGACTCCTTCAGCTTGGTCAGGGCGATCTTGGTTTCCGCTGCGGTTTCGCCCAGCAGGGAAGCGATCTCCTGCACAATGCGCATCTGCTTTTCAACCACCTTGTCGGCTACCTCGATGGTCTTCTGGCTGATGTCTTCCTTCTTTTCGCGGGCCGTTTCCTCCTCGGTCACGTCGCGCATGATGCCGATGAGCAAACGGGAGTCATAATCGTACATAACGGCCAGATCCACATACCGCTTGTACTCGGCCAGATAAACGCGGTGGCTGAGGATGTTGCGGCGGGTGTTGAGCACGGTCAGGAACACCTCGGGGTCCAGGATGCGGGCCACGTGGGCGCCCATCACGTCGGAGGCCGAGCGGATGTTCATCAGGCGGCGGGCCGCACCGTTGACCTGCTGGACCTCCAGCTTCTCGTTCAGCACGATCAGGCCGTTGGGGGTGTTCTCCACGATGGTAAGGAGAAGGATTCCGCCTTGTCCTTCAGGTAGGGCAGGCACATCGAGATCTCCGCCTTGCCCTGGCAGATGGCGATGGCCTTCTCGCGGCAGGTGTTGTAGCCGCAGGAGCCGCAGTTGAGCTCCTGCTCGGGGCGGAACTTGCCCATCTGACGCAGCACGCTGTAGATCTCCGCCTCAGTGGGCTCTGCCGCCTTCTGGGCGATGCTGTTGAAGCCCTTCTTCAGCTCCAGCGGATCGGGCTGATCGACAACGAAGTCCTTCTCACCCGCGAAATCCGCCACAGCCAGATAATCCTGGATGCGGGAGGAGGAGTACTTCTCCATGATGGGGCCGCCCACGCAGCTGCCCACGCAGGCGCTCATCTCGATGAAGCACTTGTGCACCTTGCCGGCCACGATCTCCTTCAGCGCCGCGATGCAGTTTTCCACGCCGTCCAGCGCAATGTAGGTAAACTCAGGCTGATTCTGGGCCATGGTCTTCAAAATGCCGCCGGTGGTGGGGAAGAAACGGGCGCGGCTGCATTCTTCCTCGTCCATTTCCTTTTCCAGCTCGACGTCTTCTTCCTTGAGCCAGCGGGTCAGCTCCTCATAGGTCAGCACCGCGTCCACAATGTCGCCATAGTACGCCGCTTCGTCCTTCTTGGCGACGCAGGGGCCGATGAAGACGGTCTTGGCGGTGGGATTGCGCCGCTTGATATCCAGACAGTGGGCCTGCATGGGGCTGACCACATCCGCCAGATACTCCAGCGCGGCGGGATAGTACTTCTGGATCAGCAAATTGATGGAATGGCAGCAGGAAGTGATGATCACGTCCCGGTGTTCCTCGCGGAGCATGCGCTCGTATTCCTTCTTGACCATGGTGGCGCCGATGGCGGTCTCCTCCACGTCGTAGAAGCCGAGCTTCTTCAGGGCACGGGTCATCGCACCGATGCCGACGCCCGGATAATTGGCCACAAACGAGGGGGCCAGGCTGACGATCACCGGATCGCCGGACTGCAGAAGCACCTTGGCCTTCTCCGTCTCGTTGACGATCTCCTTGGCGTTCTGCGGGCATACCACGAAGCACTGGCCGCACAGGATGCACTCATTGTTGATGATATGCGCCTGACCGCCGGAGAAGCGGATCGCCTTCACGGGGCAGTGGCGGATGCACTTGTAGCAATTCATGCAGTTGGACTTCTTCAGTGTCAGACAGTTCATCGACTGCTACTTCCTTTCACTGACGTACTTTTTCTAAAACGGACATGCAGACGACGCCCTTTTCAGCCCCGTCTGCCAATGAAACATATGTCAATTACCGGAGTTTGGCGAGCACATTTTTCTGGAAGAACTCCTTGAAGTCCTCCTTGGTCACGCCGGTATGCACCTCGTCGTCCACCTGCACGGTGACGCCGATGCGGTTGCACTTGCCGATGC
>JAFXFR010000090.1 GCA_017513475.1 Clostridia bacterium
ACTCCGACGAGTACAAGAAGCTGGGCATCGAGGTGGAGGACAACATCCGCCTGCTGGGCGCGGCCAACCCCAACATCGAAGTCATCCGCCGCTCCATCGTGCCCACTCAGCTGGTGCAGGTGAAGGGCAACACGTCCTACGCGCCCTCCTTCGGCGTGTTCGAGATCGGCCGCGTGGCCGACGGCGTGGACGAGAACAATCTCGCCCGCGAGCACAAGAAGCTCTGCATCACCCTGTTCAGCAAGGTGGAGAGCGTCGAGAGCCTGTACTTCAAGCTCCGCGACATGCTGGCCGTCACCGTGGACGACCTGAAGCACAAGGAGCTCAACTGGGTGAAGGCTGAAGCCGCCCACTCCTGGGAACATCCCAAGAACCTGAACGCCATCGTCTGCGACGGCGTGACCCTGGGCACCATCGGCGTGGCGCACCCCGTCGTCAGCAAGAAGATCGACAAGAAGGCCGCCATCGTCTTCGCGGAGATCGACATCGACGCGCTGGCGAACATCGGCGCTGAGCGCATTAAGTATGTCGAGCCCAGCCGCTTCCCCGGCATGGAGCAAGATCTGACCTTCATCGCCGACAAGTACGAGCCCATCAAGAAGGCCGTCGAGGCCGCCAACAGCCCCCTGGTCAACAAGGTGGCCGTGGTGGGCACCTACGTGGACGATGCGGGCAAGTCTATCACTGTGCGCATCTTCTTCTCCCATGCCGAGCGCACCCTCACCCGTGAGGAAGTGCAGGCCGTGGTGGACGGCGTCATCGCCGACCTGGAGAAGCAGGGCATCGCGCTGAAAAAATAAGCCAAACAAATGGGGGACTGTCGTTGTGACAGTCCCCTTTATCGTGTGAAAAGGCCCGGCGCACATCGGCGTCGGGCATAGATGCCGTTACAGAGAATACTCGCGGGACAGCATGGTCATGCAATATGCATCCCGCTCGCGCTTGAGCTGATCCTTCACGGACAGAATGACTACCCCTACCAGAGCCGCCAGCAGAATCCACGTCATAACCGTTCCCTCCTGACCATATTGGTTGGCATAATGCAGGAAACCCTGCAAACATCTTCTTGCATTATCCATTATACGCATGGTGGATGGAAAATCAAGATGACAATGCAGGATTTCATGAAAAAATGTTTTTTCTCTGTACTTGCATTTTGGGGCAGGAAGGGGCGATTGAAGCAGAAGGATTGCAGCTTGCGGGGAGGGGAGTTGCAAGCCGGAAAGGGGGATGCAGGATATGGTCGGTAGAGCATGCCAGGGGTGATAATACAAGTGAAGCGCCCACAGCCAGCAATAATGCGGGAAAAAGTGAAAAGCGCTGAATCTTACGATTCAGCGCTTAAGCACCTCCGAGGGGATTCGAACCCCTGTTTCAGCCTTGAGAGGGCCGCGTGCTAGGCCTCTACACAACGGAGGCATATGAAGCTGGGGAACTAGGATTCGAACCTAGGCAATACGAGTCAGAGTCGCAGGTGCTACCGTTACACCATTCCCCATCGGCTTCTTATCCGGCAGGGAGCTTTCTCGCTCGACTGCGAGAGTTAGTATATCACAGGACAAAGGGCTTGTCAACACTTTTTTTCAAAAAATTATGAGGAATTTTTCACCTGAAGTCTGAGGATCAAAAGAACTCCGACAGGTGCAGCTGTCCGTTTCGCCAGCTTTCCTGGTTCGCCTGGCGGATGGTGTCCTGCGGCTGTACCCAACCCGTCAGCAGAGGCGAGCACGGATTGTGCTGAGCCATCGCGCGCCGGACGCTTTCTTCATTATAATTGGCATAGCAGTAGCGGCAGCCGTGGGCGCAGGTGTTGTATGCGCCAATATCCGCGCTCAGGTGACACAGGCAGCCTCGGCTGGATTTGGGCAGCCGGGGTGCGTTCAGGCTGCAGCCAAGCGCCTTCTCGTAGGTAGAAAGAGTCATGCAGCCGGAGCAGTCCACGCCAAAGGGAGCCAGTTCATTCCCTTCGCAGCAGCTTTGCAGGCGGATGCCGTGCTTTGCGGCAGCGGCGGCCATTTCGCTGCCCAACAGCAACCGCGCGTCATGAGGGACGGATCGCGCCTCAGGAAAATTGCGCTTCACTTTTTCATACAGGTCGATGAAGGAAATGACGCAGGTATCCGTTGCGCCCTCCAATGCGGCGCACATTGCAGAGAAATCTGCCAGATGGCGTTCGGCGGTGTAAACGTCCGTCAGCAGGATGGGATCGTACCGCCAGGTGACGGCGTGGGGACCAAGGATGACGCTCAGACGGCAAAAATCTGCCATGACCTGCTCCCTGGGCGGCACATGGGGTTCGATGTCCGCTCCGTAGGGCGTGATGGTCACGAACCAGTGCTGTCCGAAGCCAGCAAGCTTGTCCATATGGGGCAGCATCGGCGCGGGATTCTTGGTGCAGAACCCGATGCAGTCCACCACATCCGGCGCAAGGCGGTAGCGGGTGATCTGCTGCGGATTGTAGGGATTGCGGACCAGCACAAAGCCTTCCGCCAGCCGGTTGAGGAACCAGGGGGCGTAAAAGGCCGGGATATCCGTGCGCAGACCGGTCTGGATGATCATGTACTCACATCCTTTGAGAACGTATGTTTGGTAAGTATACCACAAATGGAGGGAAAACGCAAGTGATGGATGCTTCTAAATAGATAACGGATGATTTGTCCAATTTGACTGGAAACCTCCCATTTCAGCCGTTGCGCGCGCAACGATTCCGTGCTATACTGTCCGCGAAATTGTGTGGCTCACGACCGACGGCGGCATGTCCGCTCGCATCCGGCTTATCCGGAATACACAGGAGGCAAAGAGCACCGTGGAAAACATCAAATGGTTATGGTCCATCATGGACAAGAAGTACCGAAAATGGCACATTCTTGCCCTTTGTATCAGCGCAGTGTCGTCGTTGATGCTGCTGATCAACCCTACGCTGCAGAAGCGGCTGGTGGATGAGGTGATCGTGGCTCAGAATCCCGAGCCGCTGCTGGGGATCCTCTTCACCATGCTGGCGGTGAAGTTCTTTCATGAGGGCATTCGCTACTTTATGGTGATCACCCTGGAGAAGTCCTCGCAGAATGTGATCTACAATCTGCGCGTACGGCTCTTCACCCGGCTGCAGAACCAGGATACCCGCTTCTTCGACCGCAACCGCACCGGCGATGTGATGACCCGCATGTCCGCAGACACGGACTGGTGCCGTCATTTCCTCAGCTATATTGACTACGCCGCCATCGACAGCGTGGTCATGTTCCTGTCCACGTCCATCTACCTGTTCTGGATCAACTGGAAGCTGGCGCTGGCGCTGGTTTGCGTTACCCCCATGCTGATGCTGATCACCAAGGTGTATTCGAAGGGCGTGCGCAAGCTGTTCATGGCCATGCGCGAGCGTCAGAGCGAGATGAACGCTGCGGCCCAGGAGAATATCGCGGCCAACCGCGTCATCAAGGCCTTCGCCCGTGAGGAGCATGAGAAGGAAGCCTTCGACAAGCGGTCCTCTGCCTTCCGCGAGGCGCACCTGAATATCAACAAGCGCTGGCTGACCTTCTTCCCCTTTATCGAGATCCTGGCCAACGCCATGACGCTGATCACCGTGTTCTTCGGCGGATTCCTGATGATCCAGGGCGAGATGACCGCAGGCGATCTGACGGTGTTCACCAGCCTGAGCTGGGCGCTGAGCGTGCCCATGCGCCAGCTGGGCAACCTGCTCAACGACTGGCAGCGCTTCATCACCTGCTCCAACAAGGTCATGGAGCTGGAGGTGGCCAAGCCTGACATCGTGGACGCCCCCGATGCGGTGGATCACGAGCGCATCAAGGGCGAGATCGAGTTCCGCAACGTGTCCTTCTCCCACGACAAGGCGCCCGTCCTCAAGGACGTTTCCTTCAAGGTGGCTCCCGGCAAGACGCTGGCCATCATGGGCCCCACCGGCTCCGGCAAGACCACCATCATCCAGCTGCTGGCCCGCTGCTACGAGGTCAAGGAGGGCGAGATCCTGGTGGATGGCTGCCCCATCAAGCGCTGGAAGCTCAACCAGCTGCGCGACGGCATCGGCACCGCCACCCAGGACGTGTTCCTCTTCTCCGACACCGTGGAGGGCAACATCGCCTTCGGTGATCAGGAGCTGGCCGAGGAGCAGGTGCAGGATTTTG
Source organism: Clostridia bacterium (assembly GCA_017513475.1). GTDB lineage: Bacteria > Bacillota > Clostridia > Christensenellales > Aristaeellaceae > UBA11524. Next base: position 4,140 of record JAFXFR010000090.1, read on the forward strand.
CCCGCCGTGCTGCGGCAGGCGATTTCATCGAGGAGCTCTCCGACGGCTACGACACCATCGTGGGCGAGCGCGGCGTGGGCCTCTCCGGCGGCCAGAAGCAGCGTATTGCCCTGGCCCGTGCGCTGGCCGTGCAGCCCGGCATCCTCATCATGGACGACACCACCTCCGCCGTGGATATGGAGACCGAGCAGTACATCCAGCAGCAGCTGCGCGAGCTGCCCTATGACTGCACCAAGATCATCATCGCCCAGCGCATTTCCTCCGTCAAGGAGGCGGATGAGATCCTCATCCTGCAGGATGGCGCGATTGCCGAGCGCGGCACCCACGAGGAGCTGCTGAAGAACCGCGGCTACTACTACGAGACCTTCTGCCTGCAGAACGGCATTGACATCGACGATGCAAAGGAGGCGAACTAAATGGCACGCAACAAATTTGACGTTGACGAGAGCCTGGAAAGCCCCTTTGACGCAGGCCATTTGAAGCGGACCCTCCATTACATCGGCCGCCACAAGTGGAAGATGCTGCTGGCACTGCTGCTGAGCGCCTGTGCATCCATCGCGGGATTGTTCTCCCCCAAGATCACCGAGCATGTGCTGAACGTGATCGTCCCCAACAAGGCCGCGGATCAGCTGATCCCCATGGCCCTGGCGTATCTGGGCATCATCTCCATTTCCATCGTATTCACGGTCATCCGCTCCCGCATGATGGCCAAGGTGTCCCAGGACATCATCTACGACATCCGCAAGGATCTGTTTGCTCACCTGCAGCGGCTGCCCTTCTCCTACTATGACAGCCGCCCCGCTGGAAAGATCCTGGTGCGCGTGATCAACTACGTCAACTCCGTGTCGGACATCCTGTCCAACGGCATCATCAACGCCATCCTGGAGATCATCAACGTCCTGTTCATCGTGGTGTTCATGTACGCCACCGAGCCCACGCTGGCCACGGTGGTCGTGGCGGGTCTGCCGGTGTTCGTGGCCTTCATCATGTTCATCAAGCCCCGGCAGCGCAAGGCCTGGCAGAATCAGTCCAACAAGAATTCCAACTACAACGCCTACCTGGCCGAGTCCATCGACGGCGTGCGCGTTTCCCAGCTCTTTGCCCGCCAGGAGGTCAACATCTCCATCATGCAGAAGCTGGCCATTGCCTGCCGCAAGGCCTGGATGCGCGCCATCTACATCTCCAACAGCGTCTGGGTCACCTCTCAGGGCATCACCCAGCTCGTCTACACCCTGCTCTACATCGCGGGCGTGTACTGGCTGGGCGGCGGCATCATCGCCTTTGGTACCATCCTGGCGATGGGCCAGTACCTCAACCGCTTCTGGCAGCCCATCACCAATCTGGCGAACATCTACAACTCCTTCGTCAACAACATGGCCTATCTGGAGCGCATCTTCGAGACCATGGACGAGCCCGTTGTGGTGGATGACAAGCCCGGCGCGACCACCCTGCCCGAGATCACCGGCGAGGTTGCCTTCGAGCACATCAACTTCGGCTACGAGGAAGGCCAGACGGTGCTGGAGGACATGAACCTGCACGTCAAGGCCGGCGAGTCCATCGCGCTGGTCGGCCCCACGGGCGCGGGCAAGTCCACCATCGTGAACCTGCTGTGCCGGTTCTACAACTTGCGCGGTGGCCGCATCCTCCTCACCGACGAAAGCGGCGTGAAGCACGACATCACCGACGTGACCATTCACAGCCTGCGCACTCAGCTGGGCATCATGCTGCAGGATTCCTTCATCTTCACCGGCACGCTGATGGACAACATCCGCTACGGCCGCCTGAACGCCACCGACGAGGAAGTCCGCCAGGCTGCTGCGGTTGTCCGCGCGGACGATTTCATCCAGGAGATGCCTGAGAAGTACGCGACCAGCGTCAACGAGCGCGGCTCCAGCCTGAGCCAGGGTCAGCGTCAGCTGATCGCCTTTGCCCGCACGCTGCTGAGCGACCCGCGCATCCTCATTCTGGATGAGGCGACCTCCTCCATCGACACCAAGACGGAGAAGCTGCTGCAGGACGGCATTCAGGCGCTGCTCAAGGGCCGCACGTCCTTCATCATCGCGCACCGTTTGTCCACCATCAAGAACTGCGACCGGATTCTGTACATTGGCAACAAGGGGATCATGGAAGCTGGTTCTCATGATGAGCTGATGGCGAAGAAGGGCGCGTATTACGAGCTGTATACCGCGCAGGCGAGGGAGCAGGGCGTTAATATCTGATTTCGCAGGGAGCTGTGCATTGGCACGGCTCCCTTTTAGGTTGTGCATCGTGTTGCCGCTGGGGCCTTTCATGCGCTACGATTCCCCCAGTGGGAGGCCGCTTTCGCTCGTCGAAAGCGGCGCAAAGCCGCCGGGGGAAAGTCAACGTGGACTTTCCCCCGGACCCCCTCGTGCTTCCGTGCGGCTGTGCGAGCGGCTGCAATGCGGGGCGGCTCTGGTTGCAGAGGATTCCTTTGAATTTCCGCTTGCGCGGAAGGAATCCTCTGCAAAATCGCCGCACGGGCTCCTTTGCGGGTTGTACTGCAGCCGCATGGGGCTGGAGGGTTTGTCCTTTGCGTGAGCTGTCGGGGGCGGCTGGTTGAGGGGTTCTTCGCAAAATTCACATAGATTCAAGCAAAATCCGCCGAGCTTTATCCGGCATCGACCTGTTATGATATAGGATATACAAATTCGTTCCCGGAGGTGGCCGCATGATTGCCATCAATCCTGTGATTTACGCTGATTTTCCTGATCCTGACGTGGTGCGGGTGGGCGATTGTTTCTACATGATCTCCACGTCAATGCACATGTTCCCCGGCGCGCAGATCCTGCGCAGCTATGACCTGATGCACTGGGAGCATTGCAGCTATGTTTACGATAGCCTTGGCGAGACCGCCCGTCAGCGCATGGATGAGGGGCACATCTACGGCAAGGGCATGTGGGCTGCGTCGCTGAAGCACCACGGGGGGATGTTCCACGCGGTGTTTACGTCCAATGATACCGGACATAGCTATCATTTTACCGCGGAGGACGCTGCCGGCCCCTGGACGCGTCAACCGATGGAGGGTGCCAGCGGGGCTCCCGCATTTTGGTATGACCCCGGCCTGCTGTTTGATGAGGATGGCTGCCAGCCGGGCTCCGGCCGCGTTTACGTTGCCCACGGCAACCGCACGGTGCGCATCACCGAGCTGACGGCGGATCTGTCGGCGAAGAAGGCGGATGGCCTTGACCGCGTGGTCGTGGTGGATGACAATCCCCGCCTGGGCTGGGAGGGCAGCCATCTCATCAAGCATGACGGCTGGTACTACCTGTTCTGCATCCACTGGCGGCCTGACGCCATGCGCGCGATGGGCTGCTTCCGCGCCCGCAGCCTCGACGGCGATTTCGAGGGCGGCGAATTCATGGAGCTGGATCTGGATGACCGCCATGCCGGCGTGGCGCAGGGCGGCCCGGTGCAGCTGCACGACGGCTCCTGGGCGCTGTTCCTCTTCCAGGATCACGGCGCGGTGGGGCGCATCCCGGTGGCGGTGCCCTTCCGCTGGGTGGACGGCTGGCCCGTGGTTGATGCGGTGCCCAAATACTTGAATCTGCCTACCTCCCGTCCTGATTACCAGTACGCGCCGCTCTACGCCAGCGACGATCTGCGCAGCGGCTGGAGCGTGCTGTGGCAATGGAATCACGAGCCCCATCTTGACCTCATCGACAGCGACGAGGACGGTCTGCACATCACCACCGACTGCCTTGCCGCCGACTGCACCCAGGCCATCAACACCCTGACCCAGCGGTGCTTCGGCCCCCGCTGCACGGCGGAGGTCACCGTGGACGGCACTGGCCTGAACGTGGGCGACCACGCGGGCATCTGCGCGCTGCAGGGCTGCTTTGCCCAACTGGCTGTCACCCGGAAGAAGGACGGGCTGCACCTCGTTTATACCCGCAAGGACGCGCAGTCCGGCGAGATCATCACCGAGGATGACCGCCCTTGGAACGGCGAGCGCCTGCGCGCGGCCTTCGACTTCACCCGCGACACGGTGCAGATGGCCGTTCAGACCGGCGACGGCTGGACGAACATCGGTCAGCCCCATCAGCTGGTTTACCGGCTGGATCACTTCATGGGCTGCCGGGTGGGGCTGTTCGTGTATTCCACGCAGGCGGCGGGCGGTACGGCCTGCTTCCGCGACTTTGTCTATCACGTTGAGGAGGAATAAGGTATGAAGCGCATCGTCATCGTTCTCCTGTCCCTGCTGATGCTGTGCAGCATCGCCCACGCAGCAGAACTGGACTACCAGTCCGACTTCTCCGTCAGCACCGACGGCTGGTATGGCCGCGGCTGCTCTGTCCGCGTGACGGCGGACGGTCTGCTGGCGGATTTCCGCAAGTCCGCCTGGAATTCCCCCGGCCGCGCCTTTGAGCTGGTGCCGGGCGAAAAGTACACCATCTCCGTGGAGGTCATGCAGAAGAAGCTCGATACGGGCCGGTTCATCCTCTCCTGCGAGCACAAGCGGGGCGAGGAAACCACCTACGAAAACATTGCTTCCGCTGACGTCCCCATGAACGAGTGGGTCACCATCTCCGCGGTGTGGACGGCCGGTGACTATGACACCTACGTCCTCTACATCGAGGGCGGCGAGCCTACCACGCCCTTCTACATCCGAAACTTCCGCATCAACGGCGCGGCTCCCAAGACCGAGGAGGAGCTGGCCGCCGAGCCCTTCATCATGCCTGAAACCAAGGAGGAACTTACTGCCATGTTCACCGACCTCAAGCTGAACCAGTCCTACAAGAAGGACGGCGAGAACAATCCGCTTTTCACCCAGCGCTTCGGCGCCGATCCCGGCTATCTGGTCTTTGGCGACCGTCTGTACATCTACACCACCAACGATATCATTGAGTACAACGCCGACGGCACCGTGAAGGAAAATACCTACGGCCAGATCAATAAGGTCAACTGTATTTCCTCCAGCGACCTTGTCAACTGGACGGATCACGGCGCGATCCCCGTTGCGGGCCGCAAGGGCATCGCCAAGTGGGCGAATTATTCCTGGGCGCCCGCCGCTGCCCATAAGGTCATCGACGGTCAGGACAAGTTCTTCCTGTACTTCTGCAACGGCGGCAACGGCGTGTCCGTGCTGACGGCGGACGATCCCGCTGGCCCCTGGACGGATCCCCTGGGCGAGGGCCTGATCACCCGCAAGACCCCCAACTGCGCCAACGTGACCTGGCTGTTCGATCCCGCCGTCTTTGTGGATGACGACGGCACGGGCTACCTGTATTTCGGCGGCGGCGTCCCCGAGGGCAAGACCGCCAACCCCGGCACCATCCGCTGCGTCCGGCTGGGCGAGGACATGATCTCCATCGTCGGCGAACCGCAGGTGATCGACGCGCCCTACGTCTTTGAAGACAGCGGCATGAACAAGATCAATGGCAAGTACTACTACAACTACTGCTCCAACTGGCAGACTGACGGCAACACCCTGGGCCTGACCTCCGGCGCGATCAACTACATGGTGTCCGACAGCCCCATGGGCCCCTTCGTTTACGGCGGCGAGCTGTTCGTCAATCAGGGCCGGTTCTTCGGGCTGTACGGCAACAACCATCACTCCATTGTTGAGTTCAAGGGCGTACATTACCTTGTCTACCACAACCGTCCGGTGGAGAAGGCCATGGGCATCACCGGCAACTACCGCAGCCCCCAGCTGAACGTGCTGCCCGTGAACGAGGACGGCACCCTCGGCCCGGTGAAGGGCACGATGAAGGGCGTCGCGCAGCTGGAGAACTTCGATCCCTACCAGCAGGTATCTGCCCAGACGATGTATCGCCAGGCAGGCCTTGTGATCGAGGGCTATGCGCAGGATGCCCGGACCGTAGCAACCTCCGGCGACTGGCTGCAGCTCAAGAACGTGGACTTCTCCAGGGGTGCGAAGACCTTCACCATGAGCGCCTCCTCCCGCGAGGGCGGCGCGGTACGCGTCACCACCGGCAGGATCGACGGCGACGTGCTGTGCGAGTTTACCATCCCCGCCGGCCACGAAGGCGAGATCACTGTGGATACCGCCAACGTGGAGGGAGTGACCGACCTGTACATCATCTTCGCCGGCAATGTCACAGCGGCCTGGTGGAGCATCACGCCTGCCAATTAATCCCCTGCGAAACGGCGCTGCGGTCTTCCGCGGCGCTTTTTTGCTGCAAAGAAAAGGCGCACCGCTGATGCGATGCGCCTTTTGAAAATCTGTATCAGGGATCAATCCACGTAGGGGGAGGGGGGCAGTTCAATGCCGCCCATTTCCATCAGCTGGGTGATGGGCACAAACTCCAGGCCCAGCTCCTCGCGGTAGTAGCGGACGGCTTCGGGCAGAACCTGCAGGGTGTGGTAGCCGTCCAGGTGGAACAGGATGATGGTGCCGGGGCCCACGTTCCTGGTGACCTGCTTGAGCACCTTGTCGGGGGTGTAGTTCCAGTCCCAGTCCTTGGAGTCGATGGACCAAAGGCAAATCTCCATGCCTTCCGCGCGGGCGGGGGCGGAGATGGTCACGTCAAACTCGCCAAAGGGCGGACGGAACAGGCGGGGCGTTACGCCCAGGGTATCCCGGATGATCTCCACATTGCGGCGTACCTGCTTGAAGCGCATGTCCAGGTGGTAGGTGAGCAGGTGGGGGTGGGACAGGCTGTGACAGGCGATCTCGTGGCCCGCATCGCGGATCTTCTTGGCGGAATCGGGGAAGTTCAGCACGAACTCGCCGGTCATGAAGAAGGTCGCCTTGATGCCCAGCTCGTCCAGCAGGGCGAGGAGCTCATCGGTGGGGGTGTCGATATACGCACAGTCGAAGGACAGGGACATGTAGGGCTGATCGGTGTCAACGGTCTGAATGGCCTTGCGGTGCTTGTCGGTGACAGCCACATAGGCGGTATCAATGGACACCTGGGTATCGCCGCACCACACGGAGAGGTTGGCGCCGCCCTCAAAGCTGGCGTCCAGCTCCACCTTGAAGGTGCACTTGGTGGCGCCGGGCTTGAAATCGCGGGTAGCCCAGACGCGGCCGGTTTCGTCCCGCAGCTCCAGCGTCTTGGTGGACTGCAGCTTGCCGGAGTTGCGCACGGTCATCTGCATGGTGAAGGTGTAGCCGGAGTAGCCGACGTAGTTGGCCGCAGGGAACTCCAGGCGGGGCAGTTTTTCCTCCGCCGCAAGGACGGTCAGGGGCAGCGCCATGCACAGGATCAGCAGCAGGGCAAGAATTTTCTTCATGGGTGGTTCCTCATTTCTGTCGTAACGTAGGGATGCGGGCTGAAACGCAGCCATGGCAAGCGTATCTGCCCGGCTGGCCGCTGTGCCGGAGCATCCCGATCTTTATCATTATACAGTTTCAGACATACGGAATCAAGGGAACAAAGGTTCTTTTACAATCTGCCGCAGGGCAGCCCCGCCGGGAGGAAATGCAGAATTAGTACAATGGACGGAATGGTTACATAAAAGCAGATATTGACAACACGGGATTTCTCTTCTATAATATAAGATACAAAATGCGTTTGTTCGTTACGCATCTGTACATGAAAGGAGACGATCTTGTGAAGATGACTACCCGTATCCTGATGCTGGCGATGGCGCTGGTGCTGGCCATGGGCCTGTGCCTGACCGTCCATGCTGAAGGTGAAGAAGCTGCCTTTGAAGGCACCCCTGCGTATATTTTTTGGCAGGATGCCGACTGGTGGCCCGCTGCCTGGGCTCAGGCAGATGACTACTGGACGCCCACGCCCGCGATGGTGACCGGCGAAGGCTGGTACACCGTGAAGCTTGAGGCCCATATGCCCAGCTGGTTCTACTCCGGCGGCAACAGCAACATTGGCGCCCAGAAGCTGGCTGTCGTCATCTCTGACGGCGCTGACCTCTTCCCCGGCTACTACATGCAGATCACCGACATCCGCGTGGACGGCGTGTCCTATCCCTGCGGCCCTGTCACTTATGGCCAGACCGGCTATGACAACATCAACGACCAGGAAGGCGGCAAGGTCTACTGGGACGCCAACGATTCCTATGCGCTGATCTACGATCAGTGGATGATCGACAACGGCGGCTCCATGGAAGGCGCTGTGACCTGGGACAGCACCGCTGCCGGCCAGCAGTTCGACGTGTTTGACGTGAGCGTGCTGAACAACCCCACCTCCATCGAGATTGACTTCTTCCTCTCTACCCAGCAGGACGTCAAGCCCGAGGGCGGCCCCGAACTGCGCGTGCTGAGCGAAGGCCCCACCGTGCACGGCGGCGTGTACTCTGTTGAGGACCTGCAGGTGACCCCCGAAAACGCCACCACCGCGTCCTTGTACTACATGGCGAGCGGCTACTGGCCCGTGACCGATGGCGCCTGGGGCACCACCACTGAAACGACCATCAAGGGCGAAGGCAACTATACCGTGAAGGCGTACTTCACTGACCAGGGCGGCTGGGTTCCCAGCGGCAACGGCGCCATGAAGCTGTGGCTGGTTGTTGAAGGCGGCAATAATGGTCAGGGCACCATTATGGACGGTAAGTACCTGGGCATCTCCGATGTCCGTGTCAACGGCACTTCCATCGCGCTGGGCGGCAATGCTGCTTATGGCGGCACCGGCTATGACAGCTGGCAGACTGACGTCGACGGCAACAATATCTTTACTGCTGACGACGGCTACTCCATCCTGTATGATGACTACCAGACTCCTCTGGGCACCCTGCCCTGGGGCCATGAGACCTGGGACGGCTCCGAAGGCACTCCCGGCGCTGTCAATCCTGACGATCTGAAGAACGTCTCCAACATCGAGGTTGACTTCTTCGTCACCGATACCCAGGGTCAGCTGCCTGAGCCTCCCTCCTACGATTACCAGTGGTATCCCGACAACACCATGGGCGTTGCCGGCTACAGCCTGCGCGACAAAGGTATCACCAACAAGTGGTACAATGTCTGCCCCGTGGATCTGACCAAGAACGGCATCTACAAGATCCCGCTGGTCGCCTCCAACATGTACATCATCGGCAACGCGATCGTCTCCGTGCAGGATGGCCAGGTCACTGTTGAGTACGAGACCCAGTGGGCTTCTCCCGGCAACCTGACCATCTCCGGCGAGTGCGTGAAGTGGTTCGCCTCCATCGATGATGTGACCGATGAATTCTGCCAGAATCCCCAGAGCGATATCGCTTTCGGCCAGGCCGTCAGCACCGCCGATCTGGGCAACACCGGCTACCTGTTCATCTGCAACCGCGTCACCTACTGCCAGCCCATCGCGGACAACGGCATCTTCCTGGCTCCCTACAACCACAACCATGTGACCTGGGAAGCCTACCGTGCCGGCCTGGACGCCATGGTGGCGGAGCTCGGCGAGTAATCCTCAATCACCCGACCGGGGTCTCTGTGTGAGGCCCCGGTTTTCTTTTTCCCCAATCATTGCCGAGTGTGGCACTTGCCAATTCTGTCCGGCGGATGTATAATGAATGCATAACCAATCCCTGGGAGGTATACAAATGCACAGAATGGGCCCCCGTGGCTTCCTGACGGATCAGGAGAAGGAAAACCTGCCCAAGGTCACATGGCCGCTGATCAAGAGAATACTGTCCTACCTCGTGCCCTATTGGACGAGGTTTGTGCTGGTGTTTGCCACCATTCTGATCTCCTCGGTGCTGGGACTTCTGCCCTCCATCATCACCGGCCGCATCGTGGATGAGGCGCTGGTGGGCGAGAGCATGAAGCTGCTGCTTCAGCTGATCCTTGCGGCGCTGGCGACGATGATCGCCTCCCAGCTGGTGACGGTATTGACCAGCTATATCAACGCCTGGATCGGTCAGCACATCATCTTTGACATGAAGAACCAGATGTACGCCCATCTCCAGCAGATGAGCCACGCCTTCTTCACCACCGAGCGTCGGGGCGACGTCATCACCCGCATGAACAGCGATATTTCCGGCGTGTCCGGGGTGATCTCCGGCACGCTGCAGTCCATCCTGTCCAATGTGGCGACGGTGGTGACCACGCTGGTGGCGCTCTTCAGCATGAACTGGAAGATGGCCATCGTCGGCATTCTGGTGCTGCCGCTGCTGGTGCTGCCCACCCGTTCGGCGGGCCGTCAGCGATGGAAGCTGCTCTCCGCGGGTCAGGCCAAGCATGACGAGATGAACCAGCTGATCAACGAGACGCTGTCCGTGTCCGGATCGATGCTGACCAAGCTCTTCACCCGGGAAAAGACGGAATATGATCGCTTTGTCCAGGTCAACGGCGAAGTCACCAAGCTCGCTCTCAAGGAGCAGCTCTCCGGCCGCTGGTTCCACCTGACGATGGGCGTCTTCACTCAGCTGGGCCCGCTGCTGATCTACTTTGCCGGCGGCTACCTTATCATCGTTTCCGGCGATGCGGGGCTGACGGTGGGTATGATCACCGCCATGGTGGCGCTGGTCAACCGCCTGTACCGCCCCGTGGAGCAGCTGCTGAACATCCAGGTGGACTTCACCCGATCCATGGCGTTGTTTACGCGAATCTTTGATTACTTTGACCGCCCCATCGACATCAAGTCTCCGGAGAACGCCAGGAAGCCGGATCTCAGCCACGCCGACATCCGCTTTGAGCATGTGCGCTTCGGCTATACCGAGGATGTGGAGATCCTCCATGATGTGAACTTCACCGTCCACAGCGGCGAAATGGCAGCCATCGTGGGCGGCTCCGGCTCCGGCAAATCGACGGTGATCAACTTCATCCCCCGTCTGTGGGACGTGAAGGACGGCCGGGTGCTGGTGGGCGGCGTGGATGTGCGGGACTTCGATCTGCACTGGCTGCGCAGCCAGATCGGCATGGTCAGCCAGGACACCTACCTGTTCAACGGCACCATCCGGGAGAACCTGCGCTACGCCAAGGAGGACGCTACCGACGAGGAGCTTGTCGCGGCCTGCAAGGCGGCGGCGATCCATGATTTTATTGTCGCCCAGCCCAACGGCTACGACACCGAGGTCGGCAACCGCGGCTTGAAGCTCTCCGGCGGTGAAAAGCAGCGGCTTTCCATCGCCCGTGTGATCCTCAAGGATCCCAAGATCCTCATTCTCGACGAGGCCACCTCCGCCCTGGATTCTATCTCCGAGGCGGCTATCCAGGATGCGCTGGACTACATCATGAAGGATCGTACCAGCATTGTCATCGCTCATCGCCTGTCCACCATCATGTCTGCGGACAAGATCCTTGTGCTGGCGGACGGCAGGATCGCCCAGTGCGGCAGCCATGACGAGCTGCTTCAGCAGGCATTCGACGATCCGGAGGACAATGTCTACCGCCACCTGTTTGAAACTCAGTTCAGCAAGGTGCTGGAAATGGAGAAGAGCCTCCCGGAAAATACATGAAAAGTGCACGCCCGCGATTGACACTCTGTTGCGACTGTGCTACACTTGTATAAACCGTTGAGGCGGAGATCAAACCGGCGGCGCACGCACAGAGATCGGGGACAAGGCTGAAAGCCCCGTCGCAGCGAACCGGCAAATGGACCGCCGAGGGCGCGCGGAACGTGGGTGAGGAGACGAACCCATCAGTATTGCGCGACGCAGAGCCAGCGTTAGCGGGCTTCGGGTGTGTCGGCACTCGAATGAGGTGGGCGGATTATTTCCGTCAAACAAGGTGGTACCGCAGATGTATTTTCACGCATCTGTCCTTGTATGGGGACAGGTGCGTTTTTGTTTCGGGCCATCCCACGCCGTAAAGGCGCATGCCCGACCTCCCTGCACCGTTCCCGAAGCAGCCGGCTGTTCCGACGACAGCCATATGATGACTTGCCTCCGCGGCAGAAAGGACGGAACCCCATGAAGAAAATGATCGCGATGCTCCTGACCCTCATCCTGACCATGACCTGCGCTGCTTATGCGGACGAGATGATTCGCGTAGGCATCATCCAGATGGCGGATAACGGCGCCTTCACCGATATGCGCGAGGGCTTTATCGACCGTATGCGCGAGCTGGGCTATGATGAATCCCGCATGACCTTTACCTACCGCAACGCCCTGGGCGACATGACCCAGCTGGTGGCCAACTGCGAGGCTGCCCTGGATGACGGCATTGACGTCGCGGTCACCATTGCCACCCCGCCCACTCAGGCCTTCCACAACCTGGGCAGCGGCGTGCCCCAGTTCTTCATCAGCGTGTCCAACCCGGTGGGCGCCGGTGTGATCACCGATATGGCTCATCCTGACATGAATGCCACCGGTACTTCCAACGCCATCCCTGTGAGTGAGATGTTCAAGCTGGCGGCGCTGCTGACCCCGGATTGCAAGGTCTTCGGCCTCATCTACTGCCAGAGCGAGATCAACTCCGTCACCACAGCCAATCAGGCCAAGGCCTACATGGACGCCAACGGGATCCGGTATGTGGAGTTCGTGGTGACCAATGTGTCCGAGGTGCAGATGGGCATGGACGTGCTGCTGCAGGAGGCTGACGCCATCTTCGTCCCCAATGATTCCGTGATCCAGACGGCCATGGCTGTTGTGGCGGACAGCGCCGCCGAGTACGGCGTGCCGGTATACGGCTCCTCCGCTGTTATGGTTCAGTCCGGCGCCTTTGCCACCATCTCCATCGGTGACCGTCAGATCGGCGCCATCACTGCGGATATGCTCCATGCGTACCTCACCGGCACGCCCATCGAGGAGATCCCTGCGGTTGTGGTGGACGATTTCACCATGGTGATCAACCTCTCCACGGCGGAGATGATCGGCGTGGAGATCCCGCAGGAGATCCTGGAGACGGCGGTCATCGTGGAGTAAACCACGGGTCCCCGGCCATTGCTTTGACACTTCATATCACCAAGGAGGCATTCCCATGTCCCTGACCATGTTTCTCGGCGGCCTGCAGGAGGGCTTGTTCTATGCCCTGCTGGCCATGGGCGTGTACATCAGCTTCCGCATCCTCAACACCCCCGACCTGACCACGGAGGGCTCCTATACCCTGGGCGTGGCGGTGTCTGCGGTGCTGACGGTGGCGGGCCATCCGGTGCTGGGCCTGATTTGCGCGTTCATGGCGGGCGCGGCGGCGGGAAGCGTCACCGGTCTGCTGCAGACGAAGGTGGGGATTCACCCCATCCTGGCGGGTATCCTGACCATGAGCGGCTTGTACACCATCAACACCGCCGTCATGGGCGGCAAGCCGGACGTCACGCTGACAAAAACCACCATCTTCAACAAGCTTTACGAGGCCTTCAACATCAATCTGCAGGCCTTTAACCGGGATCGCCAGGCTTTCACCATGGCCAAGGAGATCACGGTGCTGATCGTGGGCGCTGTGCTGGCGCTGACGGTGCTGATCGCGCTGATCTGGTTCTTCCGTACTCATGTAGGCCTGTGCATCCGCGCCACCGGCAACAACGAGGCCATGGTGCGCTCCTCTTCCATCAACGCCGGCGGCATGAAGGTGCTGGGCCTGGCGGTCGCCAATGGCTGCACGGCCCTTGCCGGTGGCGTGATGACCCAGTCCGGCGGCTTTGCGACCATTTCCAACGGCGCAGGCGTGCTGGTGGTGGGTCTGGCCAGCGTGATTATCGGCGAGGCCATCGTGGGCAAGCGCGGTGTGACCATCGGGCTGATGAGCGTGATCCTGGGCTCAGTGCTGTACCAGTGCCTCATCCGCCTGGCCACGAGCCTCAATGTCTTCCCGGCGTACTATCTGAAGCTGGTATCCGCGGCGATCGTGGCATTTGCCCTGGCGCTGCCCATGCTCCGGGAGAGCTTTGCCCGTCGTTTCCACCGGAAGGGAGGCGCCAAACATGCTTGAACTACGCCATGTGACCAAAACCTTCGGCAAGGGAACGGTGAATGAGCATACCGCGCTCAAGGATGTATCCCTGACGCTGAAGGACGATGATTTCATCACCATTCTGGGCTCCAACGGCGCGGGGAAATCGACGCTGTTCGGGGCGATCGCCGGCACCTTCTATGTGGACGAGGGCGAAATCATCCTGGATGGCAAGCACCTTGAAAGCCTGCCCGAACACAAGCGAGCCCGCGCGGTGGGTACCCTCTTCCAGGATCCGATGAAGGGTACTGCCCCCGATCTGACCATCGAGGAGAACCTCTCTCTGGCCTGCAACCAGACCCGGCGCTTTCCCCTGGCCCTCGCTGTGCAGAAGAAGGATCTGGCCTATTACCGCGAGCAGCTCTCCACCTTCCAGATGGGGCTGGAGGACCGCATGAAGATGAAGGTTGGCCTTCTTTCCGGTGGCCAGCGGCAGGCGCTGACGCTGCTGATGGCTACCATCGCCCGTCCGCAGATGCTGCTGCTGGACGAGCATACGGCGGCGCTCGACCCGGCAACGGCCGAGAAGGTGATGGCGATCACGGTGCGGATCGTTGAGGAGCAGAAGATCCCGACGATGATGATTACCCACAATATGGGCCAGGCCCTGACGGTGGGTAACCGCACGATTATGATGGATGCGGGGCAGATCATCCTGGATATCGCAGGCGATGAGCGCGCCGAGATGACCGTGCCCAAGCTGATGACGATGTACTCCGGCGCCAGGGGCAAGGAGCTGGACAACGACAGGATGCTGCTGAGTCAATAAACAAGGGAGGGCCCTCAAATGGGTCAAGGGTCTAAGACCCTTGCGGGGTGCAGGGCCGCGGAGGCCCTGCCCGTCGGAGACCTCTGCGCCGCAGCGCAAAGAAGCATGCGCCTTTCGCGAATCCGCGAGGATTCGCCGAAACAGCTCGCCCAGCCCCAAAAGGACAGCCCCACCACCCCAACCCCCAAGCAATCAAAAAGGAACGCGACCGTCATGGCCTGCGTTCCTTTTATTCATTTCCCTGTGCTGCCGAAGCCGCCAGCGCGGTCTGCCAGCACCGTTTCCTCCTCCGCCAGCCCGTGGGGCAGGAATACCCCCTGGCAGAAGCGTTCGCCCTTCTGGATGGTCACGGCATGGCTGTCCACCGTGCAGGGGCTCTGGCCGTTGGCCAGGCGCACCATGATGTGCCCCTCGTTGGCCGCGTGGAAGTAATCCGCGTCGATCACGCCCACGGTGTTCGCCAGCCGCACCTGATGCTTGAAGCCCAGGCCGCTGCGGGGGAAGAGCATCAGCACCCAGCCGGGCTGCATTTCGCAGCGGACGCCGGTCGAAATGGTGATGGCGTCGCCGGGCTGCAGCGTCACGTCCGCCGGGCAGATGAAGTCGTAGCCAGCGCTGCCTGCCGTGGCGCGCCGGGGCAGGGGAATGTCATTCAACGGCAGCGCGTCCGGCAGCGCGGAGGCGGCGTACTGCTCCTCGCTCACATGCATGAATTTCGCGATGGCGGTCATTTGCTTGCCCTCCAATCGGCCCACATCAAGGCTACGCCTTGCTGTAGGCTTCGTTCCGCCAATGCAAGCATTGGCTATCACTCGTTCGACCTGTGGTCGAACCTCCAGTCGGTGTACACGTCGGCCAGGCGGGCCAGCTCCTCAAAGGTGAGCTTCTCGCAGCGGACGCGCTCGTCCAGGCCGGCTTTTTGCATCAGCTCGACTGCCTCGGTGCGCTCCATGTGGAACGCGGCGCACAGGCCGTTGGTCATGGTCTTGCGGCGCAGCGCGAAGCCCGCCTGAGCCACGCGGAAGAAATCCTCCTCGTTCTTCACGTCCACCAGCGGCTTTTCGCGGCGGGGCAGCACGATGAAGGAGCTGTCCACCTTGGGCGCGGGGGTGAAGCAGGCGGCGGGCACGTCCATGGCCAGGTAGGGGTCGCAGTAGAACTGGCAACGCAGGGCTAGGGGGCCCCAGTTGTCGTCGCCGGGCTGGGCGAGCACCTTGTCGGCAACCTCCTTCTGCACCATCAGGGCCATCTGCTTGATGTCCAGCGGACTGGTCAGCAGCATGGTCATCAGCGGCGTGGTGATGTAGTAGGGGATGTTCGCCACCACGGACAGCGGCTTGCGCAGGGATGCTGTGATCTCCGGCAGATTGACGGTCATCACGTCCCCGTGGATGAGGGTGAAGTTGTCGTACTCGGCCATGAAGCCGTTCAGCAGGGGGATGAGGCGGTCGTCCAGCTCCACGGACATGACGTGGTGGGCGGCCTTGCACAGGTGCTTGGTCATGCTGCCTGCGCCGGGGCCGACCTCGAGGACGTCGTCCTCCCTGGTGACGCCGGCGGCTTCGACCAAGGACGCCAGCAGGTCCTCGTCGTAGATGAAATTCTGGCCCAGCCCCTGCTTGTAGCGCAGCTGGCTGTCGCGGATGCGTTCCTTGGTTTTGCTCATGGTTCTATCTCCAATCCGAATGGATGATGTGTTGGGGTCATCCTATTATACCACACTTTACGCCCAAAGGAAAGTGTGCTACAATATTCTGCGGAAAGGCGGGTGAATGCCCATGCGGCAGACCATGCGAGGTAACCTCCCGGTGCAGTGAGGCAGGCTGTATCGGATGTATTGGACTGCCCATTGCACTGTTCGTGATGCGCTGACAAATTACGAATGGAGGCAACCTTATGAACCCTTATTTGAACATCAACCGGCTTGAATTCATCCTGACCCAGCGCTGCACGGGCCGCTGCAGACATTGCTCCGTGGGCGGCATGGTGAAGTGCCCCGATGGAACCCACGTTCCGCAGGAGGCTGCTGTTCACGCTGTCCGGGAGCTGAAGAACCTCTACGATGTGCAGTCCGTCATGACCTTTGGCGGCGAACCGCTGCTGTACCCGGAGGTCACCTGCGCCATTCACCGCGCGGCGACGGAAGCTGGTATCCCCAAGCGTCAGCTGATCACCAACGGCTTCTTCAGCCGGGACATCATGCGCATGCGCGATGTGGCCCAGGCCCTTGCCGAGGCTGGCGTGAATGACGTGCTGATCTCCGTGGACGCGTTCCATCAGGAGACCATCCCGCTGGAGCCGGTGCGCTATTTTGCGCTGGCAGTGAAGGCTGCGGGCATTGAGAAAGCCCGATTCTCTCCGGCATGGGTGGTGAACGAAACCTTCGATTGCCCGGAGAACACCCGCACCCGTGAGATCCTCGCGAGCCTTGCCGATACGGGTCTGCCCGTGGACGAGGGCAACGATATCTTCATGGCCGGCAACGCCATTGAGCACCTGAGCCACTATTATCCAGCGGCGAAGCTGGCGGTGCAGGACTGCTGCGGCTCCATGCCCTACACCGAGCCGCTGACGAACCAGACCTCCCTGTCCATTGAGCCCAGCGGCGATGTGACCGTCTGCGGCTTTGTGATCGGCAATATCTGCACGGAAACCATGCGGGACATCGTCGCCCGGTACGATCCCTATGCGGACGAGGGCATGCGCGCTGCCGCTCAGGGTGTGCCGGGACTGCTGGCGCTGGCGGAAAAACGGGGCATCCGGGTTGACCTGACCCGCTGCTGGTCCGTCTGCGACCTGTGCCGGATGGTGAACAAGTAAATAAATGGGATGCTGCTATGTAAGCGGCATCCCGTTTTTTTATGCGTTATCGGATTCCTTGATCTCCTGGAGGACGTCGGACAGGGAAGTAAAGTCGCTTTCCAGCTCACCGGTGACCTCAGGGGAAACATTCTCCGGCAGGGCAGGCTCGTCGGGGGGGCCGCCGAATTCCGCCGCGACCTCCTCAAAGGTCAGCTGGTGCGTCCGGGCGGGCTTGGCGGATTTCGCCTTGACGGGCGCGGTCTGCCGGCACTCCTCCGGCAGGATGACGGTCTTCTTCTTGCCGATCTTGTCCCGGATGAAGGACAGCGCGTCCTCCCAGGTGAAGGGCGTGCAGGGGAGGCTCACACGCATCCACCATTTGGGTGCATAGAAGAGGATCATGCTCTTCTCCGGCCAGAGCTGAACCCGCTGGATATCCTTCCAGGCGATCTCCCGGGAGGAAACGAGCAGCAGATCCTCGCCGCTTTCCAGCATCCGGGGAGATTTGCCCCGCAGGAGCAGCTTCAGCGCGGTGGGATTGGGCAGGTATTGCTGCACATGGATGCCTCGGCTGTCGATGACACAGTCCAGCAGGTCGTCGCCCTGGAGGATGAAGACCAGCAGCATCACCGCGAGGATCATGCCCATGATGCCCATCAGGCTGACGATCAGTCCGCCGCCCAGAAGCATGCTGACGCCGTCCAGGCCGCCCATGATGGCCTCCAGCAGGATCACCAGCAGGAGCGTCATGCCCAGCACCGGCAGCAGCAGACGCATAACGCTGTTCCAGCACATCCAGTCCCGTACGGGATGATGATCCACACACCAGGCCAGCCGGACGGTATTTGCCGCGAGCTTGGCGCGGCAGTTGGGGCAGAAGGACGCGACCGGCACGTCCTGTCCGCACTTTTTGCAATAGGATGTCAGGGGCATGAGGATCACCTCCCTGTGTTTTTCTTTCAGGCAACGCCAGCCAACCCAATTCCTGCATCAGGCAACGGCGGCGCATTGGCCCGCGCCATGAGGGCGCGGCAGGTCAACATCAATATCGGCCCCCGGCTGCATGCGGTAAGTCCACGGGACAGCGCTCAACCCAATCGCGAGCCGCCCGCTGGGACAGCCATGCTTATTTGCCGGAGAGCAGCTTTGTCAGCGGATGCCGGTAGACCTCGATCGCCTTCACCGGGCACATCTCCTGGCAGCAGTAGCAGCGGATGCACTTCTTGTAGTCGTATTTGGCCTTTTTGCCCTGGCCGGAGTGCACAGCCTTTTCCGGTACGGGGCAGCTTTCCTCGCAGATGCCGCAGGCGATGCACTTCTTCAGGTCGGCCTTGGGACGGTGCTGCAGAAAGGGCAGCAGCGGCATGAAGTTGAACAGGAAGCCCTTCCTGATCACGCCGCGGAACACGTCGAAATCTGCCTTGCCGTACTTTTCGCGGGCCTGGGAAACAGTCAGGATACCATCGGGGGTGACAACTTCAATGGAGGCGTCATCCATCACGCCCAGGCCGTACTTCGCGCCGCTGACGCAGGTGGGGACGGCCTCGGGGCTCAGGTGGACGAGGGCGGCAAAGACTGCGTCCAGCGCCACGGGGTCGGCGGAGAATAACAGCACGTTCATGTTCACCGGCGTACCGGAGGAGGGGCCGTTGCCTTCCATGGCGACGATGCCGTCCATCACGTGCAGACGGGGTTTGATGCACAGGTTCAGATCTGCCAGCATATCCGCAAAGACGTCGCTGTTGGGATAGGCGGCGTGACCGGTGGCCTTGTTGACGCCGGTGATGCAGCCGTACTGGTTCTTCACAGCGCCGGTGATGCGTTCCAGTGCGTGGGTCTTCATCTTGCAGATATTGATCAGCGCATCCGCCTCCTGCACGCCCTTGCACAGGTAGAAGGACTTGGCTGTCCTGCCCTCAGGGAAGGCAACGACGCTGCCTGAGGCGAAATCGGCCTTTTCCACCTGATATTGCGCGGCGGCCTCGGCAATGCCGGCGGTATCGGCGGCCTTGTCCGGGGTGGTGGTGGGGCTGCCGGGACTGTCGCCGTAGCTGAGATGCTTGCAGCCTTCCTCCCGCAGCAGGCGGCATACGGCGGAGAATACCGCCGGATGGGTGGTGATGGCCTTCTGGGGCAGAGCCCGGGCCAGCAGGTTGGGCTTGAGGACGATCTTCTCATCGGGCTTGACAAACTGCCCGACGCCCCCCAGCAGTCCAACGCCCTGGCGGACAGCGGCATCTACCTGCGCCTGGTCATAGGTGGAAACAGGAATCAGTGCGACGGTGTGCTTCATAAGGCCTCCGGCGATCAGTGAGAATTCATGTGTGGAGAACAGTATACCACACTTTTGACCGCAATGCAAAAGAAAAAGGGGGATTACCCCTCTGGCGAAAAGGGAAAGCCGGTGGTGCGGATGAAATATCCGCGGTGTCCGCTGCAGCCGGGACAGGCGTCCGGCGGTTCGCAACCGGTGTGAAGCTGCCGACAGGACAGGCAGAACCAGGATACGCGCGTCTCAGCCCGGAAAAGCCGCCCGCTGCGGAGCGCCTCCAGGTACCGGGAAAAGCGGCGGGCGTGGGCTTGCTCCGTCTCGGCGATGCGCATGCAGGCATGGACGATGCGGGAATAGGATTCCGTCCGGGCGGCACAGATGCATGACGGCAGCCGGGCGCTCCAGCGGTCCTCCTCGGCACAGAGGGCGTCGTGCAGCAGGACGAGGGGTTCTGCCGGCAGAGCGGCGTCTTCCGGGCAGGGCGGGACGACTTCGCCGCCGTGAACGACGATCAGTCCCTGCAGGATCGCGGCGTGCTCCTTTTCCTGGGCGGCGGTGAAACGGAAGGCATGGGCAATCACCGGGAGGGAATCCTCCAGGGCCCGGGCGGCGCCCAGATAACGGCTGCAGGCTCTCAGAGAATCCTGCAGGGCATTGCAGAGCGCCTCATGGGTGCTGCTCTGCACAAAGGCGGGGCAATGTCGGGGGTGTACGGTTGACATGGGGTGTTCTTCTCCTTTATAATGTAAAATAAGGGCTTTGCACAATCAGGTGTTACGAAAGATTTACATCCTGCAGGTGCGCCGGGGTTGAGATTGCGCCGGAAATGCGCTATAATAAGCATATGCCCGGATGAACGGAATTATGGCTCTGCCGTGCAAGCGGTACAGCATTTGAGTAAAGGAGCATGAGCTTCCATGGATCTGTACAAAGATAACCAGCAGGAAAGCGGCGCGACCCGTGCGGTGCCGCCTGTCAGCCCCGCTGAGGAACCGAAGGCTTCCCGCCGCCGTCGTACGGAGCGGTTTGCCGGCCTGATCGACGAGGCGGACATGCTGCCTGTGGAGCCCCTGCAGGAGGAAGATGAACCGGTTGCCTCCGATACGAGGGTGACCCCCGTGACGAAGGCTGAAGATGAGAACACGGGCTTCGGGGCGACAATCCCTATGCCCAATGCGGAAACCCGGCAGACGCCCTCCCAGGGTGTGCCGCGTCCGGCGGTCCTCAGCGGCCAGCGGCCCCACCGCGAGCAGGCAGGGCAGACGGTGCAGAATACCCCCGTCGTCCGCCGCCCCGTGAATGCGGAAGGTTATTCCGGGCTGCAGCAGCTGGGGTCCCAGGAGAGCCGCGTTCGTCGGCCTGTGATGGAGTCCCCCCTGGATAATCCCCGCCGCCTGCGCTCCCCTTCAACCGAACGCATCGCTTACGAGGATGTTCCGGAGGAAACCGAGGCGGCGCCAAAACGCAAGCTGGTGGTGCTGAGCATCATCCTGCTGGTGGTAGCGGCCCTGATCATCGGCATCCTGCTCATTCCCTCGGATGCTCCCGGCGTGATGGGTGACTTCAAGCGGATGATCACCGCGCCCTTTACGGCGCTCTTTGGCGGCGGCGACGAGGCAGAGGCTGAGGATCCCTCGGCCAGCGATTTCACCGCTGTCATTTCCCAGAACACGGCCCCCTACAAGGTGGTCTTCCATATGGTGACCTCCTCCAATGTCACGGCTGTGCGCGTGGTGGATGAAGCAGGCGATGTGCTGCCCACGCTCACCACCAAAACGACGCTGAATACGGAGTCCACCATTGTGTGGACCTTTGAAATGACCCGGGAGGAAGCCTTCGAGGGCAATCTTCAGGCGCAGGTCAAGTGCGGCGAAAACTGGGTGGATACCGGCCTGTGGCAGGTGCTCAACCTGGGTGGCACTTCGCCGGCGACGGTTTCCAACGTGCCGGTCAGCAGCGTTCCCGTGCCGACGCCCACTGCCGAAGCGGCTGCAACGCCCGCGGTGATCATCGAAACAGCAACGCCTGAACCCGAAGCAACGCCCGCGCCTGCTTCCACGGATGAAGCGGCTGATCTGCCGACGGCGACGCCCACCCTGTCTGTGACGGCGACGCCTACGCTGGTGCCGACGGCCACGCCGGTCGCCGGGCCCACCGAGACACCCATCCCCACCGAGACTCCGGAGCCCACCCCGGAACCCACCGCTACCCCTGCCCCGACGCCCGAGGCAACACCCCGTCTGGAGGCTATGGCGGATGAAGCTGCAGACCCTGCGCTGATCTCCACCACGGTGATCTACAAGGACGACCGCAAGGTACAGGAATACAACCGCAAGGTGCCGATCAACATGGCGGCAGGGGATGCGTATATGCTGCGTCCCTTCGGTGTGACGACCTTCCGCGGCAACGCCTTCCGCCAGAATGCGGCGGTGGGTACGGTGGACAACCCCACCAG
This sequence comes from Clostridia bacterium, assembly GCA_017513475.1. Taxonomy (GTDB): domain Bacteria; phylum Bacillota; class Clostridia; order Christensenellales; family Aristaeellaceae; genus UBA11524. Next base: position 26,188 of record JAFXFR010000090.1, read on the forward strand.
CCTGGCCCTGGAATGGACGGTGGAAGCCGGTTATGTGGCGGGCAGCAGCCGTAACTATTACGGCATCGGCTGGCCGGGTCAGCCCGTGATCGCCAAGTGGCCCTCGGATATCCGCAACAGCATGCAGCTGGAGCAGCATCGCAAGGATCAGAAGAACATGAAGGAAGTCATCGTGGCCGGCATGGACGGCAAGATCTACTTCCTGGATCTGACGGACGGCTCTGCCACCCGCGATGCCATCGATTTCGGCTATCCCATGCGCTCCACGGCCAGCCTGCATCCCCGGTTCTTCCCGATGATGACGGTGGGTCAGTATGCCCGCAAGCTCAAGAGCGGCACCGGCAAGAACATCGGCCTGTACTATTACGACCTGATGAACGGCAAGCAGCTGCGCCTGATCGACGGTATCGACCGCAAGTACGAGCGTCCCTACAATCCGGTGGGCGCCTTTGATACCTCCGCGCTGATTGACAGCAGCACCAACACGCTGATTGCCATCGGTACCAGCGGCCTGCTGTATACCGAAACCCTGGATATGAGCATGGAGCTGGATCGGGAAACGGGCCTGCTGACCTATGAATTCGGCGAGCCTACCGAGGTCGTGACCATGATGAGCCACACCAAGGGCCAGCGTGAAGGCAATGCTGCTGTGGAATCCTCCCTTGCGATGTATGGCAGCTATGCCTACTACGCTGATCTGGACGGCGTCCTGCGCTGTGTGGATACCACGACCATGACCACCGTGTGGGCCGTGGATACCGGTGACTCCGTCCGTGCGGCCATCGCGCTGGATCTGGAGACCGACGGCGTCAGCTCGACCCTGTGGCTGTACACGGCCAACCTGATCAACAACGGCCGTACCAAGGGCGATGTGACCATCCGCCGCTACAACGCCATGACCGGCGAGGAGGACTGGGCCTTTGCCATCCACTGCGCCCGCGGCAAAAAGAAGGACGTGACCTTCAACAAGGAGGTCATTCCCGGCGCAATGGCGTCACCCGTCATCGGTCAGCAGAAGCTTTCCGGACTGGTGTATTTCACCCTGTCCAGCGTGAGCGCCACCGGCGCCCAGAAGCTGGATGGCAGCGAAGCCATTCCCGGCGTTATCATCGCCATGGACAAGCAGACCGGTAAGGTCGTCTGGCACAGGACGATGGATGCATACAGCTATTCCTCTCCTGTTGCAGTGTATGACGAAAATGGCCGCGGCTGGATCATCCAGGCCTGCTCCAACGGTACGATCTACCTCATGGACGGCCTGACCGGCAGCGTCATCAATACCCTCCAGGTCAATGGCGTGATCGAAGGATCGCCCGCTGTTTACGGCGACGTTCTGGTGATCGGCACCACCGGCAAGGATACCAGCTACATCTACGGCATCAAGATCAACTGACAATAATGCCCGTCGGAGAGGGTGAGAGCCTCTCCGACGGGCGCTTTTACATGAAAAAGGCCGCATCCTTATGAGGATGCGGCTGTGTGTTTACTTTTTTGCCTTCAGTTCGCGGAGCGTCCTCAGGGCGGCAAGGGTGTAATCCACCAGGGCGATCACGGCGATCACCACTGCGATCCACAGGCATACCCGGTCGATGGGGAAGTTCATGGCGGTGAAATCCTTATGCCAGAAGGACAGCACCAGCGCCAGAATGAAGCTGCACTGGGCCAGCTTGCCCCAGATGTTGGCGTAGACCACGATGTCATGGGCCAGCATGTAGGAGGAGCCGTAGATCATCACCAGCTCCTTGATGATCACGATGATGATGGCGATTACCGGGAAGGTGCCGTTGATGCCCTGCATGATCAGGGCGGTGCAGACCATCAGCTTGTCAGCCAGGGGATCCATCAGCTTGCCGAAGTCGGTGATCAGGTTGCACTTGCGGGCGATATGGCCGTCCAGCCAGTCGGTGAAGGAGGCGACACAGAAGGTCAGCAGCGCCAGCTTTTCCATGCCCAGCACGTGAAGGACCACAAAGACGGGGATCAGCGCCAGACGGACCATGGTCAGCACATTGGGAACATTCCAAATATTGGTCAGATACTTTTGACGGAAACTGCTCACGGAAACAAGACCTTTCTCCGCCGGGGCCGGCGGTATATACGGAAGCGGCAGCGCTTCTTCAGGATACTGGGTATGATAAGGACAAACCATGAATCCGGTATGAAGCGAAGCCATCTGTTTGCAAAATAAATGATGATTCTTTGTATATGCTGCCCCGGACGGGGACAAATCATGCACGCAGAATATCATAGCACATTCTGGCGGGAATTTCCAGTAGGCAGGGAAGGTTTTCTCGTCAATAATCCGTGAGAATGGCAGGAATAAAGGCCGGAATGGAGAATATTTTCAATTTGGATTGATATGTGCAGTATTCCTGCTGCGTTGAAAGGAGATAACATATATGCGTTTTGACGGCCGACTGCCTGAGCAGGCTCGTCCTGTTTCCATTCAGACCAATTTTGTCCGCACGGCGGCGGGCTCCTGCCTGATTGCCACCGGCAACACCCGTGTGATCTGCACTGCCTCGGTGGAGGAGGGCGTGCCTCCCTTCCTGCGCGGCAAGGGCCAGGGCTGGGTCACGGCGGAATACGCCATGCTGCCCGCATCCACCGGTCAGCGCAAGAAGCGCGACGGCATCAAGAAGGACGGCCGCAGCGTCGAGATCCAGCGCCTGATCGGCCGGAGCCTCCGCCAGGCCATCGACCTGACCAAGCTGGGCGAGCGCACCATTACCCTGGACTGCGACGTGCTGGAGGCCGACGGCGGCACCCGCACCGCGTCCATCACCGGCGCAATGGTTGCCCTGACCC
>JAFXFR010000005.1 GCA_017513475.1 Clostridia bacterium
AGTCCCAGGGCGACGTGGAAGAGGGCGAGCTGAACATCGAAAACTACAAGGCCATCGCTTCCCTGGCCATGGAGACCTATCCCAACATCAAGCGCGTGGCCATCACCCTGCGTGAGAGCAAGTCCGCCAACCACAACGACTGGCGCGCCTGCCTGTACAACGGCAAGGACTTCTTCCTGTCCCGTAAGTACTCTATCACCGACATCGTTGACCGCGTTGGCGGCGGCGACTCCTTCGGCGGCGGCCTGATCTACGGCCTGAACACCTATCCCGACGAGAAGACCGCGCTGGAGTACGCCGTGGCTGCTTCCTGCCTGAAGCACACCATCATCGGCGACTACAACCGCGTGTCTGTCGCGGAAGTCGAGTCCCTGATGAAGGGCTCCGGCACCGGCCGCGTGCAGCGCTAATCGCTACATAACCAACGGCCTCCGGCGTAAGTCGGAGGCCTTCCCTATTCGAGGAGCAAATATGTGCTATGAATTTGACGCCGCGGTTTCTGCAAGAGTACTGGCTGCTCTTCGGCAATCTGTCGGCTGGAACAGGATGGAACGCGAGCTGACTGATACGCGGCTGCACAATGCTTTCCAGCTTTACTGCTTTGACGGAGATCGGCTCGTCGGATATTCAGCGGTTGTCAGCAACGGAGTAACCGATGCGTACATTCAAGACCTGATGGTGCATCCGGACTATCAGCAGCAGGGCATCGGCCGCCAGCTGATGCAGCGGACTTTGGAACGCCTGCGCAATGAGGGCATCTACATGGTCAGCGTAATCTACGGTGATGCCGAGCTGCAAAAGTACTACGAGGAATTCGGCTTTACGACCATGCTCTGCGGACAGATGGAGCTACGCCCGGAACGCGACTGACAGGAGGAGTTCGACACGACATGAAGATTACCAGTGAAACCGCGGCCATCATGAACGAGCGCTTTGGTCATGACACCCTGATTGCCCTCGCCACGGTGGATGGCGACTCCCCTGCCGTACGCACGGTCAATGCATATTATGAGGGCGGCGCGTTCTATACCGTGACCTATGCGCTTTCCGGCAAAATGCAGCACATCGCGAAGAACCCCAAGGTCGCCATCTGCGGTGAATGGTTCACTGCGCATGGCGTCGGTGAAAGCCTGGGGCACATACTTCTGCCGGAAAACGCCGCCACGGCGGACAAACTGCGCACAGCCTTTGCGTCATGGTACGGCAACGGCCATACCAATGAAGCAGATCCGAATACCATTATTCTTCGCCTCCGCCTGACTGACGGCGTGCTGTTTCATCATGGCACCCGATACGAGATCGACTTCACATGAAAAAACCTCCGCAGACATGCTGCGGAGGCTCTTCTTTACCGGATGGTAATGTCGCCGGACATGGAGCTGACATTGCCGCTGACGACCGGGCCCACACCATCGCAATGGTGGCGGGTAGTCACATCGCCGGAGCGGGTCTGGGTGTTGATGGCGATCGCGCCAATACCAGCAGGCAGATCAATGTCAATGTCGCCAGAAATGGTACTGCCGCACACTTCGCGAATCTCGACGCTGTTAAAGGCCAGGTCAACGTCGCCGCTGACTGCCTTGAAGCTCATGTTCTTCACATCCGCCCGCACGTCAATATCACCGGAAATGGTGTTGACGGTCAGATTATGATAGTACCCTTCTACCTCCACATCGCCAGAGGTAGACGCAATGGTCATCTCATGCGTGAATGCATTTGCTTCAATATCACCGGAGGTAGTGCGCAGCTCCACCAGCTTCATGTGCTGAACTTCATTCAGATCAATGTTGATATCCCCGCTGGTGGAGGTCACGTTCAAATCAGCCAACGCAACGTCCTGTACTTCAATGTCGCCGGAGGTGGTCAGAATTTTGGTGTGAGGGATGGCGTTTTCAGGGATCTGTATGGTCACGTTGCTGCCAGCCGGGCCAAAGCTGATGCCCATACCATTGGAGAACTGCATCTTGATCTTCTCACCCAGTGACTTCATTGCTCGGCTGATGCTGTCCATATTGATCTCGATCTTGCCTTCTTCAGTCTTGATGAAATCGGCCATGTCGTCCGAGGATTGATACTCGGCCTTACTATTCCGATTCGGCTTGGCCTGCTCACCGGCACGGCGTTCAACCTTCAGCACTCCGTTCGAAACGAGCACATCCACCATCGGCGATTCATCCGCGTCCCAGATGACATGGTACTCGTCATCATCGGAAGCTTCAAGCGTAATGTCCTCGCTGACCAGGCAAACGCTGATCTGGTGAATCTCCTCCGCCCGGAACACCATGTTCCGCTCGCCGGATTCCTCGTCGTCCATATCGCCCAGTTTCTCTACAGAGCGGCGCACTTTCTTGTAGGGAGCCAGCACATCCTCCATGCCCTTGAGGCTCTCGATGACTGCCGCAATGGCGTCATCCTCATTCATACCGGATTGAACCAGGTCGGCATATCTTTCCTGGCAGTTGTTCATCACCTCGTCGCGGATCGCGGAGACTTCCTCGTTCATTTCCACGTCCTGAAACATGATCTCCACAATGCGTGCAACGGTATCGTTCATCATCATACATTATTCCTCCAGCAGAAGCAGGTCGATTTGTGCTTTTGTTTCCTTCCAGGCTGACTGATCAGCGCGAAGCTTGTCCAGCCCGGTATCCGTGATGGAATAGTAGCGGCGGCGAGCGCCTGACAACTCATCTCCCCAGTAGGAACGGATGTATCCTGCTCCCTCCAGGCGTCGGAAAGCCGTGTACAGCGTGGCTTCCTTCAGTTCGAACGCACCGCCTGACAGCGCAGTGACGTTCTTGTTGATCTGATAGCCATAGCTGTCCCCTTCCGACAGCTGCCGCAGAATGATCGTATCGGTATAGCCTCTTAGAATATCAGCAGACAATGCCATGGGTTCACCTCCAGTTCAAGTAACGGTTGGGACTTAACTCATCATAACGGCTGTTACGCCTATGAACAGATTCGTTCAGCGTGTCGCCAGGTTCGCGGAATTCGGGATTCATCGGGCTATGATCCGGCCTGGAACGCTGTTTCTCCTTGCGGCCAGTTTTGCGGAACATGTAATATCATCCTCAGTTTCGTTTAATACCTCGCGTGTTGAGGTACCTTACAAAGTAATAATACACCAAAATACCTCACCTGTCAAGGTATCTCATGAAATTTTAAGAACAAACTCTATCATCTTTCCAAGCACGCTTGTTAGCCGTGTTGCACCAGGAGCGATAGCCGCACGCGCATGCACTGCGATAGAACAGCCAACTCAATCGCGGAACGGGAGTCCAGAGGGGCGATGTCCCTCTGGCGGGGTCAAGGGGCAGCGCCCCTTGTTCTTTCGATGTTCACATCTTGCAGATTCGGATTGTATACAGTACAATAAATAACGATGAATTATTTCGCAAGGAGCGATTCGTTATGGAAAAGATCAAGATGACAACGCCGCTGGTTGAAATGGACGGCGACGAAATGACCCGCATCCTGTGGGCGGACATCAAGAAGCTGCTGATCAACCCCTTCGTCGACCTGAAGACCGAATATTATGACCTCGGCCTTCCCCACCGCGACGAAACCGGCGATCAGGTGACCATCGACAGCGCCAATGCCACCAAGAAGTATGGCGTTGCTGTCAAGTGCGCCACCATCACGCCCAACGCCCAGCGCATGACAGAATACAACCTGCACGAGATGTGGAAGAGCCCCAACGGCACCATCCGCGCGATGCTGGACGGCACCGTGTTCCGCGCGCCCATCCTCGTCAGCGGCGTGAAGCCCACCGTCCGCACCTGGACGCAGCCCATCACCATTGCCCGTCATGCCTACGGCGACGTCTACCGCAACGTGGAGATCGACGTCCCCGGCGCTGGCAAGGCGGAGCTTGTCTTCACCGGCGAGGACGGCCAGGAAATCCGCCAGACCATCTTCAACTTCAAGGGTCCGGGCATCCTTCAGGGCGTGCACAACCTGGATGCCTCCATCGCGTCCTTCGCCCACGCCTGCTTCCAGTACGCGCTGAGCGTCAAGCAGGATCTGTGGTTCTCCACCAAGGACACCATCAGCAAGACTTATGACCACACCTTCAAGGATATCTTCCAGGAGATCTACGACAGCACCTACAAGGCGCAGTTTGAAGCCGCCGGCATTGAGTACTTCTACACCCTGATCGACGACGCCGTTGCCCGCGTGGTGCGCTCCAAAGGCGGGTTCATCTGGGCCTGCAAAAACTACGACGGCGACGTGATGAGCGACATGGTCGCCACCGCCTTCGGTTCCCTGGCCATGATGACCTCCGTCCTGGTCTCCCCCGACGGCAAGTTTGAATACGAAGCCGCCCACGGCACCGTGACCCGCCACTACTACCGCTACCTCAAGGGCGAAGAGACCTCCACCAACCCCGTGGCGACCATCTTCGCCTGGAGCGGCGCTCTCCGCAAACGCGGCGAGCTGGACAACCTGCCTGACCTGATGGCCTTTGCCGATAAGCTGGAAAAAGCCACCATCGACGTGATCGAATCCGGCGTGATGACCAAGGATCTGGCGCTCCTTTGGGAGGGCAGCGAATGCACTGCCGTCAACAGCCGTGCGTTCCTGGAAGCCATCGCTGAGAAGATGTCCGCGTAAATGCACAACAAATCGCTCCCCGGCGGCCAGTTCGGCTTCCGGGGAGCTTGCTTTTTCATTTGTTACCGCACTGGGTCAGCAGCCGCAGTTGTTATTATTGCGACGTTCGCAGCCGCAGGACGTGCGCACAGCGCAGGCTGCCAGGAACACAATGCCCGTCAGGATCGCAGTCACACCGGCAATCAGGCCGCCGTAGCCAAACAGAGCAGGCATCATGACCGTCAGTACAATACCAATAATGCCGATAACCAGCAGAAGCAAGCCAATGATCTTCATAGAAGAAATCCCTCCTTCCGCTATCATTCAATGCAGGAAGGAGGGATTGTGTGCTTACGCGGGCTTCACATTTTCGGGCAGATTGCCCTTGTCGCCGTTGATGGCTTCCGGCTCGTAGAAAGAGGGCAGCAGCTCGTGCATGCACTGCTTCATGTCGCCGTGGGTATCCAGGCAGCGATTGAGCTTGTCCAGCATATCCTCCACCTGAGCCCATTCCACCTGCTCAGGACGCGCGACGAAGATGCGCTCGCGGCTGGTGGCGGTGGAGTTCTCCTCCGTGCGCAGAAGCTCCTCGTAGAGCTTCTCTCCAGGACGAAGGCCGGTATAGACGATTTCCACTGGCGGCAGGGTCGGGTCGGAATAGAGCTGGATCATGCGCTCGGCCATTTCCTTGATCTTGACAGGCTTGCCCATATCCAGCACGAAGAGTTCTCCACCCTTGGCGATGGACGCCGCCTGCAGCACCAGGCTGGCCGCCTCCGGAATGGTCATGAAGTAACGGATGATGTCCGGATGGGTCAGCGTCACCGGGCCGCCGGCGCGGATCTGTGCCTCAAACTTGGGCACAACACTGCCGTGACTGCCCAGCACATTACCGAAGCGAACCGCAGTAAACTGCGTCTTGTTCTGCTTGCGCTGAAGGGCCTCGATGATGATCTCCGCCATGCGCTTGGATGCGCCCATCACGTTGGTGGGATTAACCGCCTTGTCCGTGGAAATCATGACAAAGCGCTTCACCTTGTGGCGAATAGAACACTCAGCCACATTATAGGTGCCGAAGACATTATTCTTGACTGCCTGCTCTGGAGCGTCCTCCATCAGCGGGACATGCTTGTGGGCAGCCGCGTGAATGACGATCTCCGGGCGCACCTCGGCAAATACGCGATCCAGCGTATCCACATCGCGTACGGAACCAACCCGCAGCTGCAGGGTGTTGCGCACCATCTCGCCATAGCGGTTGTGCAGCTCGGACTGCAGGTCGTACATGTAATTTTCACTGATATCGTAAATCACCAACTGGGCAGGCACGAAGCTCATGATCTGCCGGCACAGCTCCGAACCAATGGAGCCGCCGCCGCCGGTCACCAGCACGCGCTTGCCAGTGAAAAACTCACGTACCTCCGTCATGTCCAGGTGATTCTCCGCACGGCCCAGCAGATCAGCGATGTTCACATCGCGCACGCGGCCGCCGGATGCGCCCATCTCCTGCGGAGCAGCGTACATCCGCACACGGCAGGACGTCGCAACGCAATCCTGAATCAGCGGAGACAGATCCTGTTTGGGAGTCGCGATGGCAATGATGATCTCGTCAATACCATACTGCTTGACGTAATCGCCAACTCTGTCGGTACCAAGCACGACAGGCACACGATTGATGCGTGTATTGCGCTTATCTGGTGCGTCGTCCACTGCGACAATGGCTTCCACGTCACCATAGCGGCCCGCCTGTACATCACGGATGACCTGGGCGCCAGCCCATCCGGCGCCAACGATCATCAGTCGCCGTGCATGCTTCTTACGGAAGATAAAGCCGTTGTGTCCAGCCTGCCCGATAATGCGGAAAGAGAAGCGGCTCGCGCCCACCATCAGCACCATCAGCAGCCATTGCACCAGATAAATAGGCCGAGGCATCAGCAGAAGATTTTCGGGATTCTGCACCGTATATACCAGCAGCGACAGCAGGTATGTCACGCCGGTACCGATCAGGGTGCCTGCTCCGATCTGCACCATCGTATCCACGCTGGCATAGCGGATCAGGCTGCGGTACAGGCCCATCACATACAGGCTGGCCACACTGACCAGCGCTAGCAGCGGCATGGCCCGCCAAATCTGCTCCAGTGTCTCCGGAGGCTTCATATCATAGTAAATCTGCAGCGCCAGGACGAGGGACAAACAGGCCATTGCGCCGTCCAGCAGCATCAGCAGCGCCATTTGAAGGCGGCGCGCGCCTTTCTTCGGTTCCGTCATATGCAGCAGCCTTTCGTTGTTTACATAAGGATTCATTTTATTTTACCACATTTTCTGTCCTGTTGCAATGTGTAGGTTTTGGATTTGCAATCACAAATTCATGTTTCCCGCCGCCAAAGCATTTCATATGAAAATCAACTGGACGGTACTGATGGAATATGCTATACTGGCTATGAATCCTTGTTGATCCGAAAGGAGTTCTCCATGAATATTATTGAAGCTGCCCTGCTGGGTCTATTGCAAGGCCTGGGCGAATTTCTGCCCATCTCCTCCTCCGGTCATTTGCTGTTGGGGCGTATGGTACTGGGCCTGACCATCGATGAAACACCCGCCTATAAGATGCTGGACATCCTGCTTCACGTTGGCACGCTGATCCCCATCCTGATCGTATTCTGGAAGGATTGGTGGAAGATCCTGAAAAATCCCTTCAACTCCAAGACGCTGCTGCTGCTCTTTATTGCTTCTATGCCCACGCTGGTGATCAAGTTCATCTTTGAGGATTTCATTGATGGCTGCGACACCGGCTGGTTCCTGGGCGTCAGCTTCCTGATGACAGCCGCTTTCCTGATGCTGGCTGAATATGTCAGCAGCAAGAAGAAGAGCAACACGGATAAACCCGATTTCCTTCACGCCATCGTCATGGGCTGCATGCAGGGCATTGCACTGCTGCCCGGTGTGAGCCGCTCCGGTTCTACCCTTGCCGGCGGCCTGCTTTCGGGACTTGACCGCAAGAGCGCTGCCAAATTCTCCTTCATGATGAGCGCTCCCGCCATTGCCGGTGCGCTGCTGCTGGAGGGCAAGGACGCCATCGAAGAAGGCTGGATCCGAGAGTTGGATCTGCTTCCGACGCTTGTCGGCTTGATTGTTGCCGCTGTTGTGGGGTACCTGGCCATCCGCTTCATGCTCAAGCTCATCACCAAAGTCAGCCTGAAGTGGTTTGCCCTGTACGTGGCAATTCTGGGGATTGCTTTCCTTGCACTGCAGATTTTCGGTTTCCCGGGCGTGGTTCCTTTCGCGCCGCCTGCCACGGTTCCCGTATTGTGAACACAAACCTGTCTGCTGCATAGCAGGCAGGTTTTTCGTCAGAAGTTTTACAGCGATGTCACAGTTTTTGCTGTACAAATCCTTCCGGAAATGCTATAATATATTTTGTATTATTATGCTATCGAAAGGGGGAAGACTGTTTGCGCCGCCTGCTGTGTTATTTTTCCCGCGCGATTTGTGTGTTGATGTCTGCGCTGGTGCTTGCGTCTCCCTTGACGGCTTACGCCGAGTATGATCCCGATAAGCCCGAGCTCCTTACCGAGGATGATATCACCGCCGTTTCTTGCATCCTGATCGAGCAGAGCACCGGCAAAGTCATCTTCGAAAAGGACGCCGACCGGCTAATGTTCCCCGCCTCCACCACCAAGATCATGACGGTTCTGCTTGGTCTGCTGGCAACCCCGGATCTGAACGAACTGGTCACCGTCAGCTATGCCGGCTCCAAGGACGGCGTACGCACAATGCTGGATCCCGAATCCTCTGTTCTGGGCCTTAAAGAGGGTGAGCAGCTGCCAATGCTGGACCTTCTGTACGGCACGATTTTGCGTTCTGGTAACGACGCAGCGATCACCGTTGCCGAGCACGTCAGCGGCAGCGAGGAGAACTTCGTTAACCTGATGAACCAGACCGCCCAGCAGTTCGGCATGACCAACACCCACTTCGTCAACTCTCACGGTCTGCATAATGACTATCACTACACCACCGCCCGCGATCTGGGCACCTTGGCCTATGAAGCGATGAAAAATGAGACCTTCCGCACCATCGTTGCATCCGACAGGCATCAGATGCCTGCCACCAACATGCAGCGCGAGCGGATGATCTCCACCGGCCATCGCATCATGCTGCGCACCTACAACGGCGAAGACAACAGCTATTACTATCAGTACATCACCGGTATCAAGTCCGGTACGACGGATGCCGCAGGGTACTGCTATGTCGGCGCCGCAGAAAAAGACGGCGTGCGGCTGATCTCGGTCGTTCTCTACTCCGACCGCTACAATGTCTGGCGCGATACCGAAAAGCTGTTTGAATACGGTTTCAGTCAGTACACCCATACTACGCTGACGGAAATGTATCAGCAAAATCCGCTGAAGGTCTATACCTCGGGTTACGACAAGTCCGACAGTAACCTGGGCGAGCTGGAGCTGAGCGCTACCCCCGTCGACCCGACAAGAACTGTTGAGATCAGCGGTACCCACGCCGAGATCGAGGAAATGACCAAAAACCTGCGCAACCTGGTCGTGGTGGAATATACAAGAGATCTGACAGCCCCCATCACAGCCGGCGAAGTCATCGGTAAGATGACATATGTCAATGCACGGGGCGAAACCTATGAGTACAATCTGCTGGCAACCCGTTCCATCAAGGAGCGTCAGGATCGTCCACCGTCGCTGGAGGACATCATCGCCATGACGGAGGCTGATCCCAATCCCTTCCCGCCCCTGACGTTGGAAATCGTCCTGATCATCCTGTCTCCCCTGCTGATTGTCACCGGCATCATCATTGCCGTTCGCCTGATCATTGCAAGCTACAAACGCCATTACGGCCGCCTGCCAAAGAACAAAAACCGCTATGTAAAGTGAGGTTGCACACGCCATGGATGACCGCAGCAACATAATGAAGATGGAATACAAAACCCAGCAGAAAAAAGAGCATCTGCTTACCCCGGATCAGGCTGCTTCCCTGCTGCAATACATTGAGCTTCGCCTGCAGTATCACACCTGCAAGCACAACCACCGCTTCACCCAGGAATGGCTGGAGCAAAATATGGACTTCATGAAGCACAATGACGTTCTCGATGAACTGGAGAACATGGAAGGCTATTGTGATTGCGCGGTTCTGCTCAACTGCTACGAGGACTACGAGCTGTAATTTCTCAGCCTCCGTCACCATGCGGAGGCATTTCTGATTGAAAAAAACGCACTTTCTCATCTGATTCTCATGAAACCCTTGCCAGATTCTCAAGCAACCACGCCCGTGATGTGCTATGATGATATCGTCAAATGAATCACCAGAAGCAGAAAGGGGTATCACATTATGGCCGCCTACACGATCGAAGATATTGAACTCATCCGCCGCAAGAGCGGTATCTCTTATCAGGAAGCTGTTGCTCTGCTGGATTATCACAACGGAAACGTCGCCCGTGCCCTGGTTGACCTGGAGCGCAACGGCCGCATAAGGGACGAATCGGAAGTTCCTCACGCCGGCAGCACCCCTCCTTCCTCCACGGGTGCCGGGAAGCAAAACAACCAGTCCTCTTTGATGGCGCTGATCAACAAGGGCTACCGAGCCCGGATCAAAGTCCATCGCAATGATACGCAGATCCTGAATATCAGCCTTCTCTTTGCGCTGCTGACGTTGCTGATCAGCCCTCACATCGCAATCATCGGCGTTATCGCCTCTTTGGCACTGGGCTATAAATTCTCCTTCGAGAAGCATGACCACGCTTTTGACGGAGAAAACCTGGAGCGCACCGTCCGTAATGCTGCTGAGAACGTGAGATCCACCGTGAACGAGTTTGCCAGCAACCTTCAGCATGACGAAGAAGAGGCTGCTCAGTCCTCTTCCACGGACAAGGATCGGAGCTACTACAACGCCAATCGTCCGGAGCCTACTTATCGACCCAGCTGTCCTACGCTGAATGTTCCTGTACAAGTTGAAAGCCAGGACGGCAACGTCACCATTGAATCCGACAGCGAAGGCTACGCAAGCGCCACCATTGAGTAACCTATACGGAATGCACAGAGCTCTGCGCATTCCCTTTTGCATATCATCACAGGACAGGAGTGCAAGAACATGAGCCGCATACTGATCGTTGAAGACGAACGCAAGATCGCCCGCTTTCTGGAACTGGAACTGCTTCACGAGGGATACGAGGTCGAAACCGCCGGCGATGGCCGTACCGGCCTGGAAAAGGCGCTCACCTGGAAGCCGGACCTGATGATCCTGGATCTGATGCTGCCGGAGCTGAGCGGCATTGAAGTCTGCCGCCGCCTGCGCCATGAAAGCGATCTGCCCATCATTATGCTGACCGCCAAGGACGACGTTTCTGACAAAGTCATGGGGCTGGATATGGGTGCAGACGACTACATGACCAAGCCCTTCGCCATTGAGGAGCTGCTCGCCCGCATCCGCGTGGGCTTGAAGAAGCACCGCGTGTCTGGCGTAGCAGCAGCCAGTGTTCTCACTGCCGGTGCATTGACGCTTGACCCCGCCAAGTATGCCGTCACCTGGGAAGGACAGCCCCTTTCACTGACCAAGAAGGAGTTTGACCTGCTCAAGTACCTGATGGAGCACAAGGGACAGGCGGTTACCCGCGATGCGCTTCTCAGCGATGTCTGGGGATACGATTATGCCGGCGACACCAATGTGGTGGACGTGTACATCCGTTATCTCCGCCACAAGATCGACGAGCCCTTTGGTGTAAAGACCATCCATACCATCCGCGCAGTGGGGTATATGTTCAGCTATGAGTAATATGTCAAGCGCCGCTCCCAGACCGGATAAGCGCCGGCTTCGAAAAGCCACGAAGCGCAAGTCATTCACATTGCATGAGCGTCTGCAGCGCATTGCTAGCAATTTCCGTTTCTCCCTTACATTCCGTATCTCCCTCCATTACGCCTGGAAGCTGCTGAAGACCACGCTGCTGGTCATGCTGCTGATCACCATCGCTCTGTCAGCTTTTACCCTTGCGGATATTGATGAGACAGTTGTTCGCATCAGCGTCGGTGCGCCTGTCGCCGATGCAGCCTTCTCCCAGGAGGTCATCCAGAACAGCGCGGTCAGTCAGGCTTATCTCCGTCCCGATACCGCACCCCGGGAGCCCCTTCCGCTGCTGAGCTACTCCATTGTTTCGCTGGACGCCATGCAACTGACTGTTCACGGCCAGCATGCCAGTGGAACTGCCTTTGCGATGACTTACAACCTCTATCGCTCAGTCAATATCTGGGGCGTTATTGTAGCCATTCTGCTTTTCTGCGACCTGATCCGCATCATCACCTTCATTTGCAGCCGGGAGCGTCTGCTGAACACCGTGCTTGCACCTATCCGTGACATCACGGAGCTGGCATCCACCCTGTCTGCGTCCAATCTGTCCAACCGCATCAACATTGCAGGCACAAAAAACGAGCTGAAAGATCTGGCTGTGGTCATCAACTCCATGCTGGACCGCATCGAGCGCAGCTACAACAGCCAGAAGCAATTCGTTTCTGACGCCAGCCATGAGCTGCGCACGCCCATCGCCGTCCTGCAGGGCTATATCAACATGCTCAAACGCTGGGGCAAGAGCGATCCCGAGGTGCTGGACGAAGGCATCAACGCCATCGCACAGGAAACGCAGAACATGAAGGAGCTCGTGGAAAGCCTTCTCTTCCTTGCCCGGCACGACAAAAAGACCCTGATGATGGAAATGGAACGCTTTGACGCACTTGATATGCTCACCGAGCTTCATCGTGAAGCTGCCATGGTCACCCCGGAGGATACCTTCGTTCTGACCGCTACAGAAAGCTGCCCCATGGAAGGCGACCGCAGCATGGTCAAGCAAATCATGCGCATCCTTTGTGACAACGCGGTCAAATACACCCCCAAAGGAGGCGTTATTACCCTGGGCATTGAGCGTACCGAAGGCTGGGTGACACTTTCGGTGCAGGACAATGGCCCCGGCATCTCCCAGGAGGATCTGCCGAAAATCTTCGAGCGTTTCTACCGCGCTGACGCTGCCCGCAAATCGGAAAACGGCGGTCACGGACTTGGCTTGTCCATTGCCCGCATCATCGTAATGGCCCACGGCGGCAAGCTGCGTGTTCGAAGCAAGGTGGGCGTCGGTTCTACCTTCTATGTGGATTTGCCAGAAAGGCAGGCAAGCCTTCAGTCTGTACGTCCTGCCGACGCAAGCCAAACAACATAATGCATGCGCCGCCTCCTGGATGGAGGCGGCGCTTTTCCTTACCTGCAGTGATTCCCGCAGTGACAATTGTTACCGCAGGTACAGCCGATATTGCTGGCGCTGACGTTCCCCGTATTGCAAACCGAGGCAGTTGGAAACAGCGGCAAAGAGAAGAACTCCGTGCAAACGCTGTCGGCAAACTCCTCTGCCGGAGGAATGGAGCAGTATCCATAGCTGGGCACAAGGATTTCCACATCCGCCAGTACCTTCAGGATGATGGTGACGCAGACGGTCATCTTGAACTGATTGTTGCCCACAAAGCAGCCGGACACGCAGATGGCACTTGCCATGGCTTCAAGGTTGTAAGGCACGATGGCTTCATCAGGGATGGACAGCAGGACGTCGCGGTCTACACTGACCACACCCTTGCCGATGTACTCTATGCAGCGGCTGTCCACAAAGAGGATGTCAACGGGGACGTCCACGGTGCAGCGCACGCGGGCGAAGCAGGGCCTGTCGCAGAGTCGCTCGACACTCAGGTTACGGATCGCCGCCTGCGTCGTGGAGGAACGGCAGCTCTCAAAAGTGATGGGCGGCACAGGAGTGGAGTTGGGAGCGACGGTCTCTCCGCAGGAATCGCAGCAGGTATTGCAACCATTGCCGCAGGCATTACAGCCGCATGAGCCGCAGCTGCAGCCATTCCCGCAGCCGCCGCTGACCTGTGCGAAGCTGGTAATGGTGACCACTGCATTGTCGATCTGCTCCTGCCACATGGCGCTGTCGTACACCCGTTTGACTTGCACACAAACCTTCTCCTGCAGACCATTGGTCGCATCACCGGCGATCATACCGGGGCAGCAGGACGCATTAGCGTTCTTATAGCTGTAGAAGGACATTGCATCACGCCTCCTTGTTCATTCGGCTTCTTGCGGGTTTGGTGCCCGGCTGGAGCCTTCACGAGCAAACTATGCAGAATGAGCGGATGTGTGCAATGAAAAAGCCGTCCGACATGATTTTGTCGGACGACTATTTCGCATCAGGCGACGGTCGCCTTAAAGCCCTTCTTTTCCACTGCGGCAACAAGATCAGCATCCAGAACGCTGGCTTCGCAGGTGACAACGGCAGTCTTGGCCTCCAGGTCAACGGCAACAGCCGTCACGCCAGGCACAGCACTGAGCACCTTCTCGACAGACGCCTTGCAATGCATGCACATCATGCCTTCAACATTGAGCTTCTTTTCCATAGTTTTGTCCTCCTTTTATCATCGAATTTCATTGACCACGCAGTTTCTTTGACAGGAACAACACCAGATCGTCATCGACCGTGCAAACCGATTCGTATTGCACGCATTGCTTGTCCTGATACCACACGCCGGAGCCATCCGGGATATACCCGCGCTTCACATACATCCGCTGGGCCGTGCCGTACTCACGGGACAAGCCGACACCCAGGCAGACGGTATCCGCATGCTGCGCCGCAATCTGCTCGGCCACATCCATCAGGCGATTGCCGATACCTTTGCGCTGGTATTTCTTCAGCACATTGAAATCGACGATTTCCGGCCAGCATTTATCTTTGAAGGGGCCCTCCAGGGCGTTCAGATACAGGTATAGACCGCCCGCCGGATGGCCTTGATACGCTGCCGTCAGGGCAAAGCATTTCCCCTCTGCCTGATCCCTCAGCCTCATCGAATACCCCTCGATATCGTCGTGCCACCCCTGAGCAGTATACTCTTCGACAAAAATTGGAGCATCCGCTTCTTCCATGTTCCGGATGACAACTTCTTCATCCTTGTAGTAAATCATATTTTCTCCATTACGTCGTCAGCTCCGGCACATCAAAGTCCGGTTCCTCAGGCTTTTCCGGCTGAGGAGCCTCCGGCATGGGCGGGAGGTCATCCAGCGTGGAAAGGCCAAAGTGAGAAAGGAAATTCTCCGTCGTACCGTACAGGATGGGGCGGCCCAGGGTATCCTTGCGGCCAACCTCCATGATCAGTTCCTTGTTCATCAGGGACTGCAGAGAATAGTCGCACTTCACGCCGCGCACCTGCTCCACCTCCGCGCGGGTGACAGGCTGCTTGTAGGCCACCACCGCCAGCGTTTCCATCGCTGCCTGGGTCAGGCTTTGCTTCTGAACAGGCTGCAGCAGATGCACCACGTCCGTGGCATAAAGCGCCCGGGTAGCCAGCTGCACCTGATGTCCGAAGCGCTTCAGGGTGAATCCGCGCTGATGAAAGTCATACTCATCGCGCAGCTTGATCACCTCATTCTCCACCGCACGGACGGTGACGTTCAGTGCCTTGGCCAGGTCTTCAATGCGGACAGGTTCGCCCGCCACGAAGAGGATCGCCTCGATACGTCCGGACAGCGTGCCCGGCGCATCCTCGGTTTCCTCGAACAGCTCCTCTTCGATTTCGATGTCGCGTTCAAAATCCGTCATGCGTTTTCCTCCGGTGTTTCCTCGCGCCGTCCCGGGTACAGGACGATCTCGCCGTAAATGCCTTCCTGTTCAATATGCGTTTCGCCCAGCTTCAGCAGCTCCAGCAGCGCCAGGAAGCGGGTCACGACCTCTTCCCTCGTAGGCGCCAGGCTGAAGGCTTCCTCGAAGGTCATGCGGCCCCTGCGCAGCATAAAGCGAAGCTCGTCCATGCAGTCCTGCACATTGTGCTCGTCACGGCGGATGTCGCGGGGCGCATAGTGGTTGACCTCGGGCGTTTCTTCCTCCATCGCCGGCTTTCGCTGCCAGATGCGCAGGAACGCCGCCGTCAGGCCTTCCAGCGTCAGGCCGACAAGCTCCGTCTCCTGGGGCGGCAGCGGGTATTCCTCCGGCAGCTTGGTGAACAGGTTGCCAGCCGCCTTCTCAAACTGCTTCATTGCGTCCGCCGTTTCGCGGAAGCGCTTGTATTCCTCCAGCTGACGGATCAGCGCCGCTTCGGGATCCTCCTCGCCCTCCTCCACCTTGGGCGGACGGGGCAGCATCGCGCGGGACTTGATCTCCAGCAGCGTCGCCGCCATAACAAGGAAGTCGGTGGCCTCGTCCATGTCCAGATCGCTGGCGCTGCGGACAAGGGAAATGTACTGATCCGTGATCTGGCTGACGAAGATGTCCTTGATGTCGATTTTTTCCTTGTTGATCAGGAAAAGCAGCAGATCAAGGGGGCCGTCGAAGTCCTTGAGCTGAAAATTCAAAGCCATGCAAATCCCCCTTACAGCTGCCCGCCGATCATCATGATCGTCCGCACCAGCGCCGAGCCAACAAACTCGCTGCCGGAGATCAGCACCGTATCCAGCAAGCCGGACATCACCAGCATGATCATTGCAATCTGCGCAATGCGGAAAGTCTGACCGCCCAGGTTCAGCTTCCCCCCAAGAATCGTATCATTCAGGATGTGATAGCCGTCCAGAGGCGGAATCGGCAGCAGGTTGAAAAGCGCCAGACTCAGGTTGACGTCAGCCATCAGCAGCAGGAAGCGCTGCACGTACAGCAGCCAGCCATTCTGCATGAAGGGTTCAAACCCTTCAAAGGACGCACCATACGCAATGGCCAGTGCATATTCGGACGCCTCCCCGGTGCCAAAGACGTTCAACAGGCCCTCAGCGGAGCCGTACACATCCCTGAACATGACGATGAAGTTATTTTCCCACAGGAAGCAATGGACCACCGTCGCCAGAACGATACTGACGATACACAGCGTCAGGTTGGTGACAATGCCTGCAATGGACACAAAGAAGTCGTCCCGCCGATAATCCCTGAAGTTCCTGGGATTGACCGGCACAGGCTTTGCCCAGCCGAAGCCCATCAGGAACATGCACAGCGTGCCGATGGGATCCAGGTGACGCAGCGGATTGAGCGACAACCGCCCCAGCATCTTCGCCGTGGGATCGCCGCATTTGAGCGCAATATAGCCATGGGCGCACTCATGCAGGATGAGGCTGATCAGGATCACGCCCCAGGTATAGACCATGTAGATCACAAAATCCAACGGGTCAGTCCGGAGCCATTCGATGTATAGTTCGATTCTGTTGAACATGTTTTCCTCTTTCCATCATATCTTCGGCGGAAGCCGCGTAAGATGGATCACCAATATAAGGAGGCGACCCTATGAGCGAAATGAATACGGGCGGCTCATTCACCGTACCGCCGGATCAGAACTTTGACACCCTGGGCTTCCAGGGCTCCATGCAGCAGGTGCTGCAGGAGAACGTGGGCAAATACGTAATTGTAGAGTTTCTTATCGGCACCAACGGACTTACCAGCCGCCAGGGCTTGCTCTACTATGTCGGTACGCAGTTCCTGGTGCTCCTGGACGAGTTCGAGTCCCGCTTCATCGTTTGTGACATTTTCTCGGTTAAGTTTGTCACCTTCCTAGAGGGCAGAAGCGCCACAACCTACCCGACCCTGGATCAGACAGCTGTACAGAGCTCCGTCGGCATGGATGCCCCCGCAGCGGAGGCAGGTGCATTGACGCCTTCTCAGGCGGCATACGCCCATGCTGCCCGGCGTTCCGGACGGCTTTAACGTCCGCAGCGGCGGAGCAGCTCCGCCTCGTCGATAACCTCGATGCCCAGGCTTTCCGCTTTGGTCAGCTTAGAACCAGCCGCCTCGCCTGCAACGACGAAGGCGGTCTTTTTGCTGACTGAACCAGCCGCCGTTCCGCCCATGGAACGGATCAGTTCCTCCGCATCCTTGCGGCTGAGGGTGGGCAGCGTGCCCGTCACAACGATGCTCATGCCGGAGAATACACCTTCCGCCTTACCGGCGGCCTCCTGTGGCTTCACGCCGGCAGCCAGCAAGCGCGCGATCATCTCCTGATTCTCCGGGAAAGAGAAGAACTCCGTAACGCTCTGGGCTACTATGTCGCCCACATCCGGGATGGCAACAAGCTGTTCCAGCGTAGCCTCCTGCACCTTCTGCAGTGTACCGAAGGTGTTGGCCAGATCCCGGGCGGTCTTGCGGCCAATGTTGGGAATGCCGATGGCATGCAGAAATGCGTCCAGCGTGCATGACTTGCTCTTCTCCAGCGCCGACAGCAGCTTCTCCGCCTTGCGCTGCTTGAAACCATCCAGCGTCAGCGCTTCCTCCAGCGTGATCTGGTACAGATCGGCGCAATCACGGACGTTCATCTGGTCGTATAGCTGCGCGATGGTCTTTTCGGACAAGCCTTCGATGTCCATGCCTTCGCGGCTGGCGAAGTGACTCATGCGGGCAATCGCCTGAGGGCGGCAGGTCGCACGGTTCAGGCAGAACAGGTGCGCGCCGCGCTCCACCAGCGTGCTGCCGCAGGCAGGGCAATGGGTCGGCGGTACGATCTCCATCTCCCCTTCTGCAGGCTCGCCCACGCGGCCAATGATCTCCGGGATCACGTCATTGCTGCGGCGAATCCACACCGGTGCGCCGATGGCGACCCGCTTGCGCTGAATGTCGCCATAGTTGTTCAGCGTCGCCTTACGAACTGTCACACCATAGAAATCCACCGGCTCCACATGAGCCAGAGGAGTCAGCTTGCCGGTACGGCCCAGCTCCCAGGTCACCTCATTAAGGGTGGTAGTGGTTTCCTCTGCCTCGAACTTGTAGGCTACAGCCCATCGGGGGAAACGATCAGTATATCCCATCTGGTCGCGCAGGGAGAAGTCGCCCACCTTGATCAGCACGCCGTCAATGAGATAGTCCAGTGTCGGACGGGCGGCTTCGATCTCCTTGATGCAGGCGATCAGGCTCTCCCGGTCGTGAGGACGACCCAGGTATTCACTCACCGGGAAGCCATTGTCCCGCAGGAAATCCAGCATGCCCGGCTGATCGTCATAGGGCGGGCTGTCAATCGTGCCCACCTGATAGAAGAAGGCGTCCAGCTTGCGGGAAGCCGTCACGGCTGGATCCAAATTGCGGATCGCGCCGGCAGCAGCGTTGCGGGCGTTCTTGAGGGGTTCAGCCGCGGTGGCGTTGTACTTATCCAGTGTGGACAAGCGCATGATGCACTCGCCCTGCACCTCCAGCAGTCCCTTGTAGGGGATCGTCAGCGGCACGGTGCGGATGGTGCGCGCCTGGGGCAGGATGGCCTCGCCGGTCACGCCGTTGCCGCGGGTCGCCGCCTGGACAAGCACGCCACCTTCATAGGTCAGGTTGAGCGTCAGGCCGTCAAACTTGTACTCCACGTAGTAGGTCAGGTTGGTGGTACCAGCCAGCTTCTCCGTGCGCTTGATCCACTCGTCCAGCGCCTCGATGGACTGCACTTTATCCATCGACCACAAACGGCTGATGTGCGTATGAGGCTCGAAGGCCGTCAGCGCCTCCGCACCGACACGGTGAGTCGGGCTGTCAGGCAGCGTCACGCCGGATTCCTTCTCCAGCCGAAGCAACTCGTCGTACATCGCGTCATAGTCCTTGTCGGACATGATCGGCTCGGCAGAATAGTAGTACGCGCGGGCGGCAGCGTTGAGCTTGTCCACCAGAAGGCGCATCTGCTCGGTCATGGTTTAATCCTCCAGCTTGACAATGGGTACGACGGAGAGGGCGAATTCCTTCACGCCGTACGCTGTGAATTCGATCTTGATGCGGGCCGCAGCACCGCTGCCGGTGACGGACACCACATGTCCCTCCCCGAACTTCAGGTGACGCACCCGGTCGCCGGACTTGTAAAGGTTCTGCATCACATTGGACGCATTGCTCCTGGCAGCGCTGCCAACAAAGCCCTTCTGCACGCCGGGAATATTCAGCCCGCCAATGCTGGCGCTGCTGCCCATCCCCATCCCTGGACGGGCTGCCGGACGCTGAGTCGCGCCCCTCTGGGGCGCAGGTCGTCCGCCGTAACCGCTGCGCTGCTGAGGCGCGCGGGTATCGAAGCCCGAACGAATAACGGAAGCCTCGTCTACAACCAGGCGTTCCGGAATTTCATCCAGGAAGCGGCTGGGCGCGTTGTGGTTGATCTGATTGTAGAGCATGCGCTGCTGGGCGCGGGAGATGAAAAGCTTGTGCTGAGCACGGGTTATACCCACGTAGCACAGGCGTCGCTCCTCCTCCATGCGCTCCTCTTCCATCAGGCTGCGGTTGGAGGGGAAGATACCCTCCTCCAGGCCGGTCATGAATACATTGGGGAACTCCAGGCCCTTGGCTGAGTGGAGCGTCATCAGGGTCACATAGCCGCGGCCCATGTCCTCCGCCTGATCAAGGTCAGTGACGAGGGACACGTTCTCCAGATAATCCTCCAGCGTGGGATTCTCGGTGGACTTGCAGTACTCCTCCACCGCACCGAGGAATTCCTGAATATTCTCCACGCGTGAGCGGGCTTCATCGGTATCCTCTTTTTTGTACTGCTCCATCAGGCCGGTCTTTTCCACCAGCATGGGTACGAATTCAGATACAGGCATGGCTTCCTTCATGGCCATGAGCATGGTCATGAGCATAAAAAACTCGCTGACGTTCTTTCTCGCACGGGCAGTGATGCCCTCCGGCATGTCACACAGCGCGCTGTACAGGGGCATTCCGCTGTCCAGGGCATGCTGCATGAGTTCCTGCACTGTTGTGTCGCCAATGGCGCGTTTGGGCACGTTGATGATGCGTCGCAGGCTCACATCATCCGCAGGGTTGACAATCACCCTCAGGTAAGCAATCACATCCCGGACTTCCTTGCGGTCATAGAATTTGAGGCCGCCGAAGACCTTATAGGGCACGCCGGTGCGCATCAGCATTTCTTCGATCACGCGGGACTGTGCGTTGGTGCGGTAAAGCACCGCGCAGTCGCCGTAATTGGTACCTGCCCGGTTGAACTGGCGGATACGTCCTGCAATCCAGGCCGCCTCATCGCGCTCGTCGCCGGCGGCGTAAATGTGGATCTTCTCTCCCGGTCCTTTTTCCGTCCACAGCGCCTTCTCCTTACGGCCTGTGTTGTGCGCGATCACCTGATTCGCCGCGTCCAGAATGTTAGCAGAGGAGCGGTAGTTCTGCTCCAGCTTGATAACGGTGGCGTCGGGGTAGTCCTTCTCAAAGTCGAGAATGTTGCGGATATCAGCGCCGCGCCAGCCGTAGATGGACTGATCGTCGTCGCCCACAACGCAGAGATTACGGTTCTCGTCGGTCAGCAGCTTGATCATCATGTACTGGGCGTAGTTGGTATCCTGATACTCATCCACCATCACATAGCGGAAGCGCTTGCGGTAGCTTTCCAGCACCGGCGGATGATCGGCCAGCAGCTCGAGGGTCTTGACCAGCAGATCGTCGAAATCCAGCGCGTTGTTCGCCTTTAGGCGCGTCTCATATTCCAGAAAAACATTGTGGATCATCTGACAGCGGTAGTCCTTCTGGGACTCTCGGAACCATTCGTCCGGATTCATGAGCTTGTTCTTCGCGTCAGAAATCTTGGCGGACAGTTCGCGGACGGGCAGGAACTTCTCATCGATGTTCAGCCGCTTGAGGATCTCCTTCAGGACGGACTTTTGGTCATCGTCGTCGTAGATCACAAAGGAGCGGGTATAGCCCAGCTTCTCGATATCTCGGCGGAGCATCCGCGCACAGGTGGAGTGGAAGGTAGATATCCAGGCGTCCTCAGCCGCCTCGTCACCCACCAGATTTGCAATGCGCTCCTTCATCTCCTTGGCAGCCTTGTTGGTGAAGGTCAACGCCAGAATATTCCACGCCGGTACGCCATGATCCAGGAGATTGGCCACACGGCATGTCAGCGCACGGGTCTTGCCGGAACCGGCACCCGCAAGAATAAGGACGGGGCCCTCCAGCGTTTCCGCAGCCAGACGCTGCTGGGGATTGAGCATACTCAGATCCATACATTACCTCATACTATTACTCTTCCTTGGCGTTCAGGGCGTCAAGGACACGGCAGTAACCGTCCGCGCCATAAAGCAGGGCGCGGTTCACGCGGCTGATCGTGGCGGAGGAAGCGCCGGTCTCCCTGGCAATCTCCTGATAAGTTACGCCGGCACGAAGGAGACGAGCCACCTCAATACGCTGCGCCATACTCTTGAGCTCTGCGATGGTGCAGATGTCCTCAAAAAAACGATACGCATCCTCTGCAGACTGCAGCTGAAGGACAGCTTCCATCAGCAGATCGGTCTGGTCATTCCGGATCTTGGGTTCAAACATGGCAGGGCGCTCCTTTCACGCTTTAGCATACGGATGCAAGCATTATATCACATTTTCCTTTGGATGAACAGCTTTTCGGGACATTTAATTGTAAAAAGTCATCCGCGGGGCGATTCGTGCCTCTTGACAAACAGGGGGTGAAAAGGCTATACTCTACCTGTTTTTATATGCGATTTTCCCGGATTGCTGTCCGGTTTTCAGACAGGAGGTCATTGCCATGTCCCGACTGGAAGAACTTTTCGGTATGAATGTGTTCAGCGATGAAGTCATGCTTAAGCGGCTGCCCAAGGATACCTACAAAGCCCTGCACAAAACCATCGCAGACGGCCGTCCCCTCAAGCCTGAAGTAGCCAATATCGTCGCCTGCGCCATGCGCGACTGGGCGGTGGAAAAGGGTGTAACCCATTATACCCACTGGTTCCAGCCCATGAACGGCGTTACTGCCGAAAAGCACGACAGCTTCATCAGCCCCCGTGAGAACGGCAAGATCATTCTCGAGTTCTCCGGCAAAGAGCTGGTGCATGGCGAAAGCGACGCCTCCTCCTTCCCGTCCGGCGGCCTTCGCGCCACCTTTGAAGCACGCGGCTATACCGCATGGGATCCTACCAGCTACGCTTTCATCAAGGACGGCGTACTTTGCATCCCCACTGCTTTCTGCTCCTACGGCGGCGAAGCACTGGACGCCAAAACGCCCCTGCTGCGCTCCATGGAAGCGCTGAACAAGCAGGCCGTCCGCATTCTGAAGCTCTTTGGCCGAGACGCAACCCGAGTTACTTCCACCGTCGGTCCGGAGCAGGAGTACTTCCTGGTCGACAAGAAGCTCTACGACCAGCGCAAGGATCTGATCTTCACCGGCCGTACGCTGTTTGGCGCCAAGCCCCCCAAGGGACAGGAGCTGGACGACCACTACTCCGGCGCGATCAAGCCCCGCGTGAAGGCCTTCATGACCGAGCTGGATGAAGAGCTGTGGAAGTTGGGTGTACTGGCCAAGACCGAGCATAACGAGGCCGCTCCTGCCCAGCACGAAATGGCCCCCATCTACACTGTGACCACCCTTGCGACCGACCACAATCAGCTCACCATGGAGATGATGAAGAAGGTCGCCCTGCGACACGGTCTGGTGTGCCTGCTGCACGAGAAGCCCTTTGCAGGCGTGAACGGCTCCGGTAAGCACAACAACTGGTCCATGTCCACCAACACCGGCTACAACCTGCTCAATCCCGGCGACGATCCTGCGTCCTCCGCCCAGTTCCTGCTCTTCCTGACAGCGATGATCAAGGCGGTCGATATGCACGCAGATCTGCTGCGCATTTCCACCGCCTCCGCCGGCAACGATCATCGTCTGGGCGCCTGCGAAGCGCCGCCAGCCATCATCTCCATCTTCCTGGGTGATGAGCTGACCGCCATCGTGGACAGCCTCATCAGCGAAAGCGAATACCATGCCGCCGCCAAGAAGGATCTGGAGATCGGCGTGACCGTGCTACCCAAATTCCCCCAGGACAACACCGACCGCAACCGCACCTCCCCCTTCGCCTTCACGGGCAACAAGTTTGAGTTCCGCAGCCTTGGTTCCAGTGCCTCTATCGCGGAAACCAACGTGACGCTGAACTCCATCGTGGCGGATGTGCTGATGGGTTTTGCCGACGAGCTGGAAGAGGCCGATGATTTCAAGCGCGCACTGCACGATTTGATCGTCCGCACGCTGCGGGAGCACAACCGCGTCATCTTCAACGGCAACGGCTATGCTGACGCCTGGGTGGAGGAAGCCGCCCGCCGCGGTCTGCCAAACTACGCCAGCACGGTGGATGCACTGCCCCATCTGCTGGACGAAAAAAACGTGGCGCTCTTTGCCCGCCAGGGTGTTTACAGCCAGACCGAGCTGCGCTCCCGGTATGAGATCAGCCTGGAATACTACGCCAAGGCTGTCAACATCGAGGCGGAAACCTGCCTGATGATGGCAGAGCGCCAGATTTTCCCCGCCTGCGCCAAGTTCGCCGGCGAAATGGGCCGCACCGTCCGCGATATCCGGGAAGCCGGCGTCGAGCCCATTGCCGAATCCCAGCTGCTCAAGCAGGTCACAGAGCTGAACGCCAGGCTCTTTGAAGCCATCAACAACCTGCGTGATGCCATCCGTGCAACCAGGCATTCCGCCGATGCGCTGGAGAATGCCCAGTACGAGCGCTACATCATCATCCCTGCGATGGCTAAGGTGCGCGAAGTTGCCGACGACCTGGAGTCCCTGGTCGGCAAGGAGTATTGGCCCTTCCCCACCTACGATGATCTGCTGTTCAATGTGTAATCAAAACGCCGCGAGTCAGTCAAGCTGGCACGCGGCGTTCATTATTTTGTGGGATCAGCGGTTCCGGACGTACCACTCGTAGTCATAGCCCATGTCCGAATCGCCCTTCACCTTCTGTACAGTAAAGCGGATGACCGCGTTCTCTCGCAGCGTCAGCGTGAACTTACCGTCCTCGCCGGCAGCAGTTTCACACAGGGGCTGTCCTGCGTGACGCAGGAAGCGCAGCTGCGCATCGGTGAGC
The DNA here is from genome assembly GCA_017513475.1 of Clostridia bacterium. Classification (GTDB taxonomy): domain Bacteria; phylum Bacillota; class Clostridia; order Christensenellales; family Aristaeellaceae; genus UBA11524. The sequence continues at coordinate 24,421 of JAFXFR010000005.1, forward strand.
GACGCAGGCTCGCCCATGTCGTGCCATGCCTTGAGCGGGTTGCAGGTAACCTCATCCACCGTCTCGGTGGTCAGCACGCACTTGCCCTCCACCGGCAGCGTCAGGGCCAGTTCAACTTCCTCGCGCTCCGTCTTGGCGATGTTCCATGCAACGCCCTCATAAGAGCCGTCTGCCTTCTTCATGATGAGGCAGTTGTCGTCGCGGTGGACGCACTCGCCCTTGAGGCCGGTGAAGAAGTGGAAGGTCCACAGGGTCGGCTTGGCGATCAGCTGGTTAGCAATCATGCCGAATCCGCCGTGGAAGGGTCGGCTGGGCACGCCCTGCTCCTCAAACACATCACCGAAGGTCCAGTAGGAGTAGGACGCGCATACGTCGCCCATGCGGCTGAGAAGCCCGGCGATCAGCGCGGCGTTGTAGTTGGTGTCGTGAATGGGACAGAAGGGATGGTAGGAGGTATTGAACTCGGTGACATGCATCTCCATGCCCGCATACTCCGGGAAGGAATCGATGATGTCACAGGTCGCCTGCATTTCCTCTATGATGGAGTCCACCGTGCGCATGGTGTGGTAGAGATAGCGGTACTTGTGCTCCGGCGTCTCGCCCATGTAGGCGTGGCGGGTCAGGAAGTCCACGGGCAGCTTTTCATCCCTGCAGAAGGTCAGGAAGTTGCGCACCCAATCCAGCGAGGTCGCGCCGCCGCAGATGGCAGGGCCGCCCACGCGCATGTTGGGCAGCGCTTCCTTCACCGCCATCACGGAGGTCTTGTACAGCTGATAATACGCTTTCTCGTCCGCATGCTCCCAGAAACCGGGCAGGTTGGGCTCGTTCCACACCTCGCAGGGCCAGGTGGAGACCTCTTCCTCGCCGTAGCGCTCCGCCAGATGACGCAGCGTCGCCTTGATCAGCGCCGCCCATTCCTGGTGATCGGCGGGAGGCGTGGTGTTGCCCTTCCAGTAGAAGATGGTCTGGGTGCCGCTGGCCATCTTGGACGGCATGAAGCCCAGCTCCAGGAAGGGCTTGATGCCCAGGGAGAGGTAATCGTCCATCACCCGATCCAGGTAGGTGAAATTGTAGCCCTTGTACTCGCTGCCATCCCAGCCCTTCCAGTGATGGTAAATGCCCATGTCATCGGAAAACAACCCATGACCGCGGATGTGCTTGAAATGGCACAGCTCCTGGGCCATCGCGAGCTGGTCGTGGTATTCCTTCTGCAGCGCCAGACCCATGCGGCCGGTGCCGACGCAGAAATCGGTATTGTTGTTGAAGGCCGCGCGGCTGTCCGGCGCGATAGCAATATTCAGCAGCTTCATGGCTTATGCCTCCTTGTATTTCTTCCAGTCAAAGACGAGGATCTGCCCTTCGGCAACATCCGCCTGACGGGTATCGATATGGTCATATCCGCCGATGGTGACGGGTTTGGCTGCATCCAGCACAGCATCAGTCAAACCGCTGACGAATGCCTGGAACTTCTCCCGGGGATAGCACGCCAGCTGATGGGCGCACAGGACGTGCTCAAAGTCCAACTCCAGCAGTTTGCGGACATTCTCCCGGTACTGACGAACCGGCAGCGCAGCATCAAAAAAAAGCCACGTGCAGGGATTCCAGTCATCGCCGGTGAGCAGCAGCTTATGCTCCGGCACATACACCACGCAGGAGCCGGGCGTATGTCCTGGACAAGGAATCACCGCTGCAGTGATGCCGCCCAGGTCGAAAACGCCCTTGCTTGCCGGCAGCGGCATGCGGCACTCTCCTGCAAGAAAAACGGGTTCCGACACCGGCAGGCCCTTGGCGACCGCCTGCTGCAGCACTGCTCGGCGCTTGCTCTCCCCGGTGAAAACGTTCCATTCCGCCATATCCTCCGGGAACATGAGCGTCCTTGCAAACCAGCGGGCCCCCAGCGCATGGTCATGGTGATTGTGCGTCAGCAGCACCGTCAGCGGCTTGTCCGTCAGCGTATGAACAAATGCGTCGACGTCTTCTGTGCCGTAGCCGGTATCCACCAGCAGCGCCGCCTGCGAACCTTCCAGCAGCGTCATGCACACGCCCATGGCGTCCCGGATGTGAGTCACGCCCGGGAATACGGGATTCGTTTCAAAGGCCATATATCGCATCTCCTTTGTAAGCTGTATCATTATTTCGACAGCACACAGCGGAATCCTTTCCCGCTGCACCTTTGGATTTTGCCGGATTCTTCGCACTTTTTGCATCAGCACTCCCCTGACACGACAAAAAAGTCCTGCACCGCATGATGCAGGACTTGTGTTCTGTTCGGGATTATGCGCGGCTCCACACGGCGCCGTTCTTGCTGTCCTTGACGATCACGCCCATCGCAGCCAGCTCATCGCGGATGCGGTCGGACTCGGCCCAGTTCTTGGTCTTACGTGCCTCGTAGCGGGCGGTCAGCAGCGCGGTCACCTTGGCGTTCTCCTCTTCGGAAGCATCGGCGGGACCGGCGATCACGTACTCATCCGCACCGGCGGTGGCGGTCGCAGTCGCGGCGGAAGCGCGCACCTTGGCGGCAGCCTCCAGCAGATTCAGGCTCAGCACCTGATCGAAGTCGCCGATCAGGTACAGCTTGGTCACGTCGTCGATGTCCTTGGCCTTGAGCACATCATACACGCTGGTGATGGCCAGGGAGGTGTTCAGGTCGTTGGTCAGGCCCTTGAGGAACTTCTCCTGGTACTTCTTGGCGGCCTCCAGGTCAGGCTGCTTGCTGTCGTCAGGCTTGATGGCGGCCACGCGACCCACCAGCTTGTTATAGGTGCCGGCGGCGTTATCAAGGTTCTCCCAGGAGAACACCAGATTCTGGCGGTAGTGGCTCTGCAGGCAGAACAGACGGTAGCACAGCGGATCGTAGCCCTTTTCTTCCAGCAGGGACACGGTCAGGAACTCGCCCTTGGACTTGGACATCTTGCCGCCGGCGGTGTTCAGGTGGTGGACGTGGAACCAGGTCGTGCACCACTCATGGCCCAGGTAGGCCTCGGACTGGGCGATCTCGTTGGTATGGTGCGGGAAGGCATTGTCGATGCCGCCGCAGTGCAGATCGAGGTACTCGCCCAGGTGCTTCTTGGAGATGCAGGAGCACTCAATGTGCCAGCCGGGATAGCCCACGCCCCAGGGAGAATCCCACTTCAGCGCCTGATCCTCGAACTTCGATTTGGTGAACCACAGCACGAAGTCCGCCTTGTTGCGCTTGTTGTCGTCGGCTTCCACGTCATCGCGAACGCCCACAGCCAGATCTTCCTCATCGTGGTCGTTGAAGACGTAGTACTTCTCCAGCTTGGAGGTGTCGAAGTACACATTGCCGCCGGCAAAGTAGGCATAGCCCTTCTCCAGCAGTTTCTCCACCATCTCGATATAGTCGGGGATGCAGTTTGTGGCAGGCTCCACCACGTCAGGGGTCTTGATGTGCAGCTTGGCACAGTCCGCGAAGAAGGCGTCGGTGTAGAACTGGGCGATCTGCATGACCGTCTTGTTCTCGCGCTTGGCGCCCTTGAGCATCTTGTCCTCGCCGGTATCCGCGTCGGAGGCCAGATGGCCCACGTCGGTGATGTTCATCACACGCTTGACGTTGAAGCCCTCATAGCGCAGCGCCTTCTCCAGCACGTCCTCCATGATGTAGGAGCGCAGGTTGCCGATATGGGCAAAATGATAGACCGTCGGGCCGCAGGTGTACATGCTCACATCGTTGCCAAAGCGGGGCTTGAAGGGCTCCTTGCGGTGGGACAGGGAATTATACAGGAACATATATGTCATCCTTTCAGGTTGGAATCCTTACTATGATACCACTATTGGCACACATTGTCAAACACTCTCATTCCTGCGAGAACCGGAAGCCGTAGAAATCAAACTGGCAGCCAGGAAGGAACACGAAAGACACCGTGCACACCCCCGGCAGCACCTCCACCGTGAAAGTCTGCTCGCCGCGTTCTGTGCCCTTGAACTGCGCCAGAGACGTCACCGACTCCCCTGCCTCATTCTGCATGCGGATGGTGATGGGGTTCTCGCTCAGCGGTGTTACGCCATCGATGGCCAGTTTCGCCTGCGCGCATGCACCGAAGTCCATTTTCTCATACACCAGGGACACGTTGTTGCCGATGTCCGCGATGCAGTCAGCCTTTCGGGTGAAGCTGTCGCCGTAGACCGCATCCGCATCCAGCGCAGACAACGTCAACCACGCGCGGCTCTGCTTCGTGAAAGAGAAGCCCTTCAGGTGGATCTTGCGATTCATGGTGATGCACAGCGTGTGCAGGCCGGTCAAGCGCCGGGGCAGCTTGTAGGTTTCCGGCTGATACACATTCCAGCGGGAAGGCTTCTGGTACGGCAGCACCGCGATGATCTCGCCGCCCTCACGGGGATGGCCGTCCCACAGCGTGATGTCATAATGCGTGCCATCCAGCGCAAAGATGGGCAGCGTGATCTCATCCGAGCCGACCGGGCCGAAATCCACATTCGTGAAGCCCGCCATGGACTCGCCGTCGCGGGCAAATGCCACACCCTGCTCGTTGCCGCTGGTCATATCGCCGTAGCTCAGGGTGTACAGACCGCCGGAAATGAAGCTGTACGGATCCAGATTCGGCTGGCCAAGGCCCTCGATCAGGATGTCCTGCTGGCTGATCACACGGGCATGGGGATAACCATTATTGCAGCTGGCCCGCAGATACACCTGGTCGTCACCCAGGGCTGTCACCGTAACGACGTCACCTTCTACCGCATATTCCGCGCAGGGGCTCTCGATGCCCTTGGCATTGGTGATGCGGAAGGCGATCTCCTGCTGCATGGCGTTCGCGGGATGCGTTACCACACGGAAGGCCACCTTCTTGTTCTCCGGCGTCAGGCGCTTCTCACCCAGCGGAATCAGCTCGATCTTGCGGACGGGCACCTCGTCAGGCATGGAATCCTCGCGGCACAGAGGCACACTGCGGACGCGCTGCCATGCATTCATATTCCACATCACCGGGATATCCAGTACAGCTATTTCTTTCCCGGGAGATGTGACCTCGACATGCACATTTCCCTCTTCGCCGATATCGCCGATGATCGCCAGCAGCTTGCCGCTGAACAACCGCCTGGTGGTGGTCTTGTAGCCGTCCCGGTCGGTGGAATCGCCGTTGTCAAGGCCCATCAGCATGCCCTGCCCGGTTACGGATACATGTACCCGGTCACAGGCATTGTCCACGGGATTGCCATGAATATCCGCCGCAGAAATGGTGATAAAGGCGAGGTCGTCACCGGTGGCATTCAGCACGCACTTGCCAAATACATCCGGCGTTGCCCGTTCTGCCTTCAGGACAATCTTTGCCGTGTTGCCGGGGGTAACACGCTTATCCTCCGCCACAACGCTGCCGTCCGCCGAATACGCCACAGCCTTCAATTCGCCTGCTTCAAAGGGCACCTGCCATACAGGCCAGCACTTCTCCGCGTCGCGCAGATCCACCTTCTTCACGCCAAGGGATTCGCCATTGAGGAAGAGCTCTACCGACGCAGCGTTGGTCATCACCGGCACGTCGATCGTCTGCCCGGGGTTCCAGTCCCAGCTGACGCCGATATGCACCATAGGTTCCGGATTCCACAAGGCTTTGCACAGATACCAGTAATCCTTGGGGAAGCAGGCGGTATCCATCATGCCGAAATAGGAGTTGCGCGTATGATATGGCGTAGGTTCACCGATGTAGTCGGTACCCGTCCAGAGGTACTGGCCAAGAGAATACTCGCAATTCAGGTCGTCCACCAGCATTTGGGCGATGTTCTGCGTCCCCCAGGAGGTGTTGCTGTTGCCAAGGCTGGAACACTGCAGGTCATCATCCGTGAGGATTGCGGCGCTCATGGGAAAACGGTACACGCCGCGGCTGGACACCGTGGAGGCTGTTTCGCTGCCGTATATGACCCATTCAGGATGCTCCGCGTGGTGCTTCTCGTAAAGCTTCTCGCCGTAATTGTAGCCCACCGCCTGGATAAACTGCGCGCAGTGCTGCGCACCCGCCCATGCCATATAATTGCTGCCGATGGTGGTCACACCGTTGCCGCAGGGATCATGCTTGCGCACATTCTCGCACAGCATCTGCGTGACCCGGCCTGCCTGCTCGGGATTGTTGTTGGTATCGCCGATCTCATTGCCAATGGACCACATCAGCAGCGACGGGTGATTCCGGTCCCTGCGCACCCAGGAAGCCACATCTGCCTCCACGTCCTCATTGAAGAAGCGTGCATAGTCGTAGGGCGTTTTGGGCTGCTGCCACATGTCGAAGGCCTCGTCCACAACCAGGATGCCCAGCTCGTCGCACAGGTTCATCACCTGCTTTGCAGGCGGATTATGACTGGTACGCAAGCTGTTGACGCCCATCTTCTTCATGGCTTCCAGCTGGCGAATCGCGGCATCAAGGTTGAACGCACTGCCCAGACAGCCCAGGTCATGATGCAGACACACGCCGTGCAGCTTCACAGGGACTCCGTTGATCAGCAGACCGCGATCCGTCGTGAATTTCATCTCACGGAAGCCCACATTCTCCTGGATAACCTGCTCGCCGAGGGTAGTCTCCAGCGTATATACGGCAGGGTCATCCACATTCCACAGTTCAGGCGAATGCACGGTCATCTCGGCAATCGCTTTGCAGCCTTCCGAAAACACAGTTGTCTCGCAGATGACGTCATGGGTATCCAGCAGGCGATGGATGATCGGTTGATCCGTCATTCCTGTCAGTTCGGTTTCAACGGTCAATTTCCAGTCATCCCCGCAGCGGCGGGCATTAACGTACGTTCCGTCCAGCGCAATGTGCACCTTGTCAAGCACATGCAGGGTCACATCCCGGAAGATGCCCGCGCCAGAGTACCAGCGGCTGTTGGGGCTCTGATGACGGATATGCACATGGAGGCTATTCTCCCCTTCATGCAAAAGACCGGTCAAATTCACATCAAAGCAG
>JAFXFR010000091.1 GCA_017513475.1 Clostridia bacterium
ATCACGCAGAACAAGAAATCACAAGCCAGCTAAGGTTTACGGTTTCGCTTTTTCGTATGATGTAATGTAAAGGATAACTCATTCCTTTTCAGCACTCTTCCTGGCGGGGAGCCTTTTGGTATGCTCATTTCATGATGCGGGCTGGCAGCCGAAGATCGTCGGTCTTTACCTTCCGCCAGTCAAAGAGGGGGATTAGCTGCTCGAGGGTCATCGGGCGCACGTCGTCCAGCAGACCGGCGCTGAAGGCCAGCATCCCCAGGATCTCCGCCGGGGTGAAGCGCTGGGCAAGGGCTGTCAGGTCGAGATCCTTGTCCCGCTTGGCCAGACGGCGGCCCTGCGCGTCCACCAGCAGGGGGATGTGGACGTACTCCGGAGTGGGATAGCCCAGCAGGCGCTGCAGGTAGAGCTGCCGCGGCGTGGCGGAGAGAATGTCCCGGCCGCGCACCACCTCGGTGACGCATGACGTGGCGTCGTCAACCACGACGGCCAGCTGGTACCCGTACAGCCCGTCGGAGCGGCGGAGGATGAAATCGCCGCAGTCGCGGGCGAGATTCTCGCTCTGCAGGCCAAAGAGGCCGTCCGTGAAGGAAATATCCTCATCCGGGACGCGCAGGCGGGTCGCCGGGGGCCGGGTGAGTGCACGTTCGGCGGCTTCCTCGGGGGTCAGGGCCGCGCAGGTGCGCTGATAGATGACCTGCGTGTCGCCCAGGTTGGGGGCGGCCAGGCTCATCAGCTGGGCACGGGTACAGAAGCAGGGGTAGGTGTGCCCGTCCTCCGCGAGGCGGTCGAGGATGGCGGCATACACATTGCCCCGGTCGGATTGGTAGAGGGGCTCTTCGTCCCAGGTGAAGCCCAGCCAGGTCAGATCATCAATGCACTGCTGAGCCAGCCTGCGGGGACAGCGGGGGACGTCCACATCCTCGATGCGCAGGAGAAATCGCCCGCCCTTGGATCTGGCAGACAGATACGCCAGCATCGCGCACAGGATATTGCCCAGATGCAGCCTCCCGCTGGGGGTGGGCGCGAAGCGTCCGGTGGGGATCATGGCGGCTCCTCCTTTCAACGGAATCGGGACTCGGGCGATGCGCTTGCACTGCGCGGAAGCCAGGCGCCTTAAGCGGTATGCCCGTCGGGGGTACCTGTTACAGGGTCACGGTGGCCCATCTTGGGTTCCTCAAAATGCTGGGTGTGGTACAGGCTGATATGGCCGCTGAGAACGAAGCTCACCGCAACGGCAATGCCGAAAAGCGGCAGGTATTCCGCGCCGAAGAGCTCCACGGAGAGCACGATGGAGGCAAGTGCGCCGTTGGTCACACCGCAGAACATGGCGATGATGCCAAGGCCGGCGCCCAGGGCCGGATCGAGGCCCAGGATGGGAGCTGTCACGCAGCCCAGGGTCGCGCCGATAAAGAAGGAAGGCACGATCTCGCCGCCCTTGAAGCCCACGCTCAGGGTGATGGCGGTGAAGAGGATCTTCAGCAGGAAGGCCTCCGGGGCGGCGTTGCCCTTGAGGGCCTCCAGGATGACGTGCATGCCGCTGCCCTGGTAGTCCTGCAGGCTCAGACCCATGGCCAGCAGCGCCACCAGTCCGCCGCCCATGGCGATCCGCAGGAAGTTGTTGGGGATAGCCTTGCGCATGTACTTGCCGGACATGTGCATCACCGTGCAGAACAGAACAGCCACCACGCCGCAGCACAGGCCTACACCGGCGGATTGCAGCAGGGTCAGCCAGGTGCACTCAGCCAGGCCGGCAGCCAGGGGGAAGACCTCCGCCGGAGCGCCGATGGCAATGGCCACCAGCTTGGCCGTCAGCGCGGAGATTAGGCAGGGCAGCAGTGCGCGATGGTGGATCTTACCGATGTCGATGATCTCAATGACGAAGACGGTGGCTGCCAGGGGCGTGCCGAACAGGGCGGAAAACAGCGCCGCCATGCCGCAAAGCTGGAAAACGCGGTGGTTGTCGCCCCGGGAGGGCATCAGGTGGGACATGGCCACGCCGATGGAACCGCCCAGCTGCAGCGCAGCGCCCTCGCGGCCTGCGGAGCCGCCGGTCAGGTGAGTCAGGGCGGTGGACAGGAAGATCGCCGGAGCCATCTTGAGGGAAACGTCCTCCTGGGTCTGGACGGTCTTGATGATCTCATCCGTGCCGATGGACAGAGGAAGCTTCAGCAGGCGGTACAGCCCGGCGATGGCAAGGCCGGCCAGGGGCATCAGCCAGGAAAGCCAGGCGAAGTGCTGGCGCAGATGGGTGGATTCCTCCACCACGATGGCGAATGCGCCGCCCACCACGCCGCAGACTGCACCCACGGCAGCGGACATCAGCGCCCATACCGCAAAGGCACGGGTATAGTAGAAGACTTCCCTCAGCTTGAATTTCATTGGTATTCCTCCAGCTCCCGTAGGAGGTGATAAGGATGACGGCAGGCGCCGCCTGGAATGATTTCGCGGGGGTATTATAGCACTTTGAGTCCGGGAAAACAAGGGAAATCTGCCGGTTTGACAAAATTGCAGAACGGACAGGCATTGCCGGGATGCGTCCCATTGCCATCCGCGGGGAAATGTGGTATGCTTTTGTCAGATGATTTGACGCAGGAGCGCACCGCACAGCTCCCGGCGGCTGGGGATGGGCGGCGCGGATTGCCCGGACAGACGGGCGCAAAAGAATGATCGCATTTTTGATGGATACAGGAGGCTCCTATGCTGCACACTGTTTATCTTGCCGGTGGATGCTACTGGGGTGTGGAGAAGTATCTGTCCAACACGCCCGGCGTGATCGAGACAGAGGTCGGCTTTGCCAATGGGCGGGTGGAAGCCCCGGCTTACGTCCAGGTGAAGAAGGGCGATACCGGCCACGCCGAAACCGTCCGAGCGGTGTATGACGATGCGGTCATCCCGCTGGAAAAGCTGCTGCGGCTGTTTTTCCGCATCATTGATCCCACCAGCTTCGAACAGCAGGGCGAGGACGTCGGCAACCAATACCGCACCGGCGTCTACTGGGTGGATGCGGCGGATGAAGCCGTCGTCCGCGCGGAGCTTGGCAGGCTGCAGGCGCAGTACGCCGCGCCCGTTGTGGTGGAGGCCTGTCCGCTGGAGTGCTTTTACCCGGCGGAGGAATATCATCAGAAGTACCTGGACAAGACCCCCGGCGGCTACTGCCATGTGCCGTGGGAGGAAATCGACTGGGTCAAAACCGTCAATTTGGAGGAAATCTGACGGATCCGCCTGTCAAGACCTATCTTTTGCCGTTTTTCTATGGTATGATATTCTTACTATCACGCAAACGAGGTGCCGACCATGGCCAAGCTTTATTACCGTTACGGAGCGATGGGCTCCAGCAAGACCGCCAATGCCATCATGGTGCAGTACAACTACATGGAGCGGGGCCAGAAGGTGCTCATGCTCAAGCCGAAGCTGGAGAACCGCGACGGCGCATCCACGGTGAAGTCCCGCTGCGGCCTGGAAACCGAATGCCGCTTTGTGGAGGACATCACCCTTGAGGACGCCCGCGGGTACGACTGCATCATCGTGGACGAGGCCCAGTTCATCACCAAGGAGCGCGTCCAGCTGCTGGTGCGCATCGTGGATGAACTCAACATCCCCGTCATCTGCTACGGCCTGCGCACGGACTTCCAGGAGAATTTCTTCGAGGGCAGCATGTGGCTGATGGCCTGGGCGGACTCCGTCGAGGAGGTCAAGACCATCTGCTGGTGCGGCCGCAAGGCCATCTGCAACGCCCGCGTCGTGGACGGAGTGGTGGTCAAGGAGGGCGATCAGATCCTCCTGGGGGGCTCCAGCCAGTATGTGAGCCTGTGCCGCAAGCATTTCCACGAGGGCAAGCTGGGCGGGGAATAAGCGATGTACGATATTCAGGACATGCGCATCTACCTGCACCGGATGCAGAAATCCGTGCTGGACAAGATGTTTTTTGCGGACAAGGTGTTCGAGCCCATCGAGGCGGTGGTGGACTTCGGCTGTGCCAACGGCGAGCTGATCAAGGCCCTCCATGCCTTCTGGGACGACTGCCGCTATGTGGGCTACGACATCAGCGAAAAGATGGTGGAGGCTGCCCGGGAGAACGTCCCCCAGGCTGCCTTCACCTGCGACTGGGACAATCTCGGCGTGGATCCCCGCAAGTCGCTGATCAACATTTCCTCCACCATCCACGAGGTGTACTCCTACGGCACGGAGGAGGATGTGCGCATCTTCTGGCAGCGGGTGTTCCATTCCGGCTTCAAGTATGTGACCATCCGCGATATGATGCTGTCCGAGGCTGCCTTTGCGCCTGCCGACCCCGAGGATATCCGCCGCGTGCGGGAGAATCTCCGCTATGCCGCGCAGCTCCGGGAGTATGAAGAAGTTTGGGGGCCCATCGTCACCCGGCATGATCTGTGCCACTACCTGCTCAAGTATACCTACACGCAAAACTGGGACCGCGAGGTGCGGGAGAACTACTTCCCCGTGACGATCGAGGAGATCCGCGCCATGATCCCGGATCATTACCGCATCAACTGGCAGCAGCATACGCCCCTGCCCTACATCGCCTGGCAGGTGAAGCGGGACTTCGGTATCGATCTGACCGAAGCCACCCATGGCAAGCTGGTCATCGAGCGGATCGATTGAGCATGAAATGCATCCTCCGGGGTGCATTTTTTTGTATTCCCCCTTGACAAGAAGGTCAAACTGAGATAGAATACATCTGACCAAAGGTCAAAGATAGTCAAATGGCTCGACCATCTTCCATCAAGGAGGAATGCTTATGAATATGAACCAGTTCACCCAGAAGACCATCGAGGCCATCCAGCGCGCCCAGCAGCTGGCGGTGGAATACGGCCACCAGCAGGTGGATCAGGAGCATGTGATGCTCGCCCTCACCGAGGACAACGCCGCGCTCATCCCCCAGCTGCTGACGAAATGCGGCCTGTCCGTGGATTCCCTGCGCGCCGCGCTGACGGACGCGGTGGGGCGCATCGTCCGCGTATCCGGCCCCGGCAGGGAGGCGGACAAGGTCTACATCTCGCCCGATTTGGAGAAAGCGCTGATCGACGCCGAAGCCCGCGCCAAGCAGATGAAGGACGAGTACCTCAGCGTGGAGCATGTCTGGATGGGCCTGTGCCAGAAGCCCAACGCCCGCGTGAATGACATTTTGAAGCGCATCGGATATGACGAGAAGGCCTTCCTCAAGGCGCTCAGCGAAGTGCGCGGCGCGACCCGCGTCACCACCGACAACCCGGAGGAAACCTACGACGCGCTGAAAAAGTACGGCTCCGACCTGGTCGAGCTGGCCCGGCAGAACAAGCTCGATCCCGTCATCGGTCGCGACAGCGAGATCCGCAACGTCATCCGCATCCTCTCCCGCAAACGGAAGAACAACCCCGTCCTGATCGGTGAACCCGGCGTCGGTAAGACCGCCATCGCCGAAGGTCTCGCCCAGCGTATCGTCCGCGGCGACGTGCC
>JAFXFR010000092.1 GCA_017513475.1 Clostridia bacterium
CCTACACCGATATGATGCGCGTTGCCCGCATCCTGAAGGGCAAGTCCGTGCATCCGGACGTGAGCCTGGTCATCGGCCCCGGCTCCAAGCAGGTGCTGACGATGCTGGCCCGCAACGGCGCGCTGGCTGACATGATCGCGGCAGGCGCGCGCATCCTGGAATCCGCCTGCGGCCCCTGCATCGGCATGGGTCAGGCGCCCAAGTCCAACGCCATCTCCGTGCGCACCAACAACCGCAACTTCTTCGGCCGCAGCGGCACCAAGAGCGCCGGCATCTACCTCGTTTCCTGCGAGACCGCCGCTGTCACCGCCCTCACCGGCGTGCTGACCGATCCCCGCTGCCTGGACATCGACCTGGACATTCCGCTGCCCGAAAAGTTCGACGTGAACGACAACCTGATCATCCCGCCCGTTGCTCCCGGCGCGGAGGACACGGTCGAGGTCGTGCGCGGCCCCAACATCAAGCCCTTCCCGATGGGCAAGGCCCTCCCCCAGGACGTGGATGGCAAGGTGCTCCTCAAGATGGAGGACAACATCACCACCGATCATATCGCGCCCTCGGACGCGAAGCTCCTGCCCTTCCGCTCGAACGTGCCCTACCTCAGCGACTTCTGCCTGACCCCCGTGGACAAGGATTTCCCGGCCCGCGCCAAGGCGGAGGGCGGCGGTATCCTCGTCGCCGGCAGCAACTACGGCCAGGGCTCCAGCCGTGAGCACGCGGCTCTCGTGCCCCTGTATCTGGGCATCCGCGCGGTCATCGCGAAGAGCTTCGCCCGCATCCATCAGGCGAACCTGATCAACAACGGCATCCTGCCCATGACCTTCGCGGATGAGGCGGATTATGACCGCATCGACTTCGGCGATGAGCTGACCCTCCCCGGCGTGCGCGCGCTGGTGGAAGAAGGCAGCGAGGAATTCGTCCTGCACAACGCCACCAAGAACGAGGACTACAAGGTGCTCCTGCCCCTGACCGAGCGGCAGAAGGGCTGCATCCTCTGCGGCGGATTGCTGAACTACACCCGCGAGCTGAACAAATAAAGGCATACAAAAAGCGCCTCCCGGCTTGATGACCGGGAGGCGCTGCTGTTTGTTACTCGCTCAGGGTTTCGATGATCAGATCCATCATATCCAGGATGGCAGCCTTGTCCACCTGATAGTAGGAGTCGATATTGTTGTTCTCCTTCATGTAATTCATCAGCTCAACGGGCTGGGAAACACCGTCGCCCAGGTAGGCGGCCAGCTGGCGCTCGTTGCTGGGCTCGTAGATGATCAGCAGAACCTTGGCAGGGCTGAAGATGTACAGCTCCAGCTGGTCATCGGTGCGGGCAATGTAGACGGACCCCTTGGAGAAGCAGTCCAGGATGGTTTCCCACATGTCGGGGCGCTCCTCGGAGGGGAACTCCAGCAGCATGCACGCAGCCAGGAAGGCACGGCTGGAATCGTCCTTATACCACTCGGTCGCGGTACGGCCGATGGCGTTGCTCAGGAAGGGATTGATCACGACGGAGTCCAGGTCTTCATCGGCGAAGGCGCAGGAAATCAGCATGGACAGGGCAAAAAACAGGGCAAGCAGCTTCTTCATCATAATGATCGTCTCCTTACATGGTATGGGGCGGCAGAAGGGCTGTTTACTTCTGCAGCTCTTCCAGGATGAGCTGGTACATGGTCAGGATATCGGTACCGGCGATGGGGTAGTAACGGGAGAACAGGTCCTTGCCCTGCAGGGCGACCATCATGCCGTTGGGATCGGAGGTAGCCTGGCCCAGGATGTTGCCAACCATGATCTCAGCGATGGGATCGAAGATCACCAGCAGGGTGTACTCGGTGCCGAAGAAGTAAACGCACAGGTCCTCCTCGTCCACGGCGAGATAGACCTTGCCGCTGACCACAGCATTGGCGGCAACGTCGGAGAGCTGCTCGTAATCGGAGAGCAGGACGTCGATCAGCACGCAGGTGGTGAGCAGCACGCGGGATGCGTCGGACTCCAGCCACTCAGAGGTGTTGCGGTCCATAATGGCGCTCAGGGTGGGCTCGATGGAAACGGCCTCGGTATTTTCGGCCAGCGCGGGGATGCTCATCAGCAGCATGGCGATCGCCAGGAACAGGGAAACGATCTTCTTGGTCATGTGTAAATCCTCCTTAACGGGTGTATTTGTGGCAAAATTATATCACAGGATACCTGTGAATACAACACATAATTACAGGCGGTTACTCGCCAACGCCCTCCATAATGGCGGCGTACAGCTCCCACACATAGCTGGCAGGGATCTTGTAGTAGGAGTCAACGGTGCCGTTGGACTGCAGCGCGCTGAGCAGCACGGAGCCCTGCAGCGGGATGTTGCTGGGGGTATAATAGCCGCGGAAATCCGCGAAGCCGGGGACGCAGAAGGTGCAGATCCAGCCCTTGCTGCCCATGAAAAACACGTTGCAGACGATCCCGCTCTGGGCGATGTAGACCTCGTCGCGCTCCATGGCGTCCAGGATGCAGTCGGAGAAGGTATCGTCAAAGGAAAGCACCAGATCCATCATGGTGCAGGTGGTCATCACGCCGCGGGCTTCCTCGGTGCTGTACCAGTCCGTACCGTCTGCGAAGACTGCATTGATCATCTTGGGATTATCGGTGGTGTACACCTTTTCTTCCTCGGCGGCAGCGACGCCCAGGCACAGTGCCAGCGCCAGCAGCAGCGCCAGGGCACGACAAAAACGCTTCATCATATGCTGTTCCTCCCGTAATGGTTTGTCTGATTATAGCATATCCGGCCAATAAATGCAATGATCTGCCAGGAACGCAAAGAAAAAAACCCGGCATCGCTGCCGGGGAGGGAAGGGCGTCAGTTGTTGTTCAGGGTGTCCAGGATCATCTGGTACACTTCCAGGATGTCGGCGTTCTCGATCTTCTCGTAGCTATTGAAGAGGCCGTCAGCGCGCATGTTGCTCATGGCGGTGGCAGCGCCGGAGACGGAGAAGGTGGCGTCCAGACGGCTGAAGAGCAGCTGGCCGGTCGCGGGCTGGTAGGAAACGGTGACGGTGCCGTTGGCGCCGAAGAAGATGCCGTACAGGGCGATTTCATCCTGGCCGACATACACAGCGCCGGAAACCACCGCGCTGGAGAGGATATCATCAGCGATGTCATAATCGCAGATGACGATGTCCAGCATCATGGAGGTGACCAGCAGGGTCTTGTGGGTGTAGTCGGAGTACCACTCGGTGGCGGACATGTCGAAGATCTCCAGGAAGACGGGATCAATGGTGTACTGAGGGGTGTCAGCAGCCATGGCGGGGGCAGCGCAGGAGATCGCCAGCAGCAGGGCAACGAGGATCGCAGAAAGCTTCTTGAACATGGGGTACCTCCTAAATTAGTTAGCGTTATTTTGAAGCTCCTTTCAACAGGAGACCTTCAGGGACGGTTTACTCCGCAGCGTTGAGGATCGAAGCGTAGATGGCATTCATCATCTCATAGGGCACTGCATAGTAGCTGGATACAATACCGGCGTCGCGGATGGTGTTCATCTGGGCTTCGGCAGTCTTGCCGGCGGCCATCTGGACGGTCTGGGCGGTGAAGGCGTCATACTCAGGCACGTAGTAGGCAATGATGGCCTGACCGTCGTTGCCGAGGAAGAACACCAGGATCGTATCCTGATCTCGGCCGACGAAGACCGTGTCGTTCTTCGTGGAAGCAGCCATAATGTCGATGAACTCCTGGTCCGCGTCGGCGATGACGATATCAAACAGCGTCAGCGTAGCCACCAGAGCACGGTTGAAATCGTCGGAATACCATTCGTCAGCGGTCTTGGGGATCACGTTCAGCATTGCGGTTTTGGTCAGCGAGAGCTCAGTTGCAGCGGACGCAGCAGCGCCGCAGCACAGACACAGAACCATCAGCATAGCAAACAGGCGGGAAATGATTTTCATGGGGAAACGCCTCCTCGATTGTGAATGTATACAGTATAGCACAAATATGATGCAAATACAACATTTTTTGACAGGTTTGAATGTTTTTACAAACTGCGGCAAACAAAAAACAGCGCCTCATCTGAGGCGCTGCGGAGTGCCGGATTATTCGCCGTTCAGGGCGCCCATGATCATCTCATAGACTTCCATGATGTCGGAGGTGGAAACGGCGTAGTAGGACTGGATGATGCCGTTGGACTTGTAGCCGGCCATGCGGGTGGCGGGAGCGGTGGTGCTGGTGATGTCCATCTGGCTGAGGGAGAATAGCGTGACGGAGGGGGTGTAGTAGGCGACCAGCATCTCGGTCTTGGCGAAGAAGAAGACCAGCAGCATGTCGTCCGTGCGGGCAACGTAAATGGTGTTGGCGGACAGAGCGTCCTTGATGATGCCCGTCCACTGCTCGTTATCGACCAGGACGGCGTCGATCATGGCGCAGGTGGCCAGCAGGGAACGGTTGAATTCGCCGGAGTACCACTCGGAAGCGGGGTAATCAAACACGGACAGGAACAGGGGCTCGGTGGTGGAGTAGTCCAGCTCAGCGGTAGCAACGCTGCCCAGGCACAGAACCAGGGCCAGCAGCAGGGGCAGCAGACGGGTCAGGAACTTCATGGTAAAAACGCCTCCTTAATGGAATGATTGCTATAAGTCTAGCACATTTTGTGCGGAAAAGCAACCTGTTTTGATAAATAGCATGCGATTTATTTGCTGATAGCGCATCCTTTCTTCTTTGATTGACAAAATCCGCCCCATCCACTACAATGAAGCAGATATATCTACCTGACAGGAGGCCGCCATGCGCTACCAGTACCTGCTGATCGACAACGACAACACCCTCATGGACTTCAACGCCGCCGAGGCCAAGGCTCTCATCGACGTGCTGACTGCCCACAATCTGCCCACCGACGACGCCACCGTCCACCGTTACCACGAGATCAACGACGCGCTGTGGAAGGCTCTCGAACGGGGCGAGACCACCCAGCCCAAGCTGAAGGTGGAGCGCTTCCGCCAGCTGCTCGCGGTGCTGGACCGCCACGACGTGGACGCGTCCGTCATCGCGGCGGAATACGCGGCGGGCCTGGGCAATCACGCGGATCTCCTGCCCGGCGCGGAGGAATTCATGCATGCCGTCCACGGCAAGATGAAGATCGCGCTGGTGTCCAACGGCGTGAGCGCCATCCAGCGCAGCCGCCTGGCGAAGTGCCCCCTGACCCCCCTGTTTGACGCTATCGTCATCTCCGAGGAGGTCGGCGTGGCCAAGCCCGATCCCAAGCTGCTCCATGTCGCCATGGAGATGCTGGGCTGCACGGACAAATCGCAAGCCGTCATGATGGGCGACAGCCTGTCAGCAGACATCCCCGCGGCGGTCAATGCCGGCGTGGACAGCATCTTCTTCAGCCTCAAGGGCAAGACCAGCGACGCGGCTACTTACACCGTCTTCAGCCACCAGGAAGCCCTGAAGATTCTCACGGAGGAATGACTATGAAGATTTCCAAGCGCGATGCGCTGATGTGGTACTCCTTCTTCGCCCAGCTGGACGAGGATGAACCGTTGATGCCCCGGCAGCAGGAGATCGCGCTGGCTGTCCTCAGCCAGATCGAGCTGGCCCAGGAGAAACGCATCGCAGAGCTGCGCGCTGAGATCCCGGGGCTGCAGACCATCGCAGGCCGGACGTACTTCGTCGGCGATGAGGCGAAATTCTCCCGCGGCTGCCGCTCCTGCCTGACCGGCACCGGCCTTTCCGCCATCCGCAAGACCAACAAGTGCAACATCAACTGCCGCTTCTGCTACAACCACGGCGAGCTGGACTGCCAGCCGCCCATCGGCGAGGGCATGTGGGAGATCGGCGGCACCAAGTTCCGCGAGGAGGACATCGACCTCCTGCTGTCCATCCAGAAAAAGCCGACTGGCGTGAGCTACGTCTACCTCGAGCCCTTCATGGAGATCGAGAAGTACTACGGCGTGATCCGCAAGTTCCATGAGGCGGGCGTGCACCAGCATATGTACACCAACGGCACCCTCTGCACGGAGGAAAACCTGCGTGCATTGGGCGAGGCGGGCCTGGACGAGCTGCGCTTCAACCTGGGCGGCACGAACTGCGCGGACAAGGTCATCGCCAATATGAAGCTGGCGGCGAAGTACATCCCCACCATCGCCATCGAGACCCCCATGACCCCGGATTTCTACGAGCAGTTCCAGCAGAAGAAGGACGAGATCCTCTCCACCGGCATCGACTTCATGAACTGCGCCGAGCTCCACCTCAATCCCAACAACATCGTCAACTACGAGGGCGAGCCGATGTACATGACCCGTCACGGCTACCTCTCGCCCATCTGGAGCCACGAGCTGACCTGCAAGCTGATGAAGCAGTGCGCGGAGGAAAAGTGGCCCATCGTGATCCACGACTGCTGCAACATGACCAAATTCGCCCGCGACCTGAACGTGAAGGTACATGAGGGCGGCTGGTTCGGCGCCAGCGCGTATCATTCCGAGTTCGACGGCATCCCCTACGCGGCCTTCCTGCCCACGCTGGAAGACCCCGACTTCACCTTCGTTGAGGAAGAGGAGCTGCCCTATGGCTACCGCCCTGGCGACATCGTGCTGTAAGGAGAAGTCGCGATGGATAAACGTCGTACGCTGCTGATATCCGCTGTGCTGCTGGCGGTGGTCATGACCGCGATGGAAATGACAGCGCTCCCGGCAGCCCTGGTCCCGGATATCCGGATAGCGGATATCGACCCGATGTACTTCACATTGATGCTGAACTTCCTTCTGGCGGGCGCGCTGTGCTGGCTGTGGCGCTGCACGCTGGGAAAGGAATGGAAATTCGGCCTGCAGAGGGATGGTTTTGCCGATGCGCTGCGCAGACATGCACCGGTCGCCGTTGCGGCCACGGGCGCTGTGGCGGTCGCCTTCTGCATCGGTCTTTTGCCGTTTGATAACCGCCCGACGGTCTGGCGTGTGCTGGTGGAGGGCTTTGTGTACTACATCGGCGTGGGCATGATGGAGGAATTGTACCTGCGCGGCCTGCTGCAGAACGTGCTGCAAGAATGCTTTGCCGGCAGGAAGCATCCTGCGCTGTATGCAGTCCTGGTCACGTCGGCGCTCTTTGGACTGGGACATGTTGTCGGATGCATCGGTCAGCCGCTGCTGACGGGCGTCTGCAAGGTGCTCTGGGCGGCGGCGCTGGGCGTGTATTTCGGGGCGGTGTATGTCCGCACGCGCAATCTGACCGCCGTCATGCTGCTTCACGCGCTGATCGACTTCTGCGGCGTGCCATTCTGCTTCTCGTCCGGCAATCAGTATCCGCCCATCGCACTGGCGGCCTGTGTCGTCTGCTTCGGCCTGCTGGGCGTGTATGGCCTGATGCTGCTGAGGAAGGAAAATCAGCCGATCTGATCCGAATAAAGAAAAACCCGCGTCCGACGCAATATCGGACGCGGTTTTTTGTGTGCCTTATTCGATTTTGCCGGCCTTGCGCAGCATGTCCTCAGCGATGGCGATGCACTCGTACACCAATCCGTCGCAGAAGGGCTTCTTTTCGTTGCCAGCCTCGGCGTTTCGCTGGAGAAGCTGCTTGCAGTCGATGGCCTCCGGGTGCTTTTCGCGCACGCGGGCGTAGTATTCGGCGGTCACGTCGGGGGTGTCCAGGCCGTGGAGGGCCAGCACGGTCACACCGCCGGCGACGGCTCCGCAAAGCGCGCCGGTCTTCATGCCTCCGCCGAAGTTCGCGGCAAAGCGCATCACCAGGTCGGACGGGATGCCCATGTCCTCCGCGAAGGGCAGGATCGCGGCCTGGCCGCAGTTGTAGTGGGGGGTGACGATGGCGCGAAGCTCCTTCGCGCGGGTGATGAATTTGCTCATAGGCATCTCTTTTCTCGTATTCTGCAACCTGCACGCGGAACCAACTCAAAGGGAACCGCGCAGCTTGATCGCGAAAGGGGAGTCCAGAGGGATGATATCCCTCTGGCGGGGGTGTAGGGGGCAGCGCCCCTTACGCGCCGAACTGCGCGTTGTACAGTGTGGAATAGAATCCGCCCTGCTGCATGAGC